>NZ_JBVVQF010000002.1:0-411845 GCF_055811815.1 Mesorhizobium sp. WSM4836
GAAGACGTCTGCTCACGGCCTGACATCAGTCGATGTCGTGGCCGAGACGCGGCCGACTTTTTCAACGATATCCGCCAAGAGCGGTCATCGCCCGAACTGCTACTCAGACGTTGCGTTTCGGGCCGCAAGCGGACCGGCAAGTTTCGGGAACGTTTGGTGGCCAAGCTGCCATTCGACGGCTCACCTATCGGACGGCACCCACCATTCCAGCCCTTCACGCGATGAACTTCAGCCCTATGACGGGCGGGTGCCACTCAGGCTAGTTTGAAGTCGTCGGCAACTCCTATCAACATGTACTCATTTGGTTAGTCTAGTTCGAGAAAGTCAGGCTACCGCCGCGGCTGTAACCGCATCCGCCTGCATCTTTTGAATGATCTGATGCCCCGCGGCGGCTTCTTCAGAGCCGCCTTCGACATGAACGGTGGGAAAGGCGAACTTGATGCCGTTCTCGTCGAAGGCCTTCTTGATCATCATGTAAGCCTTCCGCTTGATGCCGAATTGGGTGGCGGGCTTGGTCATCAACTTCATCCTGAGCACGATCGCAAAATCGCCGAAACTGTCGATGCCTTGCATCTTCAGCGGCTCAAGCGTGTCGGCCGCGAACTCCGGATCGGCCGCCAGCTCCTGGCCGATCTTCTTGATAAGCTTGCGCGCCAACTCGACATTGGAATCATAGGTCACGTTGACCGTCATCTTGTCCATCACCCAATCGCGGCTCATGTTCTGTATGGCGCCAAGCTCGCTAAACGGGACTGTATAGACCGGGCCCCGATGGTGCCGCAGCCGCACCGAGCGAAGGCTGAACGATTCGACAGTTCCTTTGTAGGAGCCGCTCTGGATGTACTCGCCCACGCGGAAGGCGTCGTCGAGCATATAGAAAACTCCGCTCAGAACATCCTTGACCAATGTCTGGGAGCCGAAGCCAATGGCGACGCCGAAGATGCCAGCACCGGCGATCAGCGGTGCGATCTGGACGCCCAGTCCAGACAGGATCGTCAGCACTGCGACTGCGGCGATGAAGACAGCAAGCGTGTTGCGGAAGATCGGCAGGAGCGTCCGCAGCCGGCCGGCGCGGGCTAGCTGATCGGCACTGCTCACCTCCGTTGGCGCGACGCTCATTCTATACTCGATCAGGGCCTTCGAAAGCTGCCAAAGCAGGTCCGCGACCAGCAGGATGATGATGGCGTTGAGCAGCCCGGTTATCAGAAAGCCGGCGGTTTCGTTGCCGGCAAATTGTGCTGCCCGGACACGCCAGATGTAGGCGAGCCAGGCGACGGCCCCGGCGATGACAAGTGCTCCCGCTCCTCTGACGACCAGAACCTCTATGATCACGCCGATCGCGCCGCTGCGCTTCGATCTGCCGACCAACGCAGTTGCCGCGGCAGCCACGCCGCGCACGGTGGTCGGTAAAACAAGGGCGAATATGCCGATCCAGAGCACGCCGATCAGGCCAGCGACCCAGACTACCCAGAGCACGACCAGGAACAAGGTGAGCAGGGATCGCCTGAGCAATGAGCCGCGCCAGCCAGGCCGGCGCCAGACGACGTCGATCGCGGTCGCCAGGATGCCCAGCCCGAACAGAAATGCGGCGAGCCCCGCAACCTCCTTGGAGAAACCAATGCCGGGCATAAAGCTGGCGATCGCCCAGCCGAAGAACAGGAAGCCAGCGACGAAGCTGACCCGCCAAAGCCAGAAACTGGTCGATGTTTCGTTCTCGAAAAGCGGCCTCGGTCCGGCTGATGCCTCACTCGCCTCGCCGCCAAACGCGAGAAACAATCGGGCGGCAGCGCGAACGAGACGGAATGCGACAAAGGCAAGAAGCAGCGTCAGAATAATCCTGCGCAGCAACGGCGGCCACTCCAACGCCAGAAACGAGCCGGCGCTCGCGATGGTGAAGGTCAGCAGCGCGGTTGTCTCGAAGAGGATCGTCTGCACTGCATCTGCTTGGGAAATTGCGCTCCGCGCTCTTGCAAGTGCTCTGCGGACCAGCCACTCAGCCCCGAAGCCGACTGCAATCAGGATAGCGAGGATACCCAGCACGAGCCCAGGCCGCCCAGAGTTCACGTCGCGCGAGATGATCGAGGAGGCGTTGGCCAGTTCTTCAGGCACGCGCGGGATGGCTGCACCGAGCGCGCCGAGACGGTCACGGATTTTCGTCTCCAAGCCCGACAATGTGTCGACCACGGAAGTTTCGGGCTGCTCCGTCGCCGGAGGGATCTTGGCTTCGAGCCACGCCTTCACTTCCGGGTCGGACAACAGGTCGAGAAATTGCTTTGCCTTTGCCGGGGGCAGATCGATTGGCGCCTCTTGCGCCCACGACACACCGTGAAAGAGGTAAATGAGCGCAAGGACGAAGCATGACAGTATTGAAAGTCGAGGGCGCAGTGCGTTGTTCATGGTGTGACCTCCAAGCCGCGCGTAGTCACCGGCACCGCGCGATCATCTACCGGCTTCCTTAGCGAAGCGACGCGTTGGGCAGTGGCAGACCATAGCGGTTCCGACAAACGATTGCTCGAGCCTTGGTGAGTTGACTACGGATCACTCAGTTGTCGGATCCCCCTTCAGAATTGTTCCGAGATCGTCCGGTGGGGAGCGATTGTTTTTCCTCTCAATGCCCGCAATTGGAGTGCTGACCGTCGTTGCCGCGACTTTGCCGACCGTATCCACCGTGCCGGCAATCACCAGGCCCAGCCCGTCACCAAGGCCCACTCTCGAGTCTGTCAAGGTTTGACCAGAGGCCAATTGTGCCCCCAGCAACTGAACGATTTCCGGACTCTCGGCGAACTTGCTGTGGTTCAGGCGATCGCCCGTCTTCACGTTGGTCAAGTCGATAACGGTTATTCCTGCCGCCTGCAGCTTGGATTTGTACGGCTCCTTTGATGGATCAACCTGTCCAACCCGATCGATATCGCCTGCGATCAGGCGCGAGACAGCAAGCGCCCGATCGTCGCGTGAGACAGTGATGGTGAATTTCGGCTTTTTCGGCCCGAGTTCAGTCCACTGGCGCCCGAAGACATCCACATCGAGGTCGGGAGATGCAAGGATGACGTTCCTGATCTTGGGCGAAACCTGCCCGTCCTCCAACGCCATTTGCCTGAGCGATTCCATGGCGAGCCAGGTTCCCATCGAGTGGGCCATGACGGTAACCTCCGTAACGCTGCGATCGTCAACCAAAGCCTTCAATGTTCGCTCGAATGCGGTGCGGGAGAAGTTGGTGCTTTCCTTGTCGTAATTATAGCCGAGCACGCTCGCACGCGACGGCCACGTAAAAAGGATGGGCGTGACCTTGGCTCTTGAGTCATTCACAAACTGCGCGAAGCGAAAAACCGAATCCTCGTAGCGGTTGTTGAAGCCATGTACGAATACGAGAACATGGCCGTTCGAATTGTGAGAGTGCAGCCAATTGTGAGCCTCGGGAATCGACAGGCTCTTCACAGCAACAACAGCGAATTCCTTTTGGGGATTGGGCGGCAGCTTTTTCGGCCACTCGACCGTCCCGGGTCCACGGTTCGGGGGAATTGAAATGGTCAGATCGGTCAGAGAAAGCGCCGGGCTGCGCTCGCCTGTAAACAGCGTTGCCGGGTCGCCGGAAGGCTTGCGGCTGGTCGCGACCAACATTGTCACATTCGATGCCGCCGGGGACACGAGGTTCGCTGAGATGGGCGCAAGGACGCCTTCCGGCCCTCCTCCGCACGCCGTCAGCGCAAGCAGGAACAGAGTCGAGATACTTCCATTGGCCCGCCTATTTATTAACAGAGACTGCGTCATCATTGTCCCTTTACTTTACCTCGGATCTCTCGGCGCGATGATGCTCGTCGACCGTAGGGCAAGCTCCCTTACGCCGAACGCTTGATGCAACGGAAGCCGAGGTGGCATGTGGATGTGTCTACAGGCTGCGCCATGCGCGCGGCCGGCCGGTAACGCCGGCAGCAGCTGGGAGCGCAGAGGAAGGACCCGCCTTTGGTGACCTTGCGTGGTATCCTGATATCGGGCGTCGCAAGATGGTAACTCGCCTCGCGCTGGCCGCCGCGCGGGTTGGTCGTCGTGCAACATGGGCTGTCCATCTGCCCGTGCTCCTGATACCAGTCAGTGGTCCACTGCCAGACATTGCCAGCCATGTCGTAGAGCCCATAGCCGTTCGCCGGAAACGAGCCGACCGGCGCGGTCCATTCATAGCCGTCCTCGCAATCGTTGCGGAATGGGAACTCGCCCTGGTACGTGTTGGCCATATGCTGTCCGCCAGGGGTTAGTTCGCCGCCCCATACGAACTCGGCGCCATCCAACCCGCCGCGAGCGGCAAACTCCCATTCGGCCTCGGTCGGTAGCGCCTTTCCCGCCCAACTCGCATAGGCTTGCGCGTCCTCGTATGCGATATGGACGACAGGATGCGTTTCAAGGCCCTTGAGGCTGCTGGCAGGACCGCGCGGATGTCGCCAGTTCGCGCCGCGAACGTGGGCCCACCAGTTGTAGTGATTGCTGCGATCGATGCCGCGCGGCGGCTTGACGAACAACGCTGAAGCCGGCGCCAATGAATCCGCGATGGCTCCAGGATAGTCCGCGGCATTTGCCGGACGCTCAGCCAGCGTGACGTAACCGCTGGCCTCGACAAAGCGCCCGAACTCACTGTTCTTGATCGTCGTGCGATCCATCCAGAAGCCGTCGACGACAACGCGATGGGCCGGCGCCTCTTCCGGATAGTGGTGGTTCGAGCCCATCAGGAATTGGCGGCCAGGAATCCACACCATGTCCTCGCGCACCGGCAACGCGATCGGCTTGCCCATACCGCCGTCAGTCCCCCAAGCTGAGCAGTGTCGACGGATCGGGGACGACGGGCGGCGCAAAGAAGGTCAGCCGCACTATTTCCATAAGCAGTTGCGGCGGCGCCATCTCGCTTGCTAATTCGGTGATGCGCCCTTGCAGCTCCTTCACCTTGTCGGGGTTCGCCGCCGCGAGATCGTGCGCTTCTGATTTGTCTTCGGAGAGATTGAAAAGCTCGGTCTTCGGCGGCAGTGAGGCCTTCCACACGAGCTTCCAGTCGCCTTTGCGAACGGCGCCCGCCAGAGGATCGACATTGTAGACCATCTCGCCGCGGGGAGAGGGCTTTGCTTCGCTCAGGGCGTCCCAGACATTCATGCCATCCAGCGGCTTGTTCTTCTCCAGTTTGGCGTCGGCTAGGGCGGCAAGGGTGGGATACATGTCCGCAACGTGGACTGTGCCGTCGACTACGCCCGGCTTGATCTTGCCCGGCCAGTTGGCGAGTGCGGCGACCCTGGTGCCGCCCTCATAGAGTGTGCCCTTGCCGTCACGATAGGGTCCGTTGTTGGCGGGCAACTCGCCGCCGACCTTCGAATCGCCGGCAAACAGCGAGTTCTTCACGCCACCATTGTCGCTGTGGAAGATGATGATGGTATTGTCGCGCATGCCCTTCTTTTCGAGCGCCGCAACCACCTTGCCGACGCCGTCATCCATCACCGAGATCATTGCCGCATATTTGCGCCGGTTCTCGTCCGCGATGCCCTTGAAGCGGTCGAGATACTCCTGCGGCGCCTGGAACGGCGTGTGTGGTGCGGTGAAGGCCAAGTAAAGGAACAGCGGGCTCTTGCCCTCGTGACGCTCGACAACCCGGACGGCCTCATTGCCAAACAGGGTGTTGTCAAAACCGCTTTCATTGAGCGGCTTATTGTTGCGATACCAGTCCTTCACGCCGTGGGACGAATGCTTGAAGTGGTCGATCTCTCCAACCAGAGCGCCGTAGAAATAGTCGAAGCCGCGCTGCCGCGGCCAGAACTCCGGCTTGGCGTGGCCGAGATGCCATTTGCCGACCATGGACGTCTTGTAGCCGGCGTCTTTCAGGACCTGCGGCAAGAGATACTCGTCCACAGGGAGCCCGTAGGTGCCCGCCGCCGGAATGACGCCTGTCTGAAGCCCGTAGCGCAGCGGATAGCGGCCGGTCATTAGCGCTGCGCGCGTCGGCGTGCACATGGGCAGGGCGTAAAACTGGTCGAAGCGTGCACCGCCCTGGGCGAGCTTGTCGAGGTTCGGCGTCTTGATATCCGAGCCGTTGAACCCGATGTCTCCCCATCCCATGTCGTCGGCCACGATGTAGACGATGTTGGGCTGCGAGGGCTGGGCCGCCGCCTGAGCGCCGGCGAGGCCGGCGAGCGCGCCTGAAAGGCCAAGGGGTGCGGCAAATCGTGAAACGGCAGCCGCCGTTCCAGCCATCAATGCGTCGCGCCGCGTGATCTTGTTGCTTGTGCCGGCTTCAGCCGGGAATTCTCGATCGATACTCATGCTCTCCGCCCTTCTCCCCTTCTGGGTAAATGCTTTTGGGGTATCAACGTCACCCCTCCCTGAAGAGCCAAGTCTTCAGGGTCAGCATTTCTGTGTTCCGACCAATAAGCACACCGGTTTCGAATACAAGCCGACGCCCTGTCCGCCGTCACTTGGCAGTCCAGCTAAGCGCACGCGCCACGAACCAGCCACTGCACGCCGATCCTCTATTGGGCGACCGAGAATTGATAGGTGAAACCCAGCATCGGCCCCTGCTGAGTGACCTTATTCACAAAACCATCGTGGCTATAATTGTCGTGCACAGCTCGATAGCCGACAAACATCGAAGTCTTTTCGTTGAAATGATAACCGGCGCCACCCATTACATCCCACATGGACTTAGACCCAGCGCCGAAGCCACCGATCAGGCCCCAGCCGGCCAGGTAGACTCCGTTACCAACATTGGCCTTGAATTTGGCACCGATCACCGGATCGACCCATGTGTCGCCGTCGCTCGCTGAGGTACCGTCAAGGGCGCCGCCGTGGAACTCGAAACGGTTGTCGGCCGACCACAGGCGGGCGCCGGCCACCACATCAATATTCGTCCCGTCTTGATAATATAGGCTGTAGCCGCCAAGCGCCGTCCCCATGAAAGTGCTCACGGTCGCATCAACGTTTGAAGCGAGGATCCCCCGGGGGCTGTCTATGTCGGCGTTGAGCCTCGCGTAGACTATATCGGTGCTGATGGTGAAACGCCCGTTGCGGGCCTCCGAAACTCCCATAAAGCCGAATTTGAGGTGCTGCAGCACGTCACTGAAGCTCACATCGACATCCTGAGGCGGGAATCCGAAGAGGCCGCTTTCTCCGTTGATGCCTGATGCCCATAAATACGGGGCGACAGTAATAGTCCAACCTTCGTCCTGCTGCTTGGTTGTATCCGCTGCAAATGCATTGAACGTACAAAGTACGGATGCTCCTGCCGCTCCCAGGACAGCCAAACGAAATCTTTTCATGCTCGTCCCCATTTGTCCTCCTCCTAGCGCCAGTTCCCCTAGCGCAGGCTCGGCCGCCGCCGGTGCGCCCGCGTCATATTTGGAGCAGCGTCGGATTAACCCTCGCTTTGCAGTCGGTCAAATTGGGGCGGACGTGACGGATCGACGTATCGGCGTTTTGTGCCATTCGCTCCCCCGGTCTCAGCGCTGTATGATAACCATGGCGAAAGCGCTCGATGTTCTCGGCGCTCCCGTCTGAACGGGATCCCTGCGTCCATGGTCCCCACCAGTCGCGCGACATTTTTGTGTCGATTGATCTCGCGCAATTGATCTCGCGCAATTTGCGTCTAAGCTACACCTAATACAACCGTGCCGCTATCCACTTTGCGCAAAGGACGTTCTTTTGAGCGCCTGGCCTTCATCACCTTCGTACAGGGACGTGCAGCTTGGCCCTGACGAGCTTAGCAGTGCCGCCTCTGGTCTGCCCGTGAAGATCGACAGGCTTTCGCCCGGCTGGCTTCCGTCGCGCATCAGGCAGATTCAGTCGCCCGGCAAGTGGGCGCTCGATCTGCCTCAATTCAATTGCGCTTTCCGCGCTAGTGGCGGTTTCGATCCAGGCTCCGTGGGGTTAGTGGGCGTCGAGCGAGCCTGTGGGTCTACAATATGCGGCATCCCACTCGAAGACGACATGATCCTGGCAATCCCGGCTGGCACGAGTGTAACGGCGACAGTCCAGCCCGGCTTCACCTACGCAGTTGCCATTGTTCCGACCGCGATTTGGACGGAAATCCAGGCGGTTGCTGCCGGGGTGATCATGGAGCCGATCAGCGATCGCCCAGCAGCAGTTCGGCTTGCGAGCAGCGATGCACAAAGTATCCGAAGCCAGATGAAGTCGATGGCGGATCACCTCGGGAGAGTTGCAACCGATTCGGCTCTGCCGGAGCAGCCTCCAGGCGCGTTTGTGGACTATTTAGGAGCGGTGGCTGACGCGTTCGCGCGCGCAGCCGGTCGTGAAACCGGGACAACCGGTTCCATGGGTCGTCATCTCAGACAAGCGTCGGCGGCCGAGGATTTCATTCGCTCCCATATACGGGAAGACATACCCATAATTCGACTGTGCAAGGAAATCGGTGTCAGCCGTCGACAATTGGAATACGCTTTTCGTACCACATTCTCAGTAACCCCGCTCGAATTTATCAGAGCGCTCCGCCTCAACGAAGCCAGACGGCTACTTGCCACCGCACGTGCAAACGGCTTGAGCGTTACGACGATCGCGATGGACGTGGGGGCCAACCATCTGGGCCGCTTCGCGGCGAATTATCGCCTGTTCTTCGGTGAATCTCCCAAGGAAACGCTCAAGCGAGCCGCGAGATCGTGACCAGGGCGTAACGTCCGCCGAGAAATTGCGCCGCGTTATCATTGCGAGCAGTTCCGATGGAATATGCGCAATCCGGATAGAAGTCGCATTCGAGAGTTAGTATCTTCTAAGCTACTAAAAATCGCGCTGCCTCGGCCCGCAGGTCGGGAAACGGGCCCACCCTAATTTTGGTTCGACGCAGGCCTGCGTCAGGCGCGTGGGGCATCGGTTGCAGATTTAATCACGTGGAGTGGTAAGCTTTCGGGAGGATAAAATGACCAGACTTAGCTTGAGATTGACAGGTGCTGCCGGAATCGTCGTCGCCTTAATGTTTGGCGGTTTGCTCGACGCGGCTGTGCCGTTCGCCCCTTTCGTTGGCGACGCGCAGGCGAAAGTTGGCCGTCCGCTCACGCCAGGCAGCGCCGCAGGGGTCGCCAGGCGTACCACACGCCGAACGATCCGCCGTTCGACCGTCTACGTGACCAGGCTCCCGGCAGCCTGTGTGAGGACCTCGATCAACGGCACCGTGTTGTGGCACTGTGGCAGCACGTATTATCAGCCTTATGGTGGACGCTACGTGGTCGTTCACATCCATTGAGTGGGAAGCTCCGCGCCAGCCTTGCTTGGCGTCGTCTGCTGAGCACTCCGCCGTCGACCAAGGCCCCGGAACTGCGTCCCACGAAGACTGCTGTGGCGGATGTCTGCTAACAGGTAAGGTAAGCGTTTGCGATAACGCCCGATCTGCGGCGCAAAGCTGTCATGGACTGCTCCGCTTGGCAGCAGCGTCGCGGCCTCAAGTTCGTAGCCGCGGCCGTCGCTCCCAATCCCTCGGGCGGCGCACCGCCTTCGTTTCCATGAATCTCGCCATGCCGCATTGCACAATCGCCTCGCCTGCGCAAAAAATGCGGCATGATGCGCAAATCCCTCACTGTCCTGGTGATCGATGAAAACCACATCCGCGCTTCGATAATCGAAGCGGGGCTGCGGGAGGCCGGGCATCGGCAGGTCACGGTCATCCACAACGTCGCCGGCATAGCGCGGCGGATCGCCGAGATCGAACCCGACGTCATCGTCATCGACCTCGAGAATCCCAACCGCGACATGCTCGAAAACATGTTCCAGCTTTCGCGCGTGGTGAAGCGGCCGATCGCCATGTTCGTCGACCGCTCGGACCAGGCTTCGATCGAGGCAGCGGTGGAAGCCGGGGTGTCGGCCTATGTCGTCGACGGCCTGCGCCAGGAGCGGGTCAAGCCGATCCTCGACATGGCGATCAGCCGCTTCAACGCGTTTTCGCGCATGGCGCGCGAACTGGAAGAGGCCCGCAGCGAATTGGAAAGCCGCAAGGTGATCGATCGCGCCAAGGGCATACTGATGAAGTCGCGCGGCCTGTCGGAGGACGCGGCCTATACGCTGCTGCGCAAGACCGCCATGAACCAGAACCGCAAGATCGGCGAAATCGCCCAGAGCCTGGTGACGGCGGCAGGCCTTCTGGATCCCGAGGAGAGTTGAGAATGGCGGCCGAGCACCGGATCAATGCTGGCTTCATGCCGCTCTTCGACAGCGCTGTCCTTGTCGCGGCGAAGGAAATCGGCTTCGCCTTGCGCGAAGGCATCGACCTCACGCTCAACCGGGAAACGTCCTGGGCCAACATCCGCGACCGCATCGCCATCGGCCATTTCGATCTGGCGCATATGCTGGGGCCGATGCCGATCGCCTGCAATCTGGGGCTGACGCCGCTCGCTTCCGATACGGTCGTGCCGTTTTCGCTCGGCCTCGGCGGCAATTGCGTGACGGTTTCGAACGCGGTCTGGGCGGGCATGGCCGCGCACGGCGCCCGACCCGACCTCGATCCGGCGCGGGCCGGCAGGGTGTTGGGGGCGCTGATTCGTGAACGGGCAAATGCCGGCGGCGATCCGCTTCGCTTCGCCGTCGTCCATCCGCACTCCGGACACAATTACGAACTGCGCTACTGGCTCGCCGCCTGCGGCATCGACCCATCGCGTGAAATCGAAATCGTCATCGTGCCGCCCCCCTTCATGGCGGACGCGCTCGCTGCCGGCAGGATCGACGGCTACTGCGTCGGCGAACCCTGGAACAGCGCCTCGGTCGTCGCCGGCACCGGCCGCATCGCCACGGTCAAGGCGGCCATTTGGAAGACCAGCCCGGAGAAAGTCGTCGGCGTGCGCAAGGCCTGGGCGGAAAAACAGCCGGACGCGCTTTCGGCCCTGCTGCGCGCGCTGCATCATGCGGCGCGCTGGTGCCAGGATCCGGCGAACCGCGGCGAACTCGCGGCCCTGATGGCGCAGCCGGCTTTCCTTGGCTTGGCGCCGGCGC
This sequence comes from Mesorhizobium sp. WSM4836, assembly GCF_055811815.1. Taxonomy (NCBI): domain Bacteria; kingdom Pseudomonadati; phylum Pseudomonadota; class Alphaproteobacteria; order Hyphomicrobiales; family Phyllobacteriaceae; genus Mesorhizobium; species Mesorhizobium sp. WSM4836. Next base: position 10,954 of record NZ_JBVVQF010000002.1, read on the forward strand.
TGCAGATGTCGATCCTCAGCGGCCATCTTGCGCTCGGCGGCGGCGCGGAACTGAGCGTCGACGACTTCTTCCTGCCCTTCGACAAGGCGGCGAACTTCCCGTGGAAGAGCCATGCGCTGTGGTTCTACACGCAGATGGTGCGCTGGGGGCATGTCGCGCACACGCCGGAAAACCTCGCTATTGCCCGCGACTGCTACCGTCCCGATCTCTACCGCTCGGCGTTGAAGCCGCTTGGCGTGGCGCTTCCCGGTGCCAATGCCAAGGTCGAGGGCGCGCTGAAGGCCGCGACTCCAGTTGGTTCGGCGGGGGCAAGCCTGGTGCTCGGTCCCGACGGTTTCTTCGATGGCCAGATCTTCGATCCCGACGAGATCGACGCCTACATTGCGAGCCAGAAGTTGTCGCGCGCCGAAGCCTGATCATTTCCGCGCCATTCTTGTGCACTGCACAAAAAATGTGCGTGCAACGGCGCTAATGAACAATCTTTGGCTTGCTCGCCCGGCGGGCCGGGGCGCCGGCGATTTTGGCACATAATTGATATCATTGATGTTTCTCATCCATTCCGAAACTGGCACGGTTCCTGCTTTGTAAAAGGCAGACTCTTCTCGAGTCACGGAATACGCGTCCAATGGCGGGCGCTACAGGCAAAGCTGCCGCTCAGGTCAACACGCGATCCCGGATGGACGGACGCGCGAGGCCTGGCCGGCGGCTTTTTTGTTTTCACGCAATCGACGGCGCAGATCCAAGCCGCGCCCAACCGGAGATGACGATGACGAAACGCATCAAGAGCCATCCCGCGCAGACGGCGATCAGCCGCCGCGATTTCCTGAGGATCAGCGCGGCCACCGCGGCAACGCTGGCCGCTGCGCGTGCGCTGCTGCCCTCCGGCGCCTATGCGGCGCCCGCCGCGCCGGAAGTCACCGGCGCCAAGCTCGGCTTCATTGCGCTGACCGACGCCGCGCCGCTGATGATTGCCAAGGAGAAAGGCCTGTTCGAGAAATTCGGCATGCCCGATGTCGAGGTGCTCAAGCAGGCCTCGTGGGGCGCAACGCGCGACAATCTGGTGCTCGGCGGCGAAGCCAACGGCATTGACGGTGCCCATATCCTGACGCCGATGCCTTATCTGATGCACACCGGCAAGGTGACGCAGAACAACCAGCCGCTGCCGATGGCGATCGTGGCGCGGCTCAACTACGACTGCCAGGGCATTTCCGTCGCCCAGGAATATGCCGGCACCGGCGTCGGTCTCGACGCCTCCAAGCTGAAGGAAGCCTTCGCCGCCAAGAAGGCGTCGGGCAAGGAGGTCAAGGCCGCCATGACCTTCCCGGGCGGAACGCACGACCTCTGGCTGCGCTACTGGCTGGCCGCCGGCGGCATCGATCCCGACAAGGACGTCTCGACCATCGTCGTGCCGCCACCGCAGATGGTCGCCAACATGAAGGTCGGCAACATGGACGTGTTCTGCGTCGGCGAGCCGTGGAACGAGCAGCTCGTCCATCAGGGCGTCGGCTTCACCGCCGCCACCACGGGCGAACTGTGGAAGGGCCATCCGGAAAAGGCGCTCGGCCTGCGCGCCGCCTTCATCGACAAGTACCCGAACGCCACCAAGGCGATCCTGATGGCCGTCATGGAGGCCCAGCAATGGTGCGAAGCAAAAGAAAACAAGGGCGAGATGGCCGCCATCATCGGCAAGCGGCAGTGGATGAACGTGCCGACCGCCGACATCATCGGCCGCCTCAAGGGCGACATCAACTACGGCAATGGCCGCGTCGCCAACGGCACCGACCTCTATATGAAGTTCTGGCAGGGCGGCGTGTCCTATCCCTTCAAGAGCCACGACAGCTGGTTCCTCGCCGAGAACATTCGCTGGGGCAAGTTCGCGCCGACCACCGACATCAAGGCGCTGGTCGGCCAGGTCAACCGTGAGGATCTGTGGCGCGAGGCGGCCAAGGATCTTGGTGTCGCCGCGGCCGATATTCCGACGTCGTCGTCGCGCGGCCCCGAAACCTTCTTCGACGGCAAGATCTTCGATCCGGAGAACCCGTCGGCCTATCTCGACAGCCTGAAGATCAAGGTGTCGGCCTGACATAGATGCGCGGCAGGCGGCGGCAGCGCCGCCTGCCTTGCGTGCCGCCAAGGAGTTTTTCGAAAAAATGTCTATCCAAGCCATCGAGGACAGCAAGGTGAAGCCGTTCCCCGCGCCGGCCAAGCCCGCCGAGGTCATCGCTTTCACCGCCAGGGCGCGGCGCCGCTTCGACCCGGCCGCGATCGGCGCCAGGCTGGCCAGCACGCTGGTGCCGCCGGTCATTGTCATCACCATCATGCTCGTCGTCTGGCAGGTCGCCTGTTCGTCGCCCACAGCCAGCCTGCCACCGCCGAGCCAGGTGTGGAACGAGGCCTATGACCTGATCGCCCATCCGTTCTTCGATAACGGCCCGCAGGATATCGGGCTCGCCTGGCGGGTGCTGATGTCGCTGCAGCGCGTCGCCATGGGCTTCGGCCTGGCGGCAATCGTCGGCGTCGCGCTCGGCGCCCTCGTCGGCCAGTCGATCTGGGCGATGCGCGGCCTCGATCCGGTCTTCCAGATCCTGCGCACGGTGCCGCCGCTCGCCTGGCTGCCGCTGTCGCTGGCGGCGTTCCGCGATTCCAGCCCGTCGGCGATCTTCGTCATCTTCATCACCTCGATCTGGCCCATCATCATCAACACCGCGGTCGGTGTCCGCAACATCCCCGAGGACTACCGCAACGTCGCCCGTATACTCCGGCTCAACCAGTTCGAGTTCTTCGTGAAGATCATGGTGCCGGCGGCCGCGCCTTACATCTTCACCGGCTTGCGGATCGGCATCGGCCTGTCGTGGCTGGCCATCGTCGCCGCCGAAATGCTGACCGGCGGCGTCGGCATCGGCTTCTTCATCTGGGACGCCTGGAACTCGTCGCGCCTGCCCGACATCATCGTCGCGCTCGCCTATATCGGTGTCACCGGTTTCTGCCTCGACCGCCTGGTCGCGGCGGTCGGCGTCTTCGTCACCCGCGGCACAACGGCAAAGTGAGGAGAGCGCCATGACGGCCTATCTGAAGCTCGACCACATCGACAAATCCTTCGCCCGCGGCACCCAGGTCAGCGACGTCCTGAAGGACATCCGCCTCACCATCGATAAGGGCGAATTCGTCTCGATCATCGGCCATTCAGGCTGCGGCAAGTCGACCTTGCTCAACCTGATCGCCGGGCTGACCAAGGTCTCGGCCGGCGCCGTGCTGCTCGAAGACAAGGAGGTCGACAGCCCCGGCCCCGAACGCGCCGTGGTGTTCCAGAACCACAGCCTGCTGCCATGGCTGACCGTCTACGAAAACATCAATTTGGCAGTATCGAAGGTCTTTGGCCGGAGGAAGAGCCGGGCCGAACGGCATGACTGGATCATGCGCAATCTGGATCTCGTGCAGATGGCGCATGCCAAGGACAAACGTCCGGCGGAGATATCGGGCGGCATGAAGCAGCGCGTCGGCATCGCCCGGGCGCTGGCCATGGAGCCAAAGATCCTGCTGCTCGACGAGCCCTTCGGCGCGCTCGACGCGCTGACGCGCGCCCATCTTCAGGACGCGGTGATGGATATCCATTCCCGGCTCGGCTCGACGACGATCATGATCACCCACGATGTCGACGAGGCGGTGCTGTTGTCCGACCGCATCGTCATGATGACCAACGGCCCGGCGGCAACGATCGGCGAGGTTCTTGCCGTGCCGCTGGCCCGGCCGCGCCGGCGCATCGAGCTTTCCTCCGACCGCACTTTCTTGCGCTGCCGCGAGGCGGTGCTGAAATTCCTCTACGAACGTCACCGCTTCGTCGAAGCCGCGGAGTAAGGCAGTAACCGGAAAACTCGTCATCATCATTGGCAATCTGCATCGGCAATGGGCAATCTACCGCATTGCACAAATATTATGCTGCTGTGCAAGGCATTCTGACTAATCTTGATCCGCTGCCGAGCTTGGCCAAAAGTCGCGCGGCTGCGGTTCTCATTGATTTCATTCGATAATTCAGAGCGCTGACGAATTGGCACGCTTCCTGCTTTTCAAAATGTAGGTCCGCAAGGGCCAAGTGACACGGCGTCCAATGGCGGGCGCCACAGGCAAAGCTGCCGCTCAGGTCCACACGCTCCCGGAACGCCGGACGCGAAGACCTGGCCGGCGGCTTTTTTGTTTTGACGCAATCGACGGCGCTGGTCCAAGCGGCGCCCAACCGGAGACGACGATGATGAAACGGATCGGAACTTGCGCGTCCCTCGAGGACTTCACGCACCGCGATTTTCCGGCCGCTAGCGCGCTGGCGGCGATGCCGCGCCGCTGACAGTCGCGAACGAACAGGACAAGGGCGGTGCCTCCCACGCCGCTGACCGGAGCCAGAAAATGACCGCAAATCTCCCAGCCGCGCCCAGCCAGGACAGTGCTCCCCGGCAGGCGCTTGTCATGTCCACTATCGCCTTCACCGTCTGCTTCGCGGTGTGGACGATATTTTCAATCATCGGCATTCGCATAAAGCAGGAGCTTGGACTGAACGAGACGGAATTCGGCTTGCTCGTCGGCACGCCGATCCTCACCGGCTCGCTCGTACGTATGGTACTCGGTGTCTGGACCGACCGTTTTGGCGGACGGCTGGTATACACCGCGACCATGCTTGCGGCGGCGGTCGCGACCTTTCTGCTCGCTTTTGCGCACACCTACGGGCAGATGCTGGTCGCTGCGCTAGGCGTTGGGCTCGCCGGCGGTTCCTTCGCCGTCGGTGTCGCCTATGTCTCGCGCTTCTTCCCGGCCGGCAAGCAGGGCACGGCGCTTGGCATTTTCGGTGTCGGCAATGTCGGCGCCGCGGTCACCAAGTTCCTGGCACCGTTCGTGCTTCTGTCCTGGGGCTGGCAGTCGGTCGCGCTGATCTGGGCGGCAGCACTCGTCGTCATGGCCGCCGTCTTCTGGTTCACGACCGGCGACGATCCGGTCATCCGCGAGCGTCGCGTCGGCAAGGCTGCACCCGCGGGAAGCTTCTTGCAGGAATTCGCGCCGCTCAAGAACCTGCAGGTCTGGCGTTTCGCCTTCTATTATTTCTTCGCCTTCGGTGCATTCGTGGCGCTCTCGCTGTGGCTGCCCCGCTACCTGATCGGCGTCTACGGCTTCGGGCTTGCGACCGCCGGCATGATCGGCGCGGCCTATTCAATTCCGGCAAGTATTTTCCGCGCCTATGGCGGCGTGCTTTCCGACCGGATCGGCGCCCGCACCGTGCTCTACTGGACCTTCGCTGTCAGTGCCGCCGCGACTCTCGTTCTGTCTCTCCCCTCGGCAGACTACGTCGTGCGCGGTGTCAGCGGGCCGATCGCCTTCCATTTCGAGGTCGGCCCGCTCGCCTTCATAGCCGTTGCCTGTGTGCTCGGCTTCTTCATGAGCCTTGGCAAGGCTGCCGTCTACAAGCACATCCCGGCTTACTATCCGCAGAGTGTCGGCGCGGTCGGCGGCGTTGTCGGCATGATTGGCGGGCTCGGCGGCTTTATCCTGCCAATCGTCTTCGGCGCGCTCAACGACCTCACCGGCGTCTGGTCGAGCTGCTTCATGCTGCTCTTCGTCATCGTCGCCACCTGCTTTGCCTGGATGCATTTTTCCATCCGGCGGATGGAGCGCACGGCGTCTGACGAAGCTTCAGGCCTTTCCTACGCGGCTGAGTGAGACCGGAGTGGATCAGGACATGACCGAGAAACTCGTTATCATCGGCAACGGCATGGCCCCTGGGCGCATGCTGGAGCACCTCCTGGAAAAGGCGCCTGGGCGCTACCAGGTCACCATCTTCAACGCCGAGCCGCGCGTGAACTACGACCGCATCATGCTGTCGCCGGTTCTGTCGGGCGAAAAGGCCTATGAGGAGATCATCATCCATGGCGACGGCTGGTACATCAAGCACGGCATCACCCTCTACAAGGGTCACAAGATCGTCGCCATCGACCGGCAGGCAAAGACCGTCACCTCCGATCATGGCGTGACCGAGCCCTATGACAAGCTCGTCATCGCCACCGGCTCGGTGCCGTTCATCATTCCGGTGCCCGGTCATGACCTGCCGGGCGTGCTCACGTATCGCGATCTCGACGACGTCCGCGCCATGATGCTGGCCGCCCAGTCGCGGGCCAAGGCGGTGGTCATCGGCGGCGGCCTGCTCGGGCTCGAGGCAGCAGCGGGCTTGAATTCGCAAGGCATGGACGTCACCGTGCTGCATGTCATGCCAACGCTGATGGAGCGTCAGCTCGATCCGGCCGCCGGCTATCTCCTGCAGCGCGCTGTCGAGCAGCGCGGGATCAAGGTCATCACCAAGGCAAACACCCAGGCGATATCAGGCAACGGCAAGGTCGAGCGGGTGGAGCTTGCCGACGGCACCATCATCCCGGCGACGCTTGTCGTCATGGCGGTGGGCATCAGGCCGAATGCGGCGCTGGCGAAGGAAGCCGGCATTGCAGTCAACCGCGGCATCGTCGTCGACGCCGGCATGCGCAGCAACGATCCCGACATCTACGCAATCGGCGAATGCGCCGAGATCAACGGCCAGGTCTACGGGCTGGTCGCGCCCCTCTACGAGATGGCGCGTGTCGCCGCCAGCCATCTGGCCGGCAACGAGGCGGCGGCTTTCGTCCACATGGACACGCCGACCAAGCTCAAGGTCACCGGCATCGAGCTGTTCTCTCTCGGCGACTTCGCCGAAGGCGATGATCGCCAGGAGATCGTGCTGCGCGATGCCGCGGCCGGCGTCTACAAGCGCCTGGTGCTCAAGGATGACCGCATCATCGGCACGGTGCTTTATGGCGAGACGGCGGACGGCGCCTGGTTCAACGACCTCAAGAAGAAGCAGACCGACATATCCGAGATGCGCGACACGCTCATCTTCGGCCAGTCCTACCAGGGAGGCGCCCCCCTGGACCCTATGGCGGCCGTTGCAGCCTTGCCGGATGATGCGGAAATCTGCGGTTGCAACGGCGTATGCAAGGGAAAGATCACCGGCGCGATCACGGCCAAGGGCCTGACCTCGCTCGATGACGTGCGCGCCCACACCAAGGCGTCGGCCTCCTGCGGCTCCTGCACCGGGCTGGTCGAAAAGCTGATGGTGCTGACCATCGGCGACAAATACAACCCCGCGGCCGTCCAGCCGATGTGCAGTTGCACCGCGCTTGGCCATGACGACGTCCGCCGGCTGATCAAGGCCAAGGGCCTGAAGACCATTCCCGCCGTCATGCAGGAACTGGAATGGAAGACCTCCTGCGGCTGCGCCAAGTGCCGGCCGGCGCTAAACTATTATCTCGTCTGCGACTGGCCTGACGAATACGCCGACGACTACCAGTCGCGCTTCATCAACGAGCGCGTCCACGCCAATATCCAGAAGGACGGCACCTATTCGGTAGTGCCGCGAATGTGGGGCGGCGTCACCAACGCCGCCGAATTGCGCGCCATCGCCGACGTCGTCGACAAGTTCGAGATCCCGATGGTCAAGGTCACCGGCGGCCAGCGCATCGACATGCTCGGAATCCGCAAGGAAGACCTGCCGGCGGTATGGGCCGATCTCGGCCAGGCCGGCTTCGTCTCCGGCCACGCCTATGCCAAGGGACTGCGCACAGTGAAGACCTGCGTCGGCTCCGACTGGTGCCGGTTCGGCACGCAGGATTCGACCGGCTTGGGCATCCGTATCGAAAAATTCATGTGGGGCTCGTGGACCCCGGCCAAGGTCAAGATGGCGGTGTCGGGCTGTCCGCGAAACTGCGCCGAGGCGACCTGCAAGGATGTCGGCGTGATCTGCGTCGATAGCGGCTACGAGATCCATTTCGCCGGCGCCGCCGGCCTCGATATCAAGGGCACCGAAGTGCTCGGCCTGGTCAAGACCGAGGACGAGGCGCTGGAGCATATCGTGGCGTTGACGCAGATGTACCGCGAGCAGGGCCGCTATCTCGAACGTATCTACAAATGGGCCAAGCGCGTCGGCATCGCCGAGATCAAGCGCCAGATCCTGGACGATGGCGAGAAGCGCAAAGCCTATTTCGACCGCTTCGTCTTCTCGCAGAAATTCGCCCAGGTCGATCCGTGGTCGGAACGTGCTTCCGGCAAGGACAAGCATGAATTCCGGCCGATGGCTTCGGTCGGCTTTGCGCAGGCGGCGGAGTAGGCGCGTGTTCCCGAAAAGTGGAATGCGGTTTTCGGACAAGAACACGTGCAAAAGAGGTATGGCCACATGAATTGGGTATCGATCGGCTCCCTGTCTGACATTCCGCGTCGTGGTGCGCGCTGCGTCGCCACGCCCGAAGGCAAGATCGCCGTCTTCCGCACGGCCGACGATCAAGTCTTCGCCATCGACGACCATTGCCCGCACAAGGGCGGGCCGCTCAGCCAGGGCATCGTCCATGGCACGGCGGTGACCTGTCCCTTGCACAATTGGGTGATCTCCCTGGAGACAGGCAAGGCGCTCGGCGCCGACGAGGGCGCGGTGCGCACCATTGCGGTGCGGATCGACGGCGAGCGGCTGTTCATTGCGCTGGAAGCGCTGGCCAGCCGCGCGGCGTGAACCATGCAGATTGATGAAGCGCGCGAGGTGAGGACCACCTGCCCCTATTGTGGGGTGGGTTGCGGCGTGCTGGCGAAGGTCGCCGCGGACGGTGAAATAACCGTTCGCGGCGACCCCGACCACCCGGCGAATTTCGGCCGGCTCTGCTCCAAGGGCTCGGCGCTGGCCGAGACCATCGACCTCGACGGCAGGTTGCTATACCCGGAGATCCACGGTCGCCCCGCCGATTGGGACCAAGCGCTCGACCTTGTCGCTTCGACCTTCTTGCAAACCATCGCCGAGCACGGGTCCGATTCGGTCGCCTTTTATGTTTCCGGCCAGTTGCTGACCGAGGACTACTACGTCGCCAACAAGCTGATGAAGGGCTTCATCGGCTCGGCCAATATCGACACCAATTCGCGCCTGTGCATGGCCTCGTCGGTCGCCGGCCACCGCCGCGCCTTTGGCTCGGACACGGTGCCGGGAAATTACGAGGATCTGGAACTTGCCGACCTCATCGTGCTGGTCGGCTCCAATCTCGCCTGGTGCCATCCGGTGCTCTACCAGCGCATTGCCGCCGCCCGGGAAAAGCGGCCCGAGATGAAGGTGGTGCTGATCGACCCACGCCGCACCATGACATCGGATATCGCGGACATGCATCTGGCGATCGCGGCCGATGGCGACGTCGCTTTGTTCACGGGGCTGCTCGCCTATCTCGGCCAGCATAATGCACTGGATCGCGCCTATATTACCGGGCACACGACCGGCTTCGGGCAAGCGCTCTTCGCCGCCTCGGCGCTCGATCTCGCCGGCATCGCGGCTGCCACGGGTCTCAGTGAGGACGAACTGGCCCGTTTCTACGGCCTGTTTGCCGCGACGGCGAAGACGGTCACAGTCTACAGCCAGGGCGTGAACCAGTCGTCTTCGGGCACCGACAAGGTTAATGCCATCATCAACTGCCATCTGGCCACCGGCCGTATCGGCAAGCCCGGCGCCGGGCCGTTCTCGGTGACCGGCCAGCCCAACGCCATGGGCGGCCGCGAGGTCGGCGGCATGGCCAACATGCTGGCCGCCCATATGGAGATCGAGAACCCCGAGCACCGCAACCGCGTGCAGCGCTTCTGGAATGCGCCGGTCATTGCACAAAAGCCTGGGCTCAAGGCCGTCGAGATGTTCCAAGCGGTCGCCGACGGACACATCAAGGCGCTGTGGATCATGGCAACCAACCCCGTCGATTCGATGCCGGATGCCGATGCCGTCGAAGCGGCGATCAAGGCCTGCCCGTTCGTCGTGGTCTCGGACGTGCTGGGCGAGACCGATACGGTCCGCCATGCCCATGTCCGGCTGCCGGCGGCGGCGTGGGGCGAGAAGGACGGCACCGTCAGCAATTCGGAGCGCCGTATCTCGCGCCAGCGGGCTTTTTTGGCCACGCCCGGCGAGGCAAGGCCAGATTGGTGGATCATCGCTGAAGTCGCCAAGCGGATGGGCTTTGGCGAGGCGTTTTCGCATGTGTCGCCGGCCGACATCTTCGCCGAGCACGCGGCGTTGTCGGGCTTCGATAATGACGGCTCGCGCGATTTTGATATCGGCGCGTATGGCGATATCGGTGCAGAGACCTACGAGGAGTTGGCGCCATTCCAATGGCCGGCGCCGGCCTCACCCTCCCCCTCGAGGGGAGGGTCGGCACGCGCGTTGAGCGAAGCGAAACAAGCGGGACGGGGTGGGGTCGGTGGTGAAGTCTCGACTTTTCCGGGTCGCTCCAACGAGGTGGAGCCCGGTCGTGCCGACCCCCTCTGGCCTGCCGGCCATCTCCCCCTCGAGGGGGGAGATCAGCCGCCACCAAGGCCTTCACCAATTTCAGACGTTTCAGGAGCGGGCGGGTCGCAGACGCTGCCGATCTCCCGCCTTGAGGGGGAGATGGCCGGTAGGCCAGAGGGGGTCGGTACGACGCGACGTGAGCCCGTTCGCTTCTTCGCCAACGGCAATTTCTACACGCCCGACGGCAAGGCGCGCTTCATTGCCATCCGCCCAGCCGCACAAACCGGCACCAGCGCGGACTACCCGTTGGTGCTCAACACCGGGCGCGTGCGCGACCATTGGCACACCATGACGCGGACCGGCAAGAGCCCGCGCCTGTCGCAGCACATGGCCGAACCGTTCGTCGAAATCCACCCAGCGGATGCGCAGCACTACGGTATCGGCGATGCCGACATCGTGCGCGTCTCGACTGCCCATGGCGAGGTGCTGGTCCGCGCGCTGGTGACGGTGCGCCAACGCCATGGCTCCGTATTCGTACCGATGCACTGGACGGATCAGTTCTCCGCCCGCGCGCGCATCGATGCATTGGTCGCGCCGACGACCGATGCGATTTCAGGCCAGCCGGCCTCGAAGAACGTTGCCGCCCGCGTCGAGCGGTTCGCCGCCACAGCCTTCGGCTTCGCCGTGCTCGCCGAAAAGCCCGCATCCATGGACGCCGATTACTGGAGCCTCGCCCGCTGTCTCAACGGCTGGCGCCTCGAAATCGCGCTGCAGGACAGCCGCGACTGGACCGCGTTTGCCGCCTCCCTGTTAGGCATGGAAGGGGAGACGCTCGCTTATCACGACATCGCCGGCGGGCACCATCGCTTCGCCCGTTTCGCGGGCGGTCGGCTGGTCGGTGCGCTCTATCTTGCGCCTGCCCCGGTAGCTGTGTCGCGCGGCTGGGCGGTCGAACAACTGGGTGCTGACCATGCCGATCGGCAGGCGCGGTTGGCCATTGTCGCCGGGCGACCGGGCGGCAAAAGCGTCGACCGCGGTGCCGTCGTCTGCGCCTGTTTCGGGGTCGGTGCCAACCAGATCGCGGAAGCGGTGCGCGGGGGCTGTACCAGCGTCGTGGCGATCGGCGCGGTCCTTCACGCCGGCACCAATTGCGGCTCTTGCCGCGCCGAGATCAAGACCATTATCGACGGGCGGCGTCTGCAAGCTGCGGAGTGAATGCGCCGAGGAACTCCGCCGCGCCGCTGCATGATGCTTACTAGCAATTTACAAACCATGGGCTACCAACGTTCTGACTTCGATTCGCTCGGAACGGGAACCCCATGAGCAAAGCCCTGACCTCATTCGCGCTTGCCGCCGTGCTGACGGCGTTGCTGATGGCACTCAGCCTGGCGGTGGCCAGGCATGGCTATCCCTATGGCGCGATCGGCGCCAAGCGCCTGAGCGAGGTCGCCGATGCGGCGGCGTTCATTCCGCTCGCGGCGGTCTATTTTTTCAGTGCACTGCTGATGATGGTTCTGCCGATCAGGCTCGCCGGCATCGTCCTGACACATGCCGCCGATGCGATCTTCTGGACGGTCATCGTGTTGTCTGCGGTCATCATTGGATGTCTCGCCGCCAGATTTGCTTTCGGTCAGCGCGATGTGCTCTCGGCACTGCTGAACTGGCGGTTCCTGTTTGTCGCAGCCGTCGTCGGATGTCATCTCTTCATCAACGAGCTGCGCCGCAACATCCTGTTGCGAAGCCTGTTCTTCGTCGTCTTCGCCGCAGCGACACTGGCCTGCCTGTTTTGGTCCTTCACCCTCTGAGCATGTGCGACCGTCGGCAGACGGCTTAATTCTTGTCGACCGGCTTCGAACGCATTCGCGAAACGGTCTCACGCTCGGCCCGCTTCGAACGCATCGGCGGCAGGCCGCGGTCGATCAGGTCCATGTCTTCCAGCACCATGTCGCCCATCCGCTTGAAGGCGATGTCGAGCGCGCCGGCCCTATGGGCGGAGCGCAGGAACCCCGGCAATGTGCGGACCGGGTGATCCCGCGCCAGTGGCTCCTCCGGAAAGACATCGCTGGCGGCGACGATATGGCCGCTGCGGACAGCATCCATCAGTGCCGGGAAATCGACCACGCCGGCCCGGCTGAGCAAAATGAAAGCGGCTCCCTTGCGCATCCTGGCAAACGCGTCGGCACCGAGGAAACCCTGGTTTTCGCTGGTCACCGAAGCGACGACGAAGACGAAATCGCTGTTCGACAGAACGTCGTCGAGAGGGGCCGGCTCGACGCCATTTTCGATCAGGATCGACGGCGGCAGCCACGGGTCGAAGACTTTTGTCCGCGTGCGAAAGCCCGACAGCAGCCGGTTGAGCGCGCGGCCAAGATCGCCGAAGCCGATAATGCCGACATCCGCGCCGGAAAGAAGCCGCGCCGTCCGGTTGCCGTCGCCGCCCCACAATTCCTTGCCCTGACGAAACGCGAGATCGGCGTCGACGATGCCGCGGGCGAGGTTGAGCGCCATGGCGAGGCCGAGCTCGGCGACGGGTTCGGCAAACACCAGGCCGGTGGTGACGACATGGATGCCGCGCGAAAACAGCGTCTCATAGGGCATGTTGTTTATGAGGTTGCTCTCGACATTGAAGATGCAGCGCAGCGCCTTCATTTTTTCCAGTGCCTCCGGTGCGATCGGCGGCTGGCCGACGATGTAGCGGGCCTCGGCAAGGATATCGGCCGGCAGGGCTCTGACATCTTCGGGCGACGTTTCGACGATGCGGTATTTCGATCGAAATTTCGTCAGCGCAGCCGGCGTGAAGATCAGGTCGAGCGTGCGTGGTTCGGGTGCGCTGATCACCAGCGGCAAGGCGCTGTCGGACATGATATTTTTCCTCCCGTGCGATCCGCGTCGCACCACACTAGAATCGTCTTTCCCCCACCGACACCTATCACATGCCTGTCGAGCAGGAGAAGTTTGCCTTCTTCGGCCTTGCGGTGCGGCGGTCGGTGGTCCAGATAGACGGCGATCGAAGGACGACAAGGAAGACAGCGACATGATCCCGTTTCGAAAGAACCTCATCGATGGCGAGTGGGTAGGCGATGCCGGCTCCCGCAACATCAACCCGTCCAATCTCGACGACGTAGTCGGCGAATATGCGTCGGGGGGCGCGGAGCATGTTCGGCAGGCCATCGCGGCGGCGAAAGCGGCATTTCCGGCGTGGTCCCGATCCGGCCTGCTGGCACGGCATGCGGTGCTGAGGAAGGCGTCGGACGAGATCACCGCGCGGAAAGATGAAATCGGCCGGGCGTTGGCGCGCGAGGAAGGCAAGACGCTGGTCGAAGGTATCGGCGAGACTGTGCGGGCTGCCCAGATATTCGACTTCTTCGCCGGCGAGACGCTGCGCCTGTCGGGCGAGCTGGTGCCGAGCGTGCGGCCCGGCGTCGGCGTCGAGATCACCCGCGAAGCGGTCGGCGTGGTCGGCATTATCACGCCGTGGAATTTCCCGATCGCCATCCCGGCCTGGAAAATCGCTCCGGCGCTGGCCTACGGCAACACCATCGTCTTCAAGCCGGCGGAACTCGTTCCGGAGAGCGCCTGGACAATCGTCGACATCCTGCACCGCGCCGGACTGCCCAAGGGTGTGCTCAACCTGGTGATGGGCAAAGGTTCGGTGGTCGGCCAGGCGATGCTCGACAGTCCTGACCTCAACGCCATCACCTTCACCGGCTCGGTCGGCACCGGCAAGCGCGTCGCCGCCGCTAGTGTCGAGCACATGCGCAAATTTCAGCTCGAAATGGGCGGCAAGAACCCGCTTGTCGTGCTCGACGACGCCGACTTAGCAGTCGCCGTCGATTGCGCCGTCAACGGTGCCTACTTCTCGACCGGCCAGCGCTGCACGGCGTCGTCCCGCCTGGTGGTCACGGACAGCATTCACGACCGTTTCGTCGAGGCGATGAAAGATCGCCTGGGCAAGCTGGTCATCGGCGACGCCCTCGATGCCAAGACCCAGATCGGGCCGGTGGTCGACCAGAGCCAGCTCAAACAGGACGAGGACTATATCGCCATCGGCCGTCAGGAAGGTGCCGATCTTGCTTTCGGCGGCGAGCGGCTCGATCGCGAAACCCGCGGCTTCTACTTGCAACCGGCGCTGTTCACCGAAACCACCAACGCCATGCGCATCTCGCGCGAGGAGATTTTCGGACCGGTCGCCAACGTCATCCGCGTCAAGGATTATGACGAGGCGCTTGTCGTGGCCAACGACACGCCGTTCGGGCTGACGTCCGGCATCTGCACCTCGAGCCTCAAGCACGCCACCCATTTCAAGCGCAATTCGGAAGCCGGCATGGTCATGCTCAACCTGCCGACGGCGGGCGTCGACTTCCACGTGCCTTTCGGCGGACGCAAGGGATCGAGCTATGGCCCGCGCGAGCAGGGCCGTTACGCCGCGGAGTTCTACACCACCGTGAAGACCGCCTATACCTTCGCTGGCTGATCACGGCGGCACTCATCCGGGACCAGCTGGGCAGGCGAGCAAATCGATGGCATCTGAAAATACGGACCTGACCTGGCTCAATCCGCCGCCGCACCACCAGTTCGGCGACAATACGGTGCATGTGCGGACCGGCAAGGAGACCGACTTCTGGCGCGAGACGTTCTACGGCTTCTGGCGCGACGATGGCCATTTCCTCTATCGTGAGGTCGATGGCGATTTCAGCGCCGAAGTCACGGTCAAGGGGCACTATGAGGTACTTTACGACCAAGCCGGACTTATGGTCCGGCTGAGCGAAACGCACTGGATCAAGGCCGGCATCGAATACACCGACGGGCTGATGTATTTTTCCGTCGTCGTCACCAACGATGCCTCCGACTGGTCGCTGGCCAATATTCCGGCCGATCCGGACGGCATCAGGATCCGCTTGACGCGCCATGCCGAGACGATCCGCGTCCAGTATCTGGACGCGACGGACAAGCACTGGAAACCGGTGCGGCTTGCCTATTTCCCGCCGTCGAAAACGGTCGATGTCGGCATGATGTGCTGCTCGCCGCAGCGCGAGGGATTCGAAGTGACATTCAGCGATTTTTCGATCGGCCCGCCGATCTCGCGGGAGCTTCACGACTGAGGCGCAGCGATCCGGTCGGGCTGTTTGCGTCCGGCCCGCCTCAGTAGGTCGCCCGGCCGCCGGAGACGTCGAAGAC
Source organism: Mesorhizobium sp. WSM4836 (assembly GCF_055811815.1). Lineage (NCBI taxonomy): Bacteria > Pseudomonadati > Pseudomonadota > Alphaproteobacteria > Hyphomicrobiales > Phyllobacteriaceae > Mesorhizobium > Mesorhizobium sp. WSM4836. The sequence goes on from NZ_JBVVQF010000002.1 coordinate 26,435, forward strand.
GGCAGCCGTCGTGAACGAGCATTCCTCGGATGCGATCCAGCAAATCAGCGCCGCCACCTCCTCGACCTCGCCGAACCGCGCCATCGGTATTTTGGACAGCATGAAGTCGATGTGCTGCTGGCTCATCTGCTGGAAGATCGCGGTGCGCACAGCCGCCGGCGTGACGCAGTTCACCGTCACCTTGGTCTTGGCCAGTTCCTTGCCGAGCGATTTGGTCATGCCGATCACCGCCGCCTTGGAGGTGCTGTAGGCCGAGGCATTCGGGTTACCTTCCTTGCCGGCAATCGAGGCGATGTTGACGATCCTGCCGTAAGTGCGTTCGAGCATATGCGGGACCAGCGCCTTGTTGCAGAAGAAGACGCCGTTGATGTTGATGTCGATGACCCGGCACCAATCCTCCACCGAATACCCCCAGGTCGTCATGTTCGGTCCGGTGATGGCGGCACTGGTGACAAGGACATCGACCGCGCCAAGCGCTTCGATCGTCTCTCCGGCGGCGGCTTCGACCGCTACGGGGTCGGCGACGTCGAGGGTGACGCTGTGCAGGCCTGGAACAATGGCCTTGGCCTGCTCGATCTGGGCGGCATCGCGATCCCAGACCGAAACACGCCCGCCTTCGTCAGTGATCCTTTGCGCGACGGCCAGGCCGATGCCTGAGGCGCCGCCGGTGATAACAGCAGATCGTCCGGCAAATCGTCCCGCGAAACTCATCGGCATGTAGGTTCCTCCCAATCGGCGGCGAATGTGAAGTCAACGGCGGACAAGTTCAAGCACGGACTTGCAGCCTCCGACAGCTTGTGATGGGCCAATAACGGGCAATTGGACGCCCGGTTGTCATCTGGGTGACAGGCGGCGCCGGATGCTCTATATTGCACTGCACAATGCGAGCGCCTGCAGGGGAGGCTCCCATCGATCCGATGGATCGGCCCATGAGCGGCCCATGAAATCAGCATTGAGCTGCAAGGACGGAAAACTGCTACCGAGATGAAGATTCCGAAATCTCTGTTGATCGATCCGGACAAGAACACGGTCTATGGCAGCTTTGCCGTTGCCGTCTCGATCTGGGCGTTCTCCTACTCGACCATTTTCGGCCAGGCCATGATCCTGGCCTACTATGCAGTCTGGCTGCCGCTCATCCTGGTCGACCACCGGAAGATATTAAGGCACGCTTCCAGCGCCTGGCTTCCGCTGGCCTTTGCAACCTATGTCTGCTTTTCGGTGTTCTGGTCCGCGGCTCCCAGCACCACGGCAAGGACGGCCGTCCAATACTGCTCCCATATCGCCTGCGCCTACATTGCCGCACGCACCGTCAGCGTCCGGACGTTGACCATAGGCGCCCTGATCGGGATTTTCGTCGTCCTGCTCTACTCGCTCAAGGTCGCGAGTTATTCCTACGACGTTCTCGATGGGACGTATAATTTCGTCGGCGCGTTCAGCTCCAAGAACCAGATCGGCTTTGTCGCGTCGCTTGGCATCTATTTCTGCGTTGTCTACCTCGCCTTTCTCAGGCGCGGCCGGATAAGCTTTTTGTTGATCGTGCCGGTTGTCCTTCTATCGGGCTATCTGCTGGTCGTATCGCATTCGGCCACTTCCATGGCATCGACCCCGGCGGTTCTCGCTCTGGTCGCCCTGCTTTCCATCGGCAAGCTGCTTTCGCTCCGACATCGCCGGGTGATTTTCATGATCGGTGCGGGCGGGCTGGTCGCCTGCACCGTAATTGCGCTGAATCTCGGACTGATGGACTTTGTCCTTGGCCTTTTCGGCAAGGACTCGACGCTCACCGGACGAACCTACCTCTGGCAACAGGGCTGGAATGCCGCGCAGCAATCGCCCATGCTCGGCGTCGGCTACGCGGCCTATTGGGTGCAGGGCTTCTCCGAGGCCGAGCGGCTGTGGAACGAATTCTACATCGCCGCCCGAAGCGGCTTCCACTTCCACAACACCTACATCGAGACCTTGGTGGAACTCGGCTTCGTCGGTGCGACACTGCTTTCGCTGATCATCCTGCGCACGCTCTGGGGTCACGTCTCGGCGCTGATATTCAGGACATGGCAAGCCGACTCCGTGATTCTTGCCGGCATCATGGTGCTTCTGTTCATCCGCTCCTTCGTCGAGGTCGAGACCCTCAACCCCTACATCATGGGATCATTCCTGCTGTACTACAGCTACTTCAAGCTGGTGAGGGTGCCGGCCGTCGCTACTTCCCGGTGGAGCGCCGTGAACCATCTAGAGGAACCGGACGCCGTGCGAGGCTAGAGCGAGCTGCCTTGTTTTCTGATCCATAATTTCCAAACCCAAAAACCCCGCAGACCGCTGCCTACGGGGTTGGTGCTCCGGTGGAAGGAAGCTACTGGATAGCCAGGGGCGCCGGTTTGACCTTGATCACGTCCCCCGGCAGCACCGGTGTGCCTTCATCGGCGGTGATTTCGCTGGTCTTGCCGTCGACCACCCGCACCAGGGAAAATGACAAGGCCGCTGGTTCGTTGTTGCCATAGAATTGCGGCATGGGGCTGCCCGACAAGGCTTCGGACATCAAGGCCTTTTCCATATTCAGCTTCAGCATCACCTCGTTGAGATCGGCTTCCGTCTGTTGCCGGTCGGTCGCGAGGCTGGAGTTCTGGGTGTTCTCCAGATCGATGGCGTCCTGCGTGGCCTTGCTGATCGACTGCTTGGCCGTGAGAATCGCCGTTTCGTAATCCAGGATCTGGCCTTCAAGGTCGGCGATGGTTTGCTGCGAGTTCAAAACCCGCGTGTTGACGACCAGCCCCTTTTGCGCCAGCGAGCCGATGCCGTTGAGTTGCTCCTTCGCCAGATCGACCTGCTTCTGCTGGTTGACGATCTTCTTCTGCAGCGAATCGATCTCGCTCTGCAGCAGCGCCTTCAAATCGTCGAGCGCCTGCAAGCGCAGCTTGAGTTTCTTCTGGTCGGCCGCCAGGATCGCCGTCTCATCGGCAACGATGCTGGGCAGTTTCGGATCGTCGGCCACCTCTTTCGGCACCGCGAATGTCGGCTTGTCCGCTAGTTCCGCTTCGACGCGGGCGCGCTTGACGGTCAGCCTGACCAATTGATCTTGCAGTACGTCGAAATTGCCCTTGGCATTGATCAGGTCGCGGTCGTAGCGCTGTCCACTCTCCGGGTTCCGCCGGGCTCCGCCGGCAATGCTCATCGCTTTCAGCACGGTCAACCCAGGCGCACAAGGGTACTGGCCGGGCGATTGCACCTCGCCAGAGATGTAGAATGGCCGGTACTGCGCCATTTCGACGGAAGCCTCCGGCTTGTCGGCCAGAGCGAGCTTGCGCTGTAGCGCCTCGCCGAGCGATGCCGCGATCTCCGAAGTCGTCTTGCCGGATGCGGGCATCTCGCCGACGAAGGGAACCGACAAGGTTCCAGCGGGGCCGACCGTGTATTCTCCATTGATGGCCGACCAGTCACGGAACGTGCCTTCGACGGTCTGCCATTCCGCCACGCGGATGGTCAGCTTGTCCTGTGCTCCTAGCCGATAGTCGTCGGCGAAGGCAAACTGTGGCAGGGCTAGCGACAGCGTCAGGCCGGTCGCCATCGTGAGGCAAGTCGTCAAAAGCCGTACTCGCCGCATGCGTCTGGAGAGAATGCCGGTGCAAAAGATATCGATTATATCTGCTTTCAACTGAGCGTTTCCGATCTGGTTTGCCCCGCCCGATGAGCTGCCGATGCCTGAGTCAGGGGCTCGGGCCCGAATTCTGGACAGTCGCTCCTCGATGCACGGCCAGCAAGCGGCCGTCAGTAGCAGCCTCGCGACATCCAGACCGCAGGTACGGTCTTGATGATGATGCGAATGTCTTCGAACATCGACCAGTTCTCAACATAGTGCCTGTCGAACGCGACGCGGCTGTCGTAGGAAACATCGTTGCGTCCGCTGACCTGCCAGAGCCCGGTGAGGCCGGGGCGCGATTTCAGGTAATAGACGGCCGAATTGCCATAGATCTCCAGCTCATCGCGCACCACGGGACGAGGCCCGACCAAGCTCATATCGCCCTGCAGGATGTTGATGATCTGCGGCAACTCATCGAGGCTGAGCTTCCGCAGCACCGCTCCGACGCGCGTGATCCGCGGGTCGTTCTTCAACTTGCGGGTCGCTATCCATTCGGCGTTGGCCTCCGGATTCGCGGCGAGATAGGCAGCAAGCACCCGCTCGCCGTCTGGAACCATGGTGCGGAACTTGAGGCACGGAAAAATCCGTCCTCCGCGGCCGATCCGGCTATGACCATAGAAAATCGGCCCGCCATCCGAAAACCTGACAAGCAGCGCTATCATCACAAACAGCGGGCTGAGAGCGACCAGGCCGATCAGCGAACCGGCAATATCGAAGCTGCGTTTGAGCAGGCCGCCGATCGGTGGCGGAAAATCGACGCCGGCCTGCGAAAAATCCGCATCGGCCGGCTTGGCTACGTCCCTCATGCGTAAACTCCATACGTTGAACGGATGGTTTACCGCACGATACCAAAAAAATGCTGCAGCGCAACACACAATTTCCCAGACGGTTGTAATAGTCGCGTCATGAACTGACTACATAATAAACTTGTCCTGCACAAAAATTCGCCTTTATGTCGCAAAAGAGACAGATTATGGGCAATTTTGGAAAAACTAGTCCAAATTTGGGGCTGATTTTGGGCGAATCGCTGTTTATACCCCTGCTGTGAAGCTTGTCGTCATTTTGATTTCAAAATAACGACTGATCTTACGATAGAATACTGGCCAATATCATAAATCTTACTGGAGCGAGTCGAAATCCGGCAATCAGTGGTGATGCCGACGTGTGCATTGCACCATGGCAGAGTCGATCCCGAGGATTCGTTTAAAATTATTCCGCAGCTGCCCTTGCCGCCTATTGCGCGGCTCAATAGAGTTGTAAATTGTTTCTGTCGGACTATGGACAGATGGGCTAGGCCGGAAGCAACCGGCCAGAAGCGGGCAACCTAATAAGCTCGCAGAGTTTAAGGGAGGTGCTCGGGGTGGGCTTGTCGACATTTTTTCCCGAGCCGGTTGATGGGCTATCGGGTATGTCACTGCCAAAGTTCATTATCGGAATGTGTTTTGCGCTGGCGATCGTGATCGTCTGGTCCTACTTGGGCGGAGCCTCGCTCGGTACGACGCTTTTTCGTGTCATCGGCTGCGCCATAGTCATCCAACTGGGTTATTTTCTGCTGGTCTTTGCCATGGTCGTCAGAAATGCCCCGATCCCGGCCAACAAAATTCGCGACGCTGAACGAAAGCTGAGTTCGAACGAAGCGGCCGAAGGCGAGAAATTCAGCGCCAGGAGAGGCCTTCACTGATTTCAGGCCTGGCCGGGGCCTGCGATGTCCATCTGACCTGTGGTTAAGCTCGCCGTCCTCTGACGAATTGCTCGCCTCAACAACACCGGCATTCCTGTTCTTTCAATTCCTTGACGCTGCGGGCCTCGACGCGCTCGCTCTGCGTGGCCGCCATCCGGTCGGCGAGGATCAGCAATTGGTTTCCGCCAGTCGAACGCTCTGATGCAGCGTTTAGGAACGGCTCTGCCAAGCGCATTTCTGGAGCCATCCGATCGAGGCTCGCCGCCCGCCCACCCGCGCCATGACACCAGCAAATGAAAAACTGGACTGCGCCGATGATTTTGGCGATGCTTGCTTCGCACCTGCAGCATAGGCTTTGGGCCGATGCGTTTCGGACGGGCGGTGAGGCATTGAGCGGGGAGGGCGAAGAAATCAGCAACGACTTCTGCAATCGAGAGGCATGTCCATGAGGTCATCGACATCATCCCAGGTCTGCGTGATCATCGCCGCCCGCAATGCGGCGCGGACAATCCCGGCTGCCATTGCATCGGCATTACGCGAGGCGGAGGTTGCGGAAGTTGTCGTCGTCGACGACGCGTCCACCGACGATACCGCGAAAGTCGCCCGCGCGGCCGGCGACGGCACAGGCCGCCTTTCCGTCATCCGCTTCGACGTCAATCGCGGCCCCTCCTTTGCCCGCAACGCCGCGATAGTTGGTTCCAGGTCGCCGTTCATCAGCATCCTGGATGCTGATGATTTCTTTTTCGACGGCAGGTTTCACAGACTGTTCGCCAGCACCGATTGGGATTTCGCTGCAGATAACATCATGCTTGTCAGGGATGACGCGGCAACCGACGTTTCGAAAATCGTTGCTCCACCGTTCTCGCCCGAACCGGAATTCCTCGATTTCGAGGGTTTCATCGACGCCAACATCTCCAGGCGCCGTGTGCAACGAGGGGAACTGGGCTTCCTCAAGCCAGTTATCAGCCGCGCCTTTCTTGATCGGCATGGGCTGCGCTACGACGAGAAGCTGCGCCTGGGTGAAGACTATGAACTCTATGCGCGCGCGGTTGCCCATGGCGCGCGCTTCAAGGTCATCAAATCCTGTGGCTACGGCGCGATCGTGCGCGCCGATTCGCTGAGTGGACGGCACAAGACGCAGGATCTGAAACATCTGGCCGATGCCGACCTGGCACTGCTTGCGATCGACGGTTTGCCGGAGGCATCGAAGGCTGCGCTGAGAAGGCACGAGCGGCACATTCGCGACAAATACCGGTTGCGGAAGTTTTTAGACGTGAAGGCTGAGCGCGGGCTGGCGCCGGCCGCGGCCTACGCCTTAGCCGGCTCGTCCAACCTCGCAGCCGTCGTCCGCGGCGTTGCCTCCGACAAGCTGGATGCGCTGTTTCGCCGCGCTGGCCTCGCTGCCAACCGTCAGCACGTGCCGCCGCTGCGGTTCCTCATGGCCGGAACCAGTACGGCCAGCGAAAGCTAGGCCAGTCACGTGCGATCGCGGTAGCCACGCCCTTACCCTTCTGTCGGCTCGCACCATTTCAACGAGATTCATGAGTTTACGATCTAGGTGGTTGCCTATGCGCCCAGGGAATGGCAATCTATGTTGCGGTGCAGCAATTTTGGGCGGCCAGCCGAACTGGCCCGAGACATCCCCTGTCGGAGGAGCTGGACGATGCAAGAAATGTCTTTTGAATGTGGATGGGTGCCAAGACCGGTCACCGGCTCGACGATGATGGGGCGCTGACTACATGGCCTCGATCTTTCGCTTCCGATCGAGAGATCCGGCGCGCGACACGCAGACCGACACCTCGCGCCTCGATCGCCTGGCAAAGCTGCTGGACCAGATCGCGGCCGAAGTCGAAGCGGAGAAGAGCGGACTTGAGAACCGCTACAGGACAACGGCTACCAATGCCGCCTTTCTGGTCGAGGCCATGGAGAACGGAGCTGTCTCCTCTCGCAGGTCTTCTGAAGTCGGCGAACTGACCAGGTCGATCCTGAATTGCGAGCGGCGCATCGCGGCGCTGTCGCGCCAGATGCAGATGATGAAGGATCTCCGTCATTCGCTGGATGAAATCTTCGAGGAGAAGCGGCAGAACGGTCCCGACATAACGACCGATTTTGTGAAGCCCGCCGATTCCGGCACGGGCTGAGCGAACACCCCGGGTCGGCGCAATGGTTTTAGGCACAACCGGGAGCTTTGGAGCGACAGAGGTCAAGATCAGGTTGTTTCGTCACGGTTCGAACGATCGCTTTGGGGGCGCACAGCACAAGGTGAGTTTGATATGAATGCAGATCCTAAAAGCACGTCCGCCCCGGCAACCCGCGGCACCCCGTTCACGCGCCCGATCCCAGGCAAGCTGCGGCGGCTCCGTTCAGACGGCTCGTTTCTGCTGCTCGTTCTCGTCGGCCTGGTTGCGGGCCTGGTGCCCGTGCGTGCCCAGGATCTCCCGACCGCGCCGTCCTTTGTCGATGATTTCACCAGCCTCAGTCGCGCGCGCTGGTACATTTCCGACGGCTGGACGAACGGCAAGCATCAGAACTGCACCTGGTCCAAAAGCCTGATCGGGCTTTCCGACGGCATGCTGACGCTCGGTTTCGAGAAGCGCAAGCTGAAGGATCGCGAATTCGCCTGCGCCGAGATCCAGACCAAGCAGCGCTTCGGCTACGGCACCTACGAGGCGCGGATGAAGACCGACACGGGCTCCGGCGTCAACGCGGCATTCTTCAGCTTCGTCGGCGATGCCGACAAGCAGCCGCATGATGAGATCGATTTCGAGGTGCTGACCAAGGACACATCCAAGGTTCAGGTCAACGCCTACATAGCCGGCAAAGGCAAGAACGAGAAACTGGTCGACGTCGCCGGCGGCACCGACAAGGCCTTCAACGACTACGCGTTCGTCTGGGAAAAGGACCGGCTACGCTGGTACGTCAATGGCAAGCTTGTCCACGAGATCACCGATCCGGCGAAGCTGCCCACCCATTCGCAAAGGATCTATTTCAGCCTGTGGGGCAGCGATACGATGAAGGGCTGGATGGGGCCGTTCTCCGATCCGGGCCGCAAGCTCACCATGCAGGTAGATCGCGTTGCATTCACCGCACTCGGCCAGCCCTGCCAATTCCCGGAATCGTTGGCATGCAACACAAACTAGAAGCGCATCCGAACCGGCTGGGCGGAAGTTGGTCGGAAAACCGAAGCTTGAACAGGCCCGAAGCCTTGAACAGGAATGAAACCGAATGAATTTGACTGTCTTTGGAATCGGCTATGTCGGTCTTGTACAGGCGGCGGTGCTTGCCGAAGTCGGCCATCAGGTGGTCTGCGTCGACATCGATGCAAAAAAGGTCGAGCGGCTCAACCAGGGTCATGTCCCGATCTTCGAGCCCGGGCTCGAAAACATGGTCAAGGAGAACCATGCCGCCGGCCGCATCAAGTTCACCACCGACGCCGCCGCGGCGATCAAGCATGGCCAGATTCAGATGATCGCCGTCGGCACGCCTCCGGGCGAGGATGGTTCGGCCGACCTCAAATATGTGCTGGCCGTCGCCGAGGCCATCGGTCGTGAGATGGCCGCGCCCAAGATCGTCGTCGGCAAGTCGACCGTGCCGGTCGGCACCTGCGAAAGGATAAAGGCAAGGATCGCCGAGACGCTGAAGGCGCGCGGGCGCGAGGATCTGGCTTTCGACGTCGCCTCCAATCCGGAATTCCTCAAGGAAGGGTCCGCCGTGAGCGACTGCATGAAGCCCGACCGCATCATCGTCGGCACCAGCAACGAGGACACCGAGGCGGTGATGCGCGAGCTCTATGCGCCGTTCAACCGCAACCACGAAAAGATGATCGTGATGGACGTGCGCAGTGCCGAGTTCACCAAATACGCGGCCAATTGCATGTTGGCGACCAAGATCAGCTTCATGAATGAAATGGCCAATTTGGCCGAGCAACTGGGCGCCGACATCGAGGAGGTCCGCAAGGGCATCGGCAGCGACCCGCGGATCGGCTACCACTTCATCTATCCGGGCCTCGGCTATGGCGGCTCGTGCTTCCCGAAGGATGTGCGCGCCCTGATCAAGACCGCCGAAGCCGTCAAGTTCGACGCCAGGCTGCTGCGCGCCGTCGAGGAGCGCAACAACCTGCAGAAGTCGGTCCTGTTCGAGAAGGTGGACCGCTATTTCAAGGGCAATCTCAAGGGCAAGACCTTTGCGCTGTGGGGCCTGGCCTTCAAACCCAATACCGACGACATGCGCGAGGCCCCGGCTCGCACGCTGATGGAGGCGCTCTGGGCCGCCGGTGCCAATGTGCAGGCCTACGATCCCGAGGCGATGCAGGAATGCCAGGCGATCTACGGGCTGCGCGACGACCTGCAACTGTGCGGCACCAAGGAGGCCGCCCTGCGAGGCGCCGACGCCCTCTTGATCGTGACCGAGTGGAAAAGCTTCAGCGCGCCGTCCTTCGATGCGCTGAAGAACGCGCTGACCACGCCCGTCATCTTCGACGGACGCAATCTCTACGACCCCAAGGTCATCGCCCGCCACGGCATCGAATACCACAGCATCGGCAGAATGGCGGCGTGACGATAGGGCGGTCCAGCAAGGAGCCAGGTCCATGAAAGTTCTGTTTGCGGGCGGCAACGGCTACACGCCGCAGTTCAGCGGTGGCGTTCAGTCGAGCACGCATCATCTGGTCGAGCAGCTGCGCGAGCACGGTCATGACGCCTCGGTTCTGGCGGCGCTGTTCGGTGACGGCATGTTCGGCTTCAAGGCGCGCGCCAAGATGAAGCTGCTTCGCCAGCGTGCGGTCGTCGACAGCTATCCCGGCTATCCGGTCGTGCGGGCATGGTTTCCCTGGGAGGCGGCGCGCTTCGCGGTCGAACGGCTCGATCCCGATGTCGCCGTCGTGCAGTGCCACAAATCGGTGCCGATCGGAAAGGCGCTGCAGGCGCTCGGCGTGCCGCTGGTGGTCTATCTGCGGAACGTCGAATTCCACGAACTGGCCGGCGACCTGCGCGAATTGCATTCGGCACTTTATATCGCCAACTCCGAATTCACTGCGCGCACCTACAAGGAAAAGTTCGGCATCGACTCGACGGTGATCCCGCCGACCATCAATCCCGGGCTCTACAGCACGCCGACCACCGGTGAATTCGTCACGCTGATCAATCCTTACAATGAAAAAGGGTTCGAACTCGCCGTGCGCATCGCCGGCCAATGCCCCGAAATTCCGTTCCTGTTGGTAGAAAGCTGGAAGCTCGACGACGGCCATCGGGCGCAAATCGAACAGATCATCGCGCCATTGCGCAACGTCAGGCTGGAAAGCCGCACCAGCGACATGAAGACCGTCTATGGCCGCACCAAGATCCTGCTGGCGCCCAGCAAATGGGAAGAAGCCTGGGGGCGGGTGGCATCCGAGGCCCATTGCAGCGGTATTCCGGTCGTCGGGTCCCGCCGCGGCGGCCTGCCGGAAGCGATTGGCGCCGGCGGCGTGGTGCTCGACTACGACGCACCGCTCGACGACTGGGTCGCCGCGGTCAGGCGGCTATGGAGCGACAAGGCCGAGTACGACCGGCTGTCGGCGGCGGCGCAGCTGTTTTCGGAGCGGCCGCAGATGAATCCCGACATTCAGTTCGCGACCTTCCTCGGCGTTCTCGACCGCGCCAGGCAAGGCGCGCTGGAGCGTGCCGCCTGATGCATGTCGTCCAAAACCATCCACGTTGCCCAAAAGCCGGCTCTCGCGCCTGACCGAGGTGGGAGCTGCTTTGGGACAACGACACGCACAACACCAGACACTTGAAGCGCCTCGCACGGCCGCGACAGGCGTCAGCCCTCATCCGCGCGAGCAGATCGCCGACCGGCCCCGAAAGATCGTCCATTCGATGAAGATTTGCTTCGTAGTTGATAAATTCCCCTCTTTATCGGAGACATTCGTCCTCGACCAGATAGAGGGGTGCCTTGAGCGCGGCATGCAAGTCGGCGTCGTCTGCAATGAGATGTCCTTCGGCAAGGACAGCAACATCGACGATCGCCGCTGGCAGGCGCTGCCTGGCAAGGTCGTCTGCTGGTGGGGCGGACTGGGGCGCTTCCGCCCGACGCTCAGGAAATGGTCGGGCAAGTTCTGGGATAAACTCTCGACCGCAATCGACATCGCCTTTGCGCGCAAATTACAGAACGCCGACGTGATCGTCGCGCATTTCGGCAACAACGGCATGCGCGTCGCCCGGGCCATGAAACGAGGCCGGATTTCCGCTCCGCTGGTGACCATATTCCATGGCCGCGATGTCGGCGAACCGCTGCACGACAAAACGCTCACGCGCTACAAGGTCGTCTTCGAAAAGGGCGTTCTCCAGCTGCCGGTGAACGCGTTTTTCCGCGACGCCCTGATCGGCGTCGGCGCACCCCCCGCGCAGGTCATGGTTCACCATATGGGCGTGCGGCCCGGTGAGATCGGCTACCATTGGCGTTCCTGGGACCGGGATACACTGTCCTTCATCTCGGTCTGCCGGCTGACCGAAAAAAAGGGCATCGAATTCGCCCTTCGGGCGCTCGCCAGCCTGCCGCGGCGCGACTGGGTCTATTCGGTGATTGGCGGCGGCGAATTGCTGGAAGAGTTGAAGATGCTCGCTGCAAATCTCGGCATTGCCGACCGGGTGACTTTCCTCGGGCCGCGTCCGCACGCCGAGGTCAAGCAGCGCCTGCGCGATGCCCACGTATTCCTGCTGCCAAGCGTTGCCGCGCGAGACGGCGATCTCGAGGGTATTCCGGTCGCGCTAATGGAGGCTATGGCCGCCGGGCTGATCGTTGTCAGCACGTATCACTCGGGCATCCCCGAACTGGTCGAGGATCAGGAGACAGGCTTCCTCGCACCGGAGCGAGACGTTGCGACGTTTGCCCGCAAGCTTGTCTGGGTGGCCGAGAACCCGGACAAATGCGAACGCATCGCAAGTGCGGCGCGCCGCAAGATCGAGCAGGATTTCAACGCGGACGTGCTCAACGAACGTTTTGCGCAGATCGTGATGCAGCTGGCCGAAGCCAGGCGCCCCGCATGAACGCCAACCCGCCCCCCCAGTTCGGTCGCGTCGCCCTGCGCGGCGGCGTGGTGACGATCGGCGCGCAAGGCTTCAAGATGGCGATTCAGTTTCTCTCGGTCATCGTCCTCGCTCGTCTGCTCGTCCCCGAGGATTTTGGCCTGGTGGCTTCCGTTGGGCCGATCGTGGCCTTTGTCGGGCTGCTGCAGAACCTTGGCCTGCAGCAAGCAGTGGTCCAGCGCAAGGATGTTAGCGCTGAGCAGCTCAACCAGGTATTCTGGATCAGTGCGCTGGTCGGGCTGGGCAGCGCCGTGGTTGTGACATGCCTGGCGCCCGCCATCGCCGCGTTCTACGGCGATCAACGCATGGTCGGGATCACCATCGGCTCCGCCCTGCCGCTGCTGCTAGGCAGTCTCGCCGCGGTGCCGCTGGCGCTGATGAACCGCCATTTGCGCTTCGGCCAGCTCGCGCTGAACGACATGATAACCGCCGCTGCCGGACTTGCGACTACAGCAGTCGCCGCCTATGTGGGGCTGGGCTATTGGTCGCTGGTCATCGGCCCGGCTGTTTCGGCTGTTGTCGCGCTGGCCGCTGCATGGCAGGTGGCGCGCTGGACGCCGTCGCGGCCGGACCTGAAGGTCGATACGGACATATTGTCCTTTGGCGCCAATCTGACCGGCTTCAATCTGGCCAACTTCTTCTCGCGCAATCTCGACAACATCCTGATCGGAAAATACTCGGGCGCGATCGAGCTCGGCTATTATGACCGCGCCTACAAGCTCCTGCTGTTCCCGCTGCAGAATATCAACCAGCCGCTGACACGCGTGATGGTGCCGCTGCTGAGCCGCATCCATGAGGACAAGGCGCGGTTTCGCGACATCTATGTGCGAACCAATTGGATGCTGGCGGCCATCACCATGCCTGGCATCGCCGCGCTGACGCTGACGTCGGACCAGGTCGTCGGGCTTCTCTTCGGCGAGCGCTGGACGGCGGTGGCACCGATCTTCGCCTGGCTGGGCATCGCCAGCCTGATCCAGTCCGTCTCGAGCACCACGGGCTGGATCTTCATCTGCCAGGGCAAGACCAAGACCATGTTCCACTGGGGCATCTACTCGTCGCTGACGACGGTCGCCGCCTTCATCATCGGCTTGCACTGGGGCGCCGTCGGTGTCGCGGCGGCCTACGCGATCAGCGGCTATGTGCTGCGCGTCCCGGTGCTTGCTGTTCTTGTCCACCGGGTCGGCCCGGTGACCGCAGCCGACTTCCTGATCATGCAGGGGCTTTTCATCGCGTCTTCGCTGCTTGCCTGGTCCGTATACCGGGAATTGCCGGCATCGCTGACCGGCCAGTCAGGCCTGCTCGCGGTGGCCCTGGCGGTTGCCCTCAATTATTCGATCGGCCTGATCCTCATGCTTGCCCTTCGCCAGTCGCGCAGCGCCCTGTTCACCACGCTTTCCAGCGCCTTGCGCAACGCCCGCTAGGCCGGCAATCACCGGCCTCAAAAGCTCACCTGCCGACATCGCCGACGCATGCTCCTCAAGCACTGCCTGAAGACTCGTCCTGCGATAGAGGTCGAGATTGGCGGTAAGTCTGCCGAGCTTCTCGCTCGCTTCCTCGGGCGTTACCGTGTCGATGTCGAGCAGCAGGTCGGCGACGCCGATCCGCTTGGCAAGTTCCTTGGTCTTGAATTCATAGGCGATCGGCAGCACCGGCGTGCCGACGCAGAGCGACATGATCATCATGTGCATGCGCGTTGCGACGACGAAGTCGAAGCCTTTCACCAGTGCCATCAGTTGCTCCGGCGTGTGGAACGAAGCGTCCACGCTGACATGCTTGGCGATCTCCGGATCGAGTTCGGCAACGACCGTCCGCGCCGTCTTGGAATCATCATGCGCGTATTCCGGCACGCCCTGGCAGGTGGAGACGAAGGTGACCTCCTTGGCATGATCCCTGACCAGGATGGTCGCGATCTCGCGGATTGAGTCGATGTAGCGGCGCATGCCACCCTCGCCGTCGCTGACATAGTTCCAGTGGCGAACGGAAATGGCGACCCGGCCGGTGACGGTCGCCGGCTGGCCGGAGGCCAAAAATTTCCCGATCCTGTCGGTATCGGCGAGGGCAAAGACGGCGTCGGCAACGACGTGGCATTTGCCGGGGTCTTTCACCATGTCCACAATGTGGCCTCGCGAACGTTCGTCGCGCAGCAGGATAAGAGGGCTCCGATCGAATATCGGGCTCAACTCCTGGCGATTGTAACTTTTGTGGAACGGGCCGAGCGATTGCGTGAAGAAGACCGGGTTCTTGCCCAGAATCGCGTCGATCCGGAATTGATTGAGGCGCCGTTCCAGATTGTAGGTCTCGACGAGATAGGTTCCGCCTGTCGTGACCACGAGGTCGGCGTCTTTGTAGATGTCGAGACCACGGCGATTGCTTGAGTTGAACAAACGCCCGAGAATACCGCGGATGCCAAACCGCCGAAGGGCCTTGAGGAGGAGCCGATTGTAGATGGGCTTGAACAGGTTCTTCAGCCCGCTGTCGTATTTGTAGCGGAACAGCGATTCCGACAGCAGCTTGTGGAATTCGAGATCAGGATACTCCTTCTTCGTATAGAGCCTTGCCGCCACCTCCGGCTGACTGTCGAAGACGTAGAACTGGATGTCCTCCTGCACGATCGTCTTGAAAACATGGCGAATCGCCAGGAGAATCGCTGCATCGCCGGTATTCAGGCAGACGGTGTTTTCAACCGCGATCTTCATGGAATGACCTCATTTCGTGAGTAGTCCCGTGGTTCCGTCGACGGGTGCCAAAGGAGGTGGATTGCGGGCGAGCTGGCCGAAAATGCTGCACGCCAAGGATGGTCCTCGCGTCGTGATTATTGGCGCGCAGCCCGATGGCAGGCCAACGCGCGGTTCATGCGGCCCAAGCAGAGCGAGATTAACCCATCGATTTTGCAGTGCAACAAAAAAAGGTGGATCTTTGCTACGCTGCAACCAAAAATGTTGCGATGCAGCAAGAGCTGTACTACCATCGTCGCGGGCGGGCCAACAGCGGTCGAGTTTTCATGCTGCATGTCTTGTACTTGGTACACGACGTCTCCGACCCGGCAGTGCGCCGGCGGATCATAATGCTCAAGGCGGGCGGCGCCCAGGTTACGCTGGCGGGCTTTCGTCGTACGACAAGCGCGGTTGCCGATGTCGAGGGCTTGCAGCCGATCGATCTTGGCCCGACTCGTGATGGCCGATTCGCCCAACGTCTGGCAGCGATCATGAAGGCGGTGGTCTCGACCGGTTCGAAGCTGGGCCCAATGCCAAGGCCCGACCTTATTATCGCGCGCAATCTGGAAATGCTGGCGCTTGCCCGTCGGGCCAGATCGGCCTTCCAGGCAACAGTGCCGATCGTCTACGAGTGCCTGGACATCCATCGCCTGCTGCTGCGCGACGATCCGCTGGGCTGGGCGATGCGCGGAGCGGAACGCTTCCTGGCCAGGGATGTGAAGCTTCTAGTGACCAGCTCTCCGGCCTTCATCGCCAACTATTTCAAGCCGTTCGGACAGATTGCCGCGCCGGTCGAGCTGCTCGAAAACAAGTATTTCGAGCTGGCCGCGGCTTCGCTGGATGACCGCATTACGGCGGAGAATCCCGCTGCGCCGCCGTGGCGGATCGGCTGGTTCGGTGCGCTCCGCTGCCGTCGGTCCCTGGAGCTTCTTGCGAAATTTTCGCGCCGCCTCGACGGCCGCTTTGAAATCGTCCTCAGGGGCCGCCCGGCGCTGTCCGAATTTCCCGATTTCCACGGTTTTGTTGAATCGGAACCCTGGCTCTCGTTTGGCGGGCCCTACCGCAATCCCGAGGATATGGCGGCGATTTACCGCGAGGTTCACTTTTCCTGGGCCATCGACTTTTTTGAGCAGGGCCTGAACTCCGAATGGCTGCTGCCCAACCGGCTATATGAGGGCTGCCGCTTCGGAGCCGTGCCGATTTCGATGGGAAACACCGAAACCGGCCGGTTCCTCGACAGCCAAGGCATCGGCGTTCTTTTGCAAAAAGCCACGCCCGAGGCGCTTGAAGCCGCCGTCGGCACGATGGAGCAGAATCGGTTCGAGACATTGAGGGCGCGTGTTCTCGCCCGCAATCCGCGCACCTGGAGCTACGACCGCGCCGACTGCCGGGCGCTCGTCGAGAAACTCCGCGGCCTGACTGCGGCTCCCGGTCCATATGCTGCCGAAGCATTGGCATAGAGGACTGCCGATGACGCAAACCGAAACGCTCCCTTCCTGCATGATCGTGGTTCCGTGCTTGAATGAGGCGGCCCATATCGGCGCGTTGCTTCGAGAGCTCCGCCCTGCGGCCGAGAGGCTGGGCGCCGTGATCATCGTTGCCGACGGCGGCAGTACCGACGGCACCAGGACGATCGTCGCGGACGTCGCCGCAAAAGATCAGCAGGTGATCCTGCTCCACAATGAAAAGCGCTTGCAGAGCGCCGCGATCAATCTCGCCGTCGCCAGGTTCGGGGATGGCGTCGACTATCTCATTCGGATCGACGCCCACGGAGGCTATCCTGCGGATTATTGCGACCGGCTGGCCGAAGAAGCGCAGGCCACCGGTGCGGACTCGGTCGTCGTCTCGATGCTGACCAGTGGCAGCGGCATGGTGCAGAAAGCGGCGGCAGCGGCGCAGAACTCCAGGCTCGGCACCGGCGGCTCCAAGCACCGGCATCTTTCGGCTGGGGAATGGGTCGATCATGGCCACCATGCGCTGATGCGGATGTCGTCCTTCACCGCGGTCGGCGGCTATGACGAGACGTTCAGCCATAATGAGGATGCCGAGCTCGACTATCGGCTCCGCCGGGCCGGCTACCGCATCTGGATGACCGGCAAGACGCAAATGGTCTACTACCCGCGCTCCTCGCTGAAGGGCCTCTATTTTCAGTACCTCGGCTATGGCCGTGGCCGGGCGAAGAACGTTCTCAAGCACCGCATGATCCCGAAGGTCCGGCAGATGGTGCCGCTTCTGGTGTTCCCCGTGGTTCTTCTCGCCGCCTTTTCCTTCGTCCACTGGCAGGCGGCCGTGCCGCTTTTGCTATGGGCGTCGGTCTGCCTCGGCTACGGCTTTTGGACCGCCTTCAGTCAGCGCAAACCGGACATTGCGCTTGCCGGGGTCTCGGCAATGGTCATGCATTTCGGTTGGTCGGTCGGTTTCTGGCTGCAACTGCTCGCACCGCGACCGCAGCGCGGGGTAGCGTGATGGACCCGGTTAGGAAAAATCGAAGCATCGATATCTGCGTCTGCACATTTCGCCGGCCGGAGCTTGCCGACACGCTTCGCTCCATAGCGGCCCTGGATATGCCTGCGGGATTCGACGTCGGTGTCATCATCGCGGACAACGATGATACGCCGACTGCCGAACCGCTGGTCGCCAAGCTGGCAGGGGAGTTGAAGCTGGCGATGACTTACCGGCACGCCCCGGCACGCAACATCTCGATCGCGCGCAACGCTTGCCTCGATGCCAGTGCGATGGATTTCGTCGCCTTTATTGACGACGACGAGACGGCCACCGCCTGCTGGCTTGCCGAATTGGTGGCGACGGCGGAAGCAACTGGTGCTGCGGCCGTGCTCGGGCCGGTGAAAGCCCGTTACCAGCCCGATGCCCCCGCCTGGATGAGCAAAGGCGATTTCCACTCGACCGCGCCGGTCTGGGTGCGCGGCGAAATCCGCACCGGCTACACCTGCAACGTCCTGCTCAGGATTGGCGCTGAGAGCCTGCGCGGCCGGCGCTTCAGCCTGGCACGTGGCCAGACCGGCGGCGAAGATACGGAGTTCTTCGACCAGATGGTCAAGGCCGGCGGCCGCATCGCCTTTTCGCCGGAGGCTTGGGTCGACGAAGCGGTGCCACCTGCCAGGGCAGCATTCGACTGGCTCGGCCGCCGCCGGTTCCGCGTCGGACAGACGCATGGTCATCTCCTGGGGCGCAACGCACACGGCCTTGCCCGGCTCAAGCAGGTCGGCATTGCCACGGCAAAGGCCGCCTACAGTTTCCTATCGGCAATTCCGGTTGCCATTGATCCCGTGCGCCGGAACCGCAGCCTGCTTCGCGGCTTTATGCACGTCGGCGTCGTCAGCGGCCTCGTCGGGGTTCGTGAAATCCGCCAATATGGCCTGTCTTCATCGCAGCAAGGGGGCAAGCGTGCAGCCTGACGTGAGCTTCGTGATTGCCGCCTACAATGCCGAGGCGACCATCGATCGGGCGATTGCCAGCGCCATCGCCCAGCGCAATGTCAGCGTCGAGGTCATCGTCGTCGACGACAAGTCGCGCGACCGGACGCTCGATCTGGCGAGATCCTACCCCGAAGACATCGTACGCGTTGTCGCGCTTGAGCAAAACCGTGGTCCCGGCGGCGCCAGGAATGCCGGCCTTGAGCTTGCCCGCGGCAGGTGGGTCGCGGTCCTTGATTCGGACGACGCGGTCTATCCTGGGCGAATCTGCACCATGATCGAACGCGCGGAGAAAGCGGGCGCCGAGATCGCGGTCGATAATCTGCAGATCGTTCGCGAGGATGGCGTTGCCGAAGAGGCGATGTTCCCGGCCGACTATCTGGACCGGCTCGGTGAAATCTCGCTGGCGGATTTCATCGGCGGCAACGTCCTCTTCGAATCGAGGTTTAATCTCGGCTACCTCAAGCCGATCTTCCAGCGCCGGTTCCTGAATGAGAACGGGCTTCGTTACGATGAAAGCCTGATCATTGGCGAAGACTATATGCTCCTGGCCAGTGCTCTGGCCAAAGGCGGCAAATGCGTGGTCGAGCCGACCACGGGCTACATCTACCACATTCGCACGGGTTCCATCTCCCGGGTGCTCGAACTTCATCACGTCGAGGCGATGCGCAGGGCCGATGCCACCTTCGCCGCGACCCATTCCATGGATGGTGCGGCCGAGGCGGCGTTCGCCCGGCGCGCTCGCAGCCTGCGGCGGGCGGCATCATTCCTGTCGCTGGTTCAGCACATCAAGGCGCGATCGCCGCTCAAGGCGATATGGACGGCGCTCAGCGATCCGGCGGCGGTTCGGCATATGGGCATGCCGATCGCCGTCCGGCTGCGAAGGGTAGCGGCACAGTTTGCCGTGGTGGCGGGGAGGTGAAGGGCTGCAGGCGAATGAAGACAAATTTCGCCGCCTGCGACAGGGTTGAAATCGATCTCCTCAGAAGGAATATGCAATGAAAAAAGTCAGGAAGGCAGTCATACCGGTGGCGGGGCTTGGAACGCGGTTCCTGCCGGCGACCAAGTCCATGCCGAAGGAAATGCTGCCAGTGGTCGACAGGCCTGTCGTGCAATACGCGGTTGACGAGGCGTTCGAGGCCGGCATCGAGCACATCGTCTTCGTCACCGGCCGCAACAAGGCGGTGATCGAGGACTATTTCGACCTGCATCCTGAACTGATCGGAACCCTGGAGCAGAGCGGCAAGAAGGCGCAACTCGAATCGCTTGAAAGCCTGCTTCCCGTCGCCGGCGCGACGAGCTTCATCCGCCAGCAGGCGCCGCAAGGCCTCGGCCATGCCGTCTGGTGCGCGCGCGAAGTCATTGGTGACGAGCCCTTCGCATTGCTTTTGCCGGACATGGTGTCCTTCGGCGGGCGCGGGTGTCTCGCCGAGGTCGCCGATCTTTATGCGCAGACTGGCGCAAACGTTATCGCCGTCGAGCGTTGCGATCCGACCGAGACCAGCAAATACGGTATTGTCGGGCGCGGCGCGGAGGTCGGCACCGGCTTTGAGGTGACGGCCATGGTCGAAAAGCCGGCACCGGCCAATGCGCCCTCGAACTTCTACATCAACGGCCGCTATATCCTGCAGCCCGAGATATTCTCGCTGCTGGCAAGCCAGCAACGCGGCGCCGGCAACGAGATACAGCTGACCGACGCAATGGTGCGTCTCGCACAGACGCAGGCCTTCTTCGCCCAGCCTTTCAACGGCCGCATGTTCGATTGCGGTTCGAAGGAGGGCTTCATCCAGGCCAATGTCGCTTTCGCGCTGGCACGGGAGGATATGAAGGGCCCGATCTTCGAGATGCTGCAGGAATTCGTCCTGTCGCATCAGCGTCGGGAAGAAGCCGCATAATGTCCATTTTTTTGAGGCATTGTGGGTGCGGCTGATGACGCAGAACAGTGCGTTGCGCCGCGCGCAACGCACTGTCCGGCGCAAGGTTTGCACCCTATGTCCCGATCTTCGAGGCGGTAGCGCCTGCAAACTAGAATTGGACCGAAGATGAACTATGCCAATTTTCCTGTCGACAAGAGGACGCCATTGCCGGCTTCAAATGCGGCAAACGCCGAAGACTTCATCGACATCGAGCGCCTGCTTGGCATGGCCGCGCGGCAAGCGAAAGTGGTTGCCATCTGCGCCGTCATCGGTCTCTTTCTCGGCGTGCTCTATTTGCAGACCACGCCTCCTACCTATGTGGCGACGAGCAGCGTGCTGATCGACGAAGGATTGAACAAGGTCGTCGACGACATTTCGGCGGCGTCTGTCAGCATGCAGACCGACTCCGCCGTTCTGAGCCAGATCGAAATACTGCAGTCAGCCAGGCTGGCGGGGGTGGTCGTCGACAAGCTGAAGCTCGATCACAACGATGCTTTCATGAACCCTCCGACATCGGCCCTATCGAAGGTCGCAGGCTTTGTACGCGGTATCATCCAGTCTGTCCGCCCCAAGCGCGCCGCGAGCACAACTGATGTCACTCAGCTTGACGCTGCGACGCGTGATGCGATCACCGCGTCGTCGCCCCGCGACTATGCAATCTTCAAACTCCAGAACCAACTCGACGCCGAGCGGATCGGCCGAAGCTTTGTCATCAGCATCTCCTTCCAGGCGACGGATCCGGCGCTTGCGACCGCCATCACCAAGGCCTATGCCGACGCCTATCTCGCCGATCAGCTCGATGCCAGCTTCGACGCCACCGAGCGGGCGGCGGTCTGGCTACAAGGCCGGCTGACCGAGCTTCGTGAGAGCTCCCAGGCGGCCGCGCTGGCGGTCGAAAAGTTCAGGGCCGAGCATGGACTGGCCGTCAATGACGGCCAGCTGATCAGCGACAAGCAATTGTCCGATCTTAACACCCAGCTGATCGTCGCGCAGGCCGATACCGCACGGGCCGGCGCCCGCTACCAGCAGTACAAGTCGATCGTCGAAAGCGGCTCGGACAATGCGTTCAAGGACGCCGCGATATCGAACGACCAGCCGAGCAGCTCCGTCATCACGACGCTGAAGAACCGCTATCTCACCGTCGCCAAGCGGCAGCAGGACGTCGAAGCGAACTTCGGCCCGCAACATCCGCAGGCCGTCGCGCTCGCCAAGGAGAAGGCCGACATATCGGCGCAGATTTTCGGCGAGCTGAAGCAACTGACCGAAAGCTACCGCAACGAATACGAGGTTGCCCTGGCGCGAGAAACCGCGCTCCGCGCAAATGTCGCCTTGGCGGCTGGCAAGAGCTCCATCGACAACCAGTCGCAGGTCAAGCTGCGTGAGCTGGACCAAAAGGCGACGGCGCTGTCGACGCTCTACCAGACATTCCTGAACCGCTATGAGGAGGCCGCCCAGCAGCAATCCTTCCCGGTCGGCAAGATCCGGGTCATCTCGGACGCGACGATGCCGCAGTCGGCCGCAAGCCCGCGAACGGCCATCGTGCTGGGGCTTTCGCTCGCGCTTGGCATAATGATGGGGGCAGGGGTTGGTGGTCTGAATGAATTCAGGGAACGCTTCTTCAGGACCGGCGAGGATGTACGCGACCGAGTCGGCCTCAAATTCCTCGGCTATCTCCCGGTTATCGGCAAGGCTGGCAAGGACGACCAGCGCAATGGCGGTCAGCCTGACGTCAAAGTCGTTGAATCCAAGACCGCCAAGTCCTCCAAATCCCAGCCCTCCAAAACATTGTCGGCAGCCGAAAAACGTGCGCGGATGCGGGTAACCGTCGATGCACCGGCATCGATGTTTTCCGAGACGCTGCGCAACGCAAAGATCGCCTTCGACGTCGTGATGGAGGGCCAGGGCAGCCGGGTCATCGGCGTGGTCTCGGTGCTTCCCGGCGAAGGCAAGTCGACGGTGGCGGCCAATCTTGCCGGGCTGCTTGCCGTCAACGGATCGAAGACGCTGCTGATCGACGGCGACCTGCGCAATCCCGGCCTCAGCCGCAGCCTCGGCATGGAGGCCGAGCAGGGCCTGATGGAAGCTGTGGTGAGCGGGCAGACCTGGCAGTCGGTCGGCAAGATCGACCGGCAGACCAAGCTGGCTATCATCCCGGCCGTCCTGCGTGGCCAGTTTTCGCATACCAGCGAGCTTCTGTCTTCAGCCGGCATGCGGCGTTTCATCGACAACGCCAAGGAAACCTTCGAATACATCGTCGTCGATCTGCCGCCGCTCGGGCCCGTCGTCGACGCCAAGGCCTTCGCTCCGCTTGTCGACGGCTTCGTGCTGGTCACCGAGTGGGGACGCACGCCGCGTGCGATGGTGCAATCCATGCTCAGCTCGGAGCCCTACATCGCCAAGAAGATCATTGGCGCGGTGCTGAACAAGGTCGAACTGAAGAAGCTGGCCAAGTATGGCGCGATCGGCGGCTCGGAAAAATTCTTCGACAAATATTCGAGCTACTATCTGGAAAAATCGGAAGCGCGCGCCAGGGCAGCCGCCTGAGCGACGATATCGCGCTCAGGAAAATATCAACCTAGCGCGGTTGTCGACGATCCTGAGGGCGGTCAGCTGGCCGGTTTGGAAGGCGCCGGTGTCTATGCCAAGCCGACGGCCCTCGAGCTTCGGAACGTCGACCGGGGTATGTCCGTGCACGACATAGCGGTCGAGAAGATGCGCGGCCCCGAAGAACTCCGAGCGGATGTTCAGCAGATCGTCCTCGTCCTGCGCGGCCAGTTCGATGCCGGGCCTGATGCCGGCATGAACGAATACGAATTTTGCCGAATAGAGCATGACCGGCAGCGCGCGCATGAAGCTGGCATGGCCCGCTGGAATGATCTCCCGAATGCGCCGGTCGACCTGCTCGCTTGATCCATAGAGATCGGCCATGCGCGACGGGTCGATGCCGTAGGAAAACAGCGTCTGCAGGCCACCCACCGCCAACCACGACTCCCTCGAAAGGATGCCGTCGAGATAGTCCAGCATCGCGACTTCGTGGTTTCCGGCAAGGCAGATGCGCTGGAAGCCGTCGAGTGGCGGCGTCAGCAGATGATCGAGCACACGCGCCGACTGAGGTCCACGATCGACATAGTCGCCAAGCATGATGATGAGCTTGCGCCTTTCGAAGGACGCCGAATCGAGCAGGATCTTCTGCTCCAGGGCGCGGAGTTCCTTATAGCAGCCATGCACGTCGCCGATCGCGTAGACGACCGTGTCCTGCATATCGATCTCCAGCCGCCGGCGCGCCGCGGCCTGGGGCTTTTTCGATCGCTGGAACAGGGTCACGTATGGCATCTCGCATGGCTGTGTGTGCGTCTCGATTCCGAAGCAACATGACGACACACCGCGTGGATACCATGTCTGGCGCCGGTCATTCCATACCCGAGCTTTCGGGCCGGTGTTCGACGTCCCTACAGGCCGATGCCGCGGCGGTTCAGCGCGGCGGTAATCTCGTCGAGGATGGCCGGATCGTCGATCGTTGCCGGCATGGCCCATTCCTCCTTGTCGGCGATCTTCTGCATGGTGCCGCGCAGGATCTTGCCGGAGCGCGTCTTAGGCAGGCGCTTGATCGTCACCACCGTCTTGAAGGCAGCGACCGGGCCGATCCGGTCGCGCACCAGCGTGACGACCTCGTTTTCGATGATGCCGGCGTCGCGCTCGACGCCGGCATTCAGCACGACGAAGCCGAGTGGAACCTGGCCTTTCATCGCATCGGCAATACCGACGACGGCGCATTCGGCAACGTCGGGATGCGCGGCCAGCACCTCCTCCATGGCGCCGGTCGACAGCCGGTGGCCGGCGACATTGATGATGTCGTCGGTGCGGGCCATGACATAGAGATACCCGTCCTCGTCCGTCATGCCGGCATCCGCGGTTTTGTAGAAGCCGGGGAATTCCTCGAGATAGGCTTGGCGAAACCGCTCGTCGGCATTCCACAGCGTCGGCAGGCAGCCGGGAGGCAACGGCAGCTTCACCACGACATTGCCCAACGTGCCGCGCCTGACCTCATGCCCGGCATCGTCCAGCACGCGAATGTCGTAGCCGGGCATCGGCACGCCGGGCGAGCCATGTTTGACTGGCAATAGGCCCAGTCCGGCGGGGTTGATGGTCATCGGCGAGCCGGTCTCGGTCTGCCACCAATGGTCGACCACCGGCACGTTCAATTTCTGCTCCGCCCATTTGATGGTTTCCGGATCGGCGCGCTCACCGGCGAGGAACAGCGTGCGGAATTTGGATAGATCGTATTTCGGGACGAATTCGCCCTTCGGATCCTGTCCCTTGATGGCGCGAAAGGCGGTTGGTGCGGTGAACAGCGCGACGACACTATGCTCGGCGATCACCCGCCAATAGGTGCCGGCATCGGGCGTGCCGACCGGCTTGCCCTCGAACAGGATGGTTGTGCAGCCATGCAGCAGCGGGCCGTAGACGATGTAGGAATGGCCGACCACCCAGCCGACATCGGAAGCCGCCCAGAACACTTCGCCCGGCTTGACGCCGAACTCGTTTTTCATCGACCATTTCAGCGTGACCATATGGCCGCCATTGTCGCGCACGATGCCCTTCGGCTGGCCGGTCGTGCCCGACGTGTAGATGATGTAGAGCGGATCGGTGGCAAGCACCGGGACACAGTCGACATTGGCGCCGGCGGCCCGCTCACGCGCCACGGCGTCGGCATAGTCGATGTCGTAATTTTCCCTGAGCTCGCAGCGCAGCTGGTCGCGCTGCAGGATGAGGCAGCTTTCCGGCTTGTGCCGCGACATCTCGATCGCCTTGTCGAGCAGCGGCTTATAGGCAACGACACGCCCGGGCTCCAGGCCGCAGGAAGCGGAGATGATCAGCTTCGGCTTGGCGTCGTCGATGCGGGTGGCGAGCTCATGCGAGGCAAAGCCGCCGAAAACCACCGAATGCACGGCGCCGATCCGCGCACAGGCAAGCATGGCGAAGGCTGCTTCCGGCACCATCGGCATGTAGATGATGACGCGATCGCCCTTTTGGATGCCGCGGTTCTTGAGCACCGAGGTCAGCGCGACCACCTCGCGCTTCAGCTCGGCATAGGTGAATTTCCTGATTGTGCCGGAAATCGCGCTGTCATGGATCAACGCGATCTGGTCGGCACGGCCGCCCGCCACATGGCGATCGACGGCATTGAAGCAGGTGTTGCACGAGGCGCCATTGAACCATCGGCCATAGACGCCGGCATTCGCGTCGAACACCGTCTCGAAGGGCGAGAACCAGTCGATTGCGCCCGCGGCGTCGGCCCAGAATTTTTCCGGGTCGCGTTTCCAGCCGTCATAGACCTCGTGGTAGCGTGACGCCATCTTTCCTCCCCAGGAATGTTTGCTGTCCTTGAAATAGCGTATGCTGCTCTCCGTAACCATGTATTTGTGCTTTTCGTTTGCCGCCGTTCTAATTCGGCCGCAAATGCAGGGTCGTCGTGGTCTGCGGGGCCGGTATCGACCGAGTTTTCGACATTGGGGCAGGGCGCGATGAAACTGCGATACGGGCTTGGATTTGCTGTCGTTGCGACACTGGCGTTGGTGCTCGCTTCAGCTGCTCAGGCCGGCGATGCGGCGGCACGGCGTATCATCGGCTTTTCGCCAGACGGCAACTACTTCGCCTTCGAACAGTACGGCACGCTGGACGCCGGTGCTTCGGATTCGGGCTGGTCGGAAATCGAAATCATCGACATCCGCACCGATGAGTTCGTCGGCGGCAAGCCGATCCTCGTCGTCGACGAGACGGAGGATGCGACGCTGACGCTTGCGCAGGCGCGGGCACAGGCCGCCGAGCTGGCGGCGCCCTTGCTGGCCAAATATGCCATCGCGCCGCGCGGCGAGCGGACGGGCTTAGACAAATTCACCTTTCCCGACGACTTGGTCGCCTACAACGACATTGCGCGCCTCGAGCAGGTTTCGCAGAAATGGCTTTCGCCGGCCTATGACGAGCTTGGCATCTCGACAATCCAGCTCGAGCAGATCCTTGCCGACAGCACGGCGGATTGTTCAGCGAGTTTCGACGGGACGCAGCAAGGCGAAACGACCGGCAAGGCGCTCGGCTTTCGCCTGACGCTGCATGGTCAGGACGGCAAGCTGATCAAGCTGCTGCATGAAGACAAAGCGGTGCCCGGTTCGAGGAATTGCCCGACTTCCTACAGCCTGTCGGAAGCTTACGCATTCACCCCGGATGGAAAACCGGGCGTGCTTGCGGTGCTCGTGCAGCGCTTCAGCCAGGGATTTGAAGGGCGCGACCGCCGTTTCATTGCCGTGACTGGCCAGGCGCACTGAGGCATCGCACTGAGAACTGGTCCGGCAAGTGTCTGACGAAGCGCGGCGTTGCCGATATCAGTCTTATCACCGACTATTTCTGGGCATTGTCCGCCGCTACATGCCCCAGCGCAGCGCCGCCGTATGTACCGGTGCATCCCACCAAACAGCCGCCTCGTCGTCGAGCATGCTCAGCGTGATCGAACAGCCGGCCATGTCGAGCGAGGTCACATAGGACCCGACCAGCGACCGGGCCACCGTCACGCCGTGCTTCTCGAAGATTTTGCGGGCGCTGTTGTACATCAGATAAAGCTCCATCAGCGGCGTACCGCCAAAGCCGTTGACGAAGAGCAGCGCCTGGCCTCTGGCGCTGTCGCCCAGATCGCCGAGGATCGCGGTACAGATCTCGTCGGTGATCGCGTCGGCGCTTTTCAATGTGTCGCGCCGCCTCCCAGGCTCGCCGTGGATGCCGACCCCGAACTCCATCTCGCCGTCGCCGATGTCGAAGGTCGGCTTGCCCGCCGCCGGCACGGTGCAACTGGTCAGCGCCACGCCCATCGAGCGCGTCGCGCCGTTGACGCGCTCGCCCAACGCCTTCAAAGGCTCCAGTGCCATGCCTTGTTCGGCCGCCGCGCCGACGATCTTCTCGACCACCAGCGTGCCGGCGACGCCGCGCCGGCCGGTGGTGTAGGACGAGTTTTCGACCGCGACGTCGTCATTGGTCACGATTTGCATCACGCCTTCCGTCATTTCAGCGGCCATGTCGAAATTCATCACGTCGCCCTCGTAGTTCTTGACGATGAACAGGCAGCCGGCGCCCGTATTGACGGCTTCAGCCGCCGCCATCATCTGGTCAGGCGTCGGCGAGGTGAATACCTGGCCGGGGCAGGCGGCTTCCAGCATGCCGTGCCCGACGAACCCGCCATGCAGCGGCTCGTGACCCGAGCCGCCGCCGGAGATCAGCGCCACCTTGCCCGGTGTGAGCAGTTTGCGGCGGATGAATTTGTGTTCCTCGCCAAGCGCCAGGATATCGACATGCGCGGCAACGAAGCCGTCAATGCTCTCGGTCAGCACCGTGTCGACCGAATTCAGAAATTTCTTCATGGCTGTCCTCCCGAAATAGCCCAGCGTCAGCTGCCCTTGCCGGCGATGCTGGTGATCTTCTGGATGAAATCATTGACCGCCCGGTCGAGCGCCGCGTTCTGCTTGTCGTCGCCGAAATCGGGAACGATCAGCGAGATATGGCGTGTCTTGCGCATGCCTGCAGCCAACGACATCTTTCCCGGATGCGCCTGATGGTAGGCCTCAAGGAAATGATCGCGTTCAGCCGGGCTGAAATGGCAGACGGAGAAGATAGCCGGCAAATGCTTCGACGGGATCGGCGTCGAATAGGCGGGGCTGGAAATCTGCGTGACGAAGCTGCGATGCTTGCCCAGCGCGTCGGCGAGGCGCTGGCGCATGCCGGACGGGCGCTGGTCGATCACCTGCGACAGGATCGTCTTGTAGGCGCGGATCGCCTCTTCGGGGCCGGATTGCGGCGCCTTGTCTGCCATGTCGGGGCCTAGATTGAAACGTCCGCGATGGCCGCCTTGGCCATCGCGAGTTGGGCGGGAGCGACGGAGAGGTCACGCAGGCCGGTTTCGAGCAGCGCCGGGATCGAGGCGGGGTCGCCGCCGGCATCGCCACACAGGCTGACCGGGACATTATGCGCGCGGCCGAAGGCGGTAACCGACGCGATCAGCCGGAGCACGGCCGGGTGCCTGACGGAATTCAGATGTGCGACCGAGGCATTGTCGCGAGCGGCGGCCATCACGTATTGGGTCAAATCATTCGAACCGATCGAGAAGAAGGCGGCTTTGGCGAATGCCTCCGGCGCAATCGCCACCGAAGGCACCTCGACCATGATGCCAAGCGGAGGCATCTTTTGCGCGATGCCGCGCGCCAAAAGGCCAGCCTGCTCTTCAGCGAACAGTGCCGTGGCGTGTTCATACTCTTCCGGAACGGCGATCATCGGGAACATCACCTTCAGATTGCCGTGCATGGCGGCACGTAGCAAGGCGCGGATCTGCACGCGAAAGACCTCCGGGCGCGCCAGCGACAGCCTGATGCCACGCAGGCCAAGGAATGGATTACCTTCCTCGACGGTCAGGCCCGGCACAGGCTTATCGCCGCCGGCATCGACAGTACGGATCGTCACCGGCCTGTCGCCTGCCCATTCCAGCACTTTGCGGTAGGCGTGATATTGGGTCGCCTCGTCCGGCAGCGTCTTGCCGAACAGGAATTCGGTCCGCATCAGCCCGACACCGTCGCACGCCCCAGCATCGATGCGGTCGACATCGGACGGATCGGCAATGTTCACCTGCACGCGGACCGCTATGCCGGTCTTCGTTGCTGCCGGCCTTGTCAGATAGGCGGCCGCTTTGCCGCGATGCGCCGCGAAAGACGACGACGATCGCCGGAATGCGTCGATCTCCGTTTTCGAAGGCGCCAACACGATGCCGCCATGCTCCGCATCGAGCAGCGCGAGCCCGGCAAGGTGAGCCGGCGAAGTACCGACCACCCCACGCTCCGCAAGCCCAAGCCCCACCACCATTGGCACGCCGCGCGAGCGTGCCAGCATTGCGACGTGACTTGCGGCACTTCCCGCTTTCAGCGCTATGCCGCCGCCGGCACTCCAGTCCGTTTCCAGGAAGCGCGTCGGTGCGATATCCTCGCCATAGAAGATCGCACCGGCCGGCGCGGCAATATCGCCGCCTCCGGTCAGCGCGCGCAGCACCTGGTCGCGTATATCGCGCATGTCGGCCGCGCGCGCCCGGAAATAGTCCTGCTCGGATGTTTCATAGCCGGCTATCTCGGCGTCGAGTGCCTGCCGCCAAGCCATATCAGCGGCCATGCCCGCGGCAATGTGCGCAAAGGCCGGACCGGTCAGCGCGTCGTCCTCCAGCATGGCGAGCTGGAACTCGAGGATGCCGGCCGCCTCGCTGTCGCTGGTTTCGATCAATGTTGCGAGCCGGGCTGCGGCAATGGAGATGGCGGCCTTGAGCGCCACCTTCTCGTCCGCGGCACTTGCCTTGCGAACATAACGCACAGCAGCCTGGTCCAGATCGAACAGCGGCCCCTCGGCATAGCCGGCCGATGCCGAGATGCCCTGCAGCCTAAGCGGTTCGGGCATGGTCCTTGCCTTCGTCGAAATCGCGCCGCACCAACTCGACCAGCGCGCCGACCGCCTCGCCGGCGCTGTCGCCCCTGGCCCTGATATGCAGGACAGTGCCTTTCGGCGCCTTCGCCGCCATCACCTTGACGATGCTCTTGGCGTCGAGCCACGGCCCGTTGGCGGCGATCGCAATCTCGACGTCGGCCGAAAACGTCTTGGCAAGCTTGGTGAACTTCACCGAAGGACGCGCATGCAGTCCCACCTCATGGGTGATCAGGACGCTGGCTTCGGCTGCTGCGGACATGCTTGTCAAATTTCCCGTTCGTTCACGACGGCGACAATTCGTGCGCCGTCGCCACCACTTCCTTGAGCGAGGCGCCGCCGGAAGCCTCGGTCGCCGCCATCACCGCGCCTTCGACGATCGGCGCATTGCAGACGATGATCTTCTGGGCGCGGGGCTCGCCGATCATCTCGACCGCCATCTCGCTATTGGTCTCGGCGCCGCCGAGATCGACGAGGATCGCGACACCCGCCTCCGACCAGGCCTTGTCGATGGCGCCCATGATCGCCTCGACATTGGTTCCGAGCCCGCCATGGCCATTTCCGCCGCACCATGCAAGCGGCACTTCGTTGCCGACCATCTGCCGCACCATGTCGGCGGTGCCTTCGGCGACCAGCGGCGAATGCGATACGATGACGATGCCGACATTGCTCATGCGCGCCCCTCGATTGTCTCGGCTACGGCCCGCACCAGAAGCGCGGTCGAGCGTGCGCCGGCATCCATGTGACCGATCGAACGGTCGCCAAGGAATGAGGCGCGCCCACGCAGCGCCTTCATCGGCACGGTCGCCTCGGCTGCACTGTCGGCGATGTTGGCGATGTCCGCTGCCGTCTTTCCCTGCACGAGCGCCTCATGCACCGGCTGCAGCACGTCGAGCATGGTTTTTTGCCCAGCCTGCGACTTGCCTCTGGCGGCCACCGCTTCAATCGCCTTGCCGAAGGCCGCCGCCAGATCGGCGCGATCCGGCGCGGCGGAAATCTCCTTACCGAGCGCCATGAACAGGGTGCCGAACAAGGGACCGGAGGCTCCGCCGACGGTCATCACCAGTTTGGTGCCGATCGCCTTCAGCGCCTCGGGCAACGGCTTTGCCGCGAACGCGCCGGCCTCGACCCGCACTGCCTCGAAGCCGCGTTTCATGTTGAGCCCATGGTCGCCGTCGCCGATCGCCTGGTCCAGCCTGGTCAGCTCTTCGGCATGGGAGGCGATCGTGTTTGCCGCCGCCTCGATCAGCCTGGACAGATCCGCTGCCGCCATGTCACCCATGCTCCTGGCCCCCGCGCTGCCGGCAGTACGAGAAAATTGCATATCCGGCAATTGAAGCATTCTTGCCCCCAGTCAAGCGGGTTCGAGCAACGCAGCGAGGGCAGTGAAGACCTCGGCGACGGCAAAGGCGCCGGGATCGACCACGCCGTTGAGCTCGCTGCCAATATAGACGGACCGCCCGGCCTTGGCCTGGCGCATGGCAGCGGTGGCCTCGGCTCCGCGTTGCGCCGCGACCGCCGCATCTTCCAGACTCCCCCTATCCAGCGCCCTCAAGGCGGGCTCCAGGGCATCGATCATCGTGCGATCGCCGATCTTCGCGCCGCCATAGAAGGACATCCGATCGAGACCGGCGAGAAGCGCCTTGGGAAAAGTTGCGCCAGACGCCAACGCCTGCGCGGCGGCGGTAAAGAAGATCGACAGCAGCACGCCACTGGAGCCGCCCATGCTGGCGCCCAGGATGTCGCCCAGTGCGGCGAGCGTTGCGGCAGGGTCAGCCAGCGGCAGTGTCTCAAGGCGGCCAAGCACGCTGCGCGCGCCGGCCGCCACAGTCGATCCGGTGTCGCCGTCTCCCGCCTTTGCGTCCAGTCCGTTCAACGCGCCTTCAAGCGAGATCAGCCGTTCGCAGAGCGCGACCACCAGCCGCCCGGTGCGTGCGTCCTGGCTGGCTTTCGACGCGCTGCCCGGGCCGGCGGCTTTGGCCATCGGCATGACGCTCACTGGGCGAACGGCTCTTGCCGGCAGCCAGGCGTGAGGACCTGTCGGCGCCCGCAACGCTGCTTCGCGCGCCGCATCGAGCCGGATCAGCGACAGGGAAAAGCCGTTCATGTTGAGCGCCGTCATAAGCTGCCCTGGCCCGATCGTCAGCGTCACCTTTCGCGCCAGCGGTGATGCCAACACCGCATTGGCGACAAGCAGCATTTCCAGCGGTGGCACCGAACCGAGATTATTGATCAGCAAGGCGTATTCGCTGGCGGGATCGAGCCGCGCCGCAAGGCGGTCCGACATGATCGCAACCAGCCTTTCGGCACTTTGCACCGCAATCCGCTCAACGCCCGGTTCGCCATGAATGCCGAGGCCGAGCTCGGCGTCGTCGGCGCCGAAGCTCTCTTCATGGCTCTGACCGGGGATCGAGCAGGATGACAGCGATATGCCGAGTGAAACGATGTCCGCCGCCGCGTCCCGCGTCCCCGCGGCAATCGCCGCCAGATCAACGCCGGCTTCCGACAGATAGCCGGCGATCTTGTGGACGAACAAGGTGCCGGCAACGCCGCGCGGCTGGGCAATATCAGGCAGGGCAATGTCGTCGGCGACGATCACCATCTCGACGCGAAAGCCCTCCGCGCGCGCCTTCTCGGCGGCCAGTCCGAAGTTGAGGCGATCGCCGGTATAGTTCTTGACGATCAGCAGGCACCCGGCCGGACCGGTTACTGCGCGGATGGCGGCCAATACTGCTTCCACGCTCGGCGAAGCAAAGATCTCTCCTGATACTGCCGCCGTCAGCATGCCCACGCCGACGAAACCAGCATGCGCGGGTTCGTGCCCGGCCCCGCCGCCGGAAATGACCGCGACCTTGGTCTTATCCCAGTCCGCGCGGAGGACGACCTTGATCTCGGGATAGCCGTCGAGGCGAGCGAGATCGCCGGCGCCGGTCGTGCCGAGAAAGCCGTCCAGGGCCTCAGTTACGATCGTATCCCTGCGATTGAAAAAATGCTTCATCGAATTGGTCCAGTCCGGTGCCCGAAATTGCCGGTTGAAAGGTGCCACGAAAACACTGGCGCATCGCTCACATCAGCCGTCGCCCATCGGCGCCGAAATACAGCGGCGAGCGATAGCGGATCATGATCCTGTCGCCCTGTGCCAGGTCGGTGTCGGGGTCAGTCAGCGTCACCAGCTTCCTGGTCCCCACCGTCACGTGCAGATGATTCTGGTCGCCGAGATGCTCGACCCAATCGACGACGCCGTCGGCATGGCCGTTCGCCGCCTTCTCGATCGAAAGATGTTCGGTGCGCGCTCCGATCGTCGTCGTTCCCGCCGGCGCGCCGCCATCCGGCAGCAGTCCGACCGGCAGCAAATTGATTGCCGGCTGGCCTAGCCTGGCGGCCACATGAAGGTTTGCCGGCTCAGAATAGATCGCCCGTGGCGAACCGATCTGCACCAGCACGCCGTCGGCGAGAATGCCGATGCGGTCGGCCATGGTCATCGCTTCGATCTGGTCGTGCGTGACGTAGAGCATTGTGGCGCCGAGTTCGGCCTGGATGCGCTTCAGCTCGAGCCTGAGATCGGCACGCAGCTTGGCGTCGAGCGACGACAGCGGCTCGTCCATCAGGTAGATCGACGGCTTGCGCACCAAAGCGCGGCCGATGGCGACGCGCTGCATCTCGCCGCCCGAGAGTTTGGTCGAGCGATTGTTCAGCTTGTGGTGGATGCGCACCATCCTGGCCACATCCTCGACGCGACGGCGGATCTGGTCCTCCGGCATTTTCCGCGCCGGCGAGCGCAGCGGAAAGGCGAGGTTGTCGTAGACCGACAGATGCGGATAGAGCGAATATTGCTGGAAGACGAAAGCGGTGTCGCGCTCGGCCGGCGACAGCGTCGTCGTGTCGTGGCCGGCAATATGGATCGAGCCCGCTTCCGGCCGCTCCAGCCCGGCGATCAGCCTGAGCGTCGTCGTCTTGCCGGCGCCGGTCGGCCCGAGCAGCACGACGAATTCGCCGTCGGCGATATGCAGGTCGAGATTGTCGACCGCGATATGCTCGCCAAAAACCTTGGTCACGCTTTTGACGTGAACGTCAGCCATGATGCGCTCTCCCTTGGGAGACCGAGTCATGGATTTCGGTGCGCACCGCACGACCGGATCCTTTTGCGAACAGCGACAGCCGGGCGCTGCTCAGCGCCAGTCCAACATGATCGCCCGGATTGAGCCGGATTTCGGCCGGCACCCTGGCCTTGATGATGCCGTCCGCCGTCTCCACCGCCACGATCTGCGTGGTGCCGAGATATTCGGTGCCGTAAATGGCGCCGCGCAGTTTCGAAGCGTCATCGAAACGGATGTGCTCCGGCCGGATGCCAAGCGCCATCTCGGCCGGCGCGACATCCTCGCGCACCTCCGGCACGGCCACCTTCGCGCCTTGCACAGCAATTTCCCTGGCGCCCTTCGAAAGGCCGCCGCCGAAGCCGAGGAAATTCATCGGCGGCGAGCCGATGAAGTCGGCGACGAACATCGTCGCCGGCCGGTCGTAAATCTCGCGCGGCGTGCCGAACTGCTCGATGACGCCATGGTTCATCACCGCGATCTTGTCGGCCATCGACATCGCTTCCATCTGGTCATGCGTGACATAGACGGTGGTGGCGTGGATGCGGTTGTGCAGTTCGCGCAGCTCATGGACCATCAAATCGCGGAATTCTGTATCAAGGGTCCCCAGCGGCTCGTCCATCAGGAAACACTTTGGCCGCCGTACGATAGCGCGGCCGAGCGCCACGCGCTGTCGATCGCCACCGGCAAGCCCGGAGACCGATTTGTTGAGCAGATGGTCGATCCGCAAAAGCTTCGCCGTCTCTTCCACCCTGGCCCGGATTTCAGCGCCTGGCATGCCTTGCGCCAGCAGCGGAAAGCCGATGTTCTTCCTCACATTCATGTGCGGATAGAGCGCGAACAGCTGAAACACGAAGGCAATGTCGCGCTCGCGGGCACGCCGCATGGTGACGTCCTCGCCGCCAAGCAGGATCTTGCCGCCGGTCGGCAGTTCGAGCCCGGCGATCATGCGAAGCGTCGTCGTCTTGCCGCAGCCCGACGGCCCCAGCATGACGAAGAATTCGCCGTCCTCGACGACGAAGTTGGAATCCTGCACGGCGACGAAATCGCCGAATGCCTTTCTCAGATGTTCGACCCTGATCTCGGCCATCGTCTACTCCGGAAATTTCGAGACGATGATGAACATCGCCGTGCCGGCCAGCATGGTGATGAAGGAATAGGTGTAGAGCACCAGCGCGATGGGCTGGAACAGCATCAGGAAGCCGATCGCGATGATCGCGGTGGCGACATTTTCCATCAGCCCGCGCCTGGCCCAGACGGGCCAGCGCGATTTGCGTTTTGCGGTCATGTTCATTTACGCACCGCGCCGAAGGTGATGCCGCGCAGCAATTGCTTGCGAAGCAGGATGGTGAAGACAAGGATCGGCACCAGGAAGATCGTCGTGCCGGCCGCGACCGCCGGCCAGTCCTGGCCGCCTTCGCCGATGATGGTCGGGATGAAGGGCGGCGCCGTTTGCGCCGTGCCCGAGGTCAGCAGCGCGGCGAAGGCATATTCGTTCCAGGCAAAGATCAGGCAGAAGATGGCGGTTGCGGCAATGCCGGTGGTCGCCTGCGGCAGCACGGTGCGCCAGAACGCCTGCAGCCTGGTGTAGCCGTCGATCATCGCCGCTTCTTCATATTCGCGCGGGATCTCGTCGATAAAGCCTTTCAGCAGCCACACCGCCAACGACACGTTGACGGCGGTATAAAGCAGGATCATGCCGAGAGCCGTGTCCGACAGGCCAAGCTCGCGATACATCAGGTAGATGGGAATCGCGACGGCGATCGGCGGCATCATCCGCGTCGACAGGATGAAGAACAGA
Organism: Mesorhizobium sp. WSM4836; assembly: GCF_055811815.1. Lineage (NCBI taxonomy): Bacteria > Pseudomonadati > Pseudomonadota > Alphaproteobacteria > Hyphomicrobiales > Phyllobacteriaceae > Mesorhizobium > Mesorhizobium sp. WSM4836. The sequence continues at coordinate 62,268 of NZ_JBVVQF010000002.1, forward strand.
AGGTCGTCGGCAAGCGGCACCTTGAAGCGCGAAAAACCGTAGGCCGACAGCGTGCCGAGGAACACCGCGCAGAAGGTCGAGCCGAAGGCGATGATCAGCGAATTGAAGAAGCGCGGCATGAAGTTCGACGGGCCGGCGATCACCATGTTGCGCTTGCGCACCGTCTCGTCGCACAGGCCCGTCGCCGGCCCCAGCGAGTTGATGTATTCCGGTGTTTGCCGGGTCCGCGTCGTGAACAGGTTGCAGTAGCCCTCAACGCTGGGCTGGAACAGGATCTTCGGCGGATAGGCGATCGAATCCGGCGGCGTCTTGAAGCTGGTGGCGAAAATCCACAGCAGCGGCACGATCGAGATCAGCGCGTAGGCGACGATGATCGTGCCGGCGATGCGCTTCGACGTGGCCGAAGGTGCGACAACGGAATGGGCTGACGTCAGGCTCATCTCTGCTTCACCTTGTTCAGCGCCTTGACGTAGATGTTGGCGAGGCCAAACACCGCGACGAACAGGATGATGGCGAAGGCCGAGGAATAGCCCGTCCGCCAGCTTTCGAAGGCCTGCCGCTTCAGCGTGATCGAGGCCACTTCGGTGGTCGATCCCGGCCCGCCGCCGGTGAGCAAATTAACCATGTCGAACATCTTGAAGTTCTCGATGCCGCGAAACAGCACTGCCAGCATGATGAAGGGCAGCGCCATCGGCAGCGTTATCGACCAGAACTGCCGCCAATTGGAGGCACGGTCGACCTCGGCCGCTTCGTAGATGTACTCGGGGATCGAGCGCAGGCCGGCGAGGCAGATCAGCATCACGTAAGGCGTCCACATCCAGGTGTCGACGATGATGATCGACCATGGCGCCAGCGACACATTGGAGAGCATGCTGATCTGCGTTGCCGGAATTCCGGTTACGAACGAGACGGCGTAGGCGAACAACCCGATCTGCGGCTCGTAGAGAAAGCGCCAGAAATTACCGACCACCGCCGGCGACAGCATCATCGGCACCAGGATGATGGTCGTCCAGAAGGCGTGGCCGCGAAACTTGCGGTCGATCAGCCAAGCCAGCGTGAAGCCGATCAGCGTCTGCAGCAGGATGGTCCAGAACACGAAATGCGCCGTCGTCTGCATGGCGATCCAGATGTCCTGGTCGGCGAGGATGCGCTTGTAGTTCGCCAGCCCAAGGTTCTTCACCACCTCGTTGGGACGATTGGCGCGGAAATTGGTGAAGGACAGATAGATCGCCCAGAACAGCGGGAAGATGTTGATGGCGAGAAGCAACAGGATCGTCGGCGAGATGAACAGCCAGGCGAGGCCCTTGTCGCTGATGCCCCGGACCTTGCGGGCCAACGGCTCAGGCGTAGCCCGGGCAACGCTGTCCGCCGTCCGATTGAGCATGGTCAGTCCTGCTTCGGTCACTTGGATCGTCTCGACGATGGAATTTATCTGAACTGTGTCCCGTGCCAAGGGCGGCACGGGACGGTTCGGTCATGGGCTCGGGAGGAGCCGGTTACATTTTGCCGTCGTCCTGGAAGACCTCGGTCCAGTCCTTGACGAGGCCGTCGAGGGCATCCTTGGCCGAGCCTTGCCCGGCGACGACATAGTCGTGGAAGCGCTTCTGCGACGCCTGCAGCAGCGGCGCGTAGCTCGGCTCGGCCCAGAAGTCCTTCACGATTGCCATCGAGTCGAGGAAGGTCTGCGCATAGGGCTGGCTGGCTGGGAAGCCCGGGTCCTTCACAACCGCGTTGAGGCAGGAATAGCCGCCGAGCGACCACCATTTGGACTGCACGTCCTTGTTGGCGAACCATTTGATGTATTTGAGCGCGGCTTCCTGCTTGTCGGAATAGGAGACCACCGAGATGCCCTGGCCGCCGAGCTGGGCGAACTGGTCGCCGTCGGGACCTTTGGGATTGACGAAATAGCCGATCTTGTCGCCGCCGACATTTTCGTCCTTCTGCAGGCCTGGCCAGGTGAAGGCGAAGTTCATATGCATCGCCACCTGGCCGGATTTGAAGGCATCGACGCCTTCGCCCATGTAGCTGTTCGAGGCGCCGGGAGGGGTGCAGCAATCATAGAGCGCCTTGTAGAACTCCAGGCCCTTTACCGATTTATCGGAGTTGACGAAGCCTTCCATCTCGTAGGGCTTTTTCGGGTTCTCGTACTGGAAGCCGAAGCTGTAGAGTACGTCCATGGCGCCCATGGTGATGCCTTCCGAGCCGCGCTCGGTGTAGATCGACGCGCCATAGACGGTCTTGCCGTCGATCTCGCGCTTCTGGAAGAATTCGGCGATCTGCTTCAGCTGGTCGAAAGTCGTCGGCGGGCCGAGATCCCAGCCGTACTTTTCCTTGAATTCCTTCTGTAGCTCCGGCTTGGAGAACCAGTCCTTGCGGTAAGTCCAGCCGACAACGTCGCCCATAGCCGGCAGCGCCCAGTAATTCGGCGAGTTCTTCGGCCATTCCGAGTAGCCGACGACAGTCGCCGGCACGAAATCGTCCATGCTGATCTTCTCCTTGTCGAAGAAGTCGTTCAGCTTGACGTAATGGCCATTCTCGGCGGCGCCGCCGATCCACTGGCTGTCGCCGATGATCAGGTCGCACAGCTTGCCGTGCGAATTCAGCTCGTTGAGAAAGCGGTCGGCATAGTTGGTCCACGGCACGAACTCGAACTTCATGCCGATGCCGGATTCCTTGGTGAAGTCCTTGGACAATTCCACAAGCGCGTTGGCCGGGTCCCAGGCTGCCCAGCAAAGCGTCAGATCTTCTGCCTGCGCAACGTTCGAAACGGCTGTCGAAGCAAAGAGTGTCGAGGCCAGTCCCAACGTCAGTTTCAAGGTCGATTTCATGCCTTCCTCCCATTTGCGAAACGCGTCCGGATGACGGTCTCAAGAGCAGCTAAACCCCTCCTCCGGGGCCTAAACACAACGATGCGGCGGCGCACCGGATGTTTAGTAATTTGTTTAGTGATGCAATTTTTACTAAACAAGGCAAGCGAATTCGTTGCTGCATCGCAGCATGCTCGATAGGAAGCAACGTGAGAAGTTGCGGCGGCCTGCCTAGGTCACCGTCTTGTTGCTGACCGCCACCGGACGGATCACTGGGGCGGGCGGCAGCAGCGCGCGGATATCGGCGAAGGGGAAGACCGGCTCGAAGCGGAAGGCCTCGGCGAACGATCCAGCTGGGCCGTTGCACTGGCCGGCGCGAAAGGCGTTCTGCGTGCGCGCCGCGTCGACGAAACGCTCGGGATCCTGCGACTGGTGCGCCCGGATCGCCTCCGCCTTGAGGTCGAAATGCCTGGAGACATCGACGTAGTGCGTTGGCGAAAACCCGGTGCCGCCGAACGTGTCGGCATGCATCACCGGCACCGAGAATGATGCGGCGATGCGCATGCCATCCGATAGCGCGCGGTGGTCGCCATGATAGTCGTTCGGCGCATGCGTGATCGCCAGATCCGGCCCTATCTCGCCGATCAGCGCCTTCAGCGCCCCGATCAGCGCGGTATCCGCCACCAGCGCGCCATCGGGAAAGTCGAGGAAGCGTGGCATCACACCAAGCAGGCCGGCCGCCGCCGCCGCCTCCTTGCGGCGCGTGCGGGCAAGCGCGGCCGGATCGCCATAGCCGCCCCTGGCGCCATCCGTGGCTATGGCAAAAAAGAGTTCTGCGCCTTGCGCGGCATAGGCCGCCATCGTACCGAACATGAAGATCTCGATGTCGTCCGGATGCGCGCCAAGCGCCAATATCTTCACTCTCATCTCTCCCGGAAACGGAAAAACGTGCCCAACGGAATTCTGCTCGCTCTCATCGCCTACGCAAGCTATTCGTGCAGCGACGCCGTTGTCAAAAGCCTGGGCGGGCAGTTCAACGTCTTCGAGATCGGCTTCTTCTCGACATTGTTTGCCGGCTGCTTTCTGCTCTTTGCCAGGCCGCCAGGCGAGCGCTGGCGCGATTTCTGGCGCACGACCCGGCCCTGGGCGGTGCAGGCCCGCGCCTGGGCCGGCATCGCCTCTGGCGTGCTCAGCGTCCACGCCTTCACTACCATCCCGCTGGCGGAAGTCTATGCGCTGATCTTCCTGGCGCCGCTGTTAGTCACCATCCTGGCCACGCTGGTCCTCAAGGAGAAGGTCGGCCCATGGCGGTGGCTGGCGGTGGTCGCCGGCTTTGCCGGTGTCATGCTGGTCGTCAGGCCGGGGTTTCGCGAGTTGCATCTTGGCCATCTGGCGGCGTTCATCATCGCCTTCCTGGCCGCCACCAATGTCATCCTGATGCGTTCGCTCGCCGCGCAGGAAAAGCGCACGACGATGCTCGGCGTGCTGATCGGCTACGGCCTGCTCTTCAACGGCGTCGGTGCGGCGGCTACCTCGTTCTCACTGCCGGATGGCAGGCAATGGGCTTGGCTGGTGCTGGCCGGCGCCTTCACCGCCGGCGGCCAGCTGCTGCATCTGCTGGCGGTCAAATACGCACCGGCCAACCGCATCGCGCCGACGCATTACTCGCAGATCGTCTGGGCGGTGGTTCTAGGTGCGCTGTTCTTCAGGGAATATCCGGATTTTCTGTCGCTGGTCGGGCTCGCCGTGGTCGGCGGTTCCGGCCTGCTGACGATGGTGCGCGAGGAGGTGCGGCTTGGCACGGTGCGCTGGAACCCCTTTTCGCGGACCCGACTTTGAGCTGGTGCCAAGGTTGCGCGGCGACAGCCACCGCTGATATGCGATCGGCGCCAACTGGCTGCATCATAGGACAATGACCACAAAACCCTTGCCGGAACTGCCGGTCTCCGCTGTCTTGCCGACGCTCCGCGAAGCGCTCGACCAAGGCAACAACGCCGTGTTGGTGGCTCCGCCCGGTGCCGGCAAGACGACGCTGGTTCCACTGGCGCTGCTCGACGCTGAATGGCCCGGCGCCGGAAAGATCATTCTGCTTGAGCCGCGCCGCCTCGCTGCCCGCGCTGCCGCCCGCCGCATGGCCGAATTGCTCGGCCAAGAGCCCGGTGAAACCGTCGGCTATGCCATGCGCATGGAAAACCGCACTTCCGCAAAGACCAGGATTCTCGTCGTCACCGAAGGCGTGCTGTCCCGCATGATCCTCGACGATCCCGAGCTGCCCGGTGTCGCGGCGGTGTTGTTCGACGAGTTCCACGAACGCTCGCTCGACGGCGATTTCGGGCTGGCGCTGGCCCTCGACGTGCAAAGTGCGCTGAGGCCCGATCTCAGATTGGTGGTCATGTCGGCGACGCTCGACGGTGCGCGTGTCGCAAGATTGCTGTCCGGCGCGCCGGTGATCGAGAGCGCAGGCCGCGCCTTTCCGGTCGACATCCGCTATGACGAGCGGACGGCCGGCGTCACCATCGAGGATGCCATGGCCAAGGCGATCCGCGCGACGCTTGCCGGGGAGGAGGGCAGCGTGCTCGCTTTCCTGCCCGGCCAGCGCGAGATCGAGCGCACCGCCGAGCGGCTGGTGGGCAAGATTGGCGCCGACACCGACATCGTGCCGCTCCACGGCATGCTCGACAACAAGGCGCAGGACGCGGCGATCAAGCCGGCGCCGCCCGGCCGCCGAAAGGTCGTGCTGGCGACGTCGATCGCCGAAACCTCCATCACCATAGACGGCGTGCGCGTCGTCATCGATTCCGGCCTGTCGCGGCTTCCGCGCTATGAGCCGGCGAGCGGCCTGACGCGGCTTGAGACGGTACGCGCTTCCCGCGCTTCCGCCGACCAGCGCGCCGGCCGCGCTGGGCGCACACAGCCGGGCGTCGCCATCCGGCTATGGCGGGCCGAGCAGACGGCGGCACTGCCGCCTTTCACGCCGCCGGAGATCCTCGAAGCCGATCTCTCGGGGCTATTGCTCGATTGCGCCGCTTTCGGCGTCGCGGACCCGACCAGCCTGTCCTTCCTCGACCCTCCGCCGGCTCCGGCGCTCACCGAGGCGAGGGCGCTGCTGCGCACCCTCGATGCTGTCGATGCGGCAGGACGCCTGACGGAGGCCGGTGCCGCAATGCGCAGGCTGGCGCTACCGGTTCGGCTCGCCCACATGGTCGCCGAGGCGGCAAGGACCGGACAGGCGCTCGAGGCGGCGATGCTCGCCGTACTATTGACCGAGCGCGGCCTTGGCGGCGACGGCGCCGATCTTGAACGGCGGCTGATGCGCTTTCGCGCCGAAAGATCGCCGCGTGCCACCGCTGCCCGGCAGCTGGCCGAGAGGTTGGCAAAGCACGCTTCACCCTCCTCCTCGACGGGAGGGTCGGCGAGCGAGCCGAGCGCAGCGAGACGAGGGAGACGGGGCGGGGTCGCCGATGGCGTGCCCGAACCGACCCTACCCCGATCCGCTACGCGGATCGACCCTCCCCTCAAGGGGGAGGGCAGCACCGCCGGCTCGCTCCTTATCCATGCCTGGCCGGACCGCGTTGCCAAAGCGCGCGGCGAGCGTGGCCGCTTCGTACTTGCCAACGGCTCGGGCGCCATGCTCGACGCCTCCGATCCGCTGGCCGGCGAGACCTGGCTCGTCGTCGCCGACCTGCAGGGCAAGGCACAGAACGCCCGCATCACCGCGGCGGCAGCCATCGATGAGACCGATATACGTGCCGCGCTGGCGGAAAAGATCGAGACCCGCCGCGAGGTGAGCTTCGATCGCGACAGGCGCGCGGTGCGGGTGCGCGAAACGGTTCGCCTCGGCGCCATCACCCTGTCCGAACGCATGCTGCCGGCGCCGACCGGTGCCGACGCGGATCGCGCCATCCTCGACGCCTTGTGCGAACACGGCCTGTCGCTGTTGCCGTGGAACAGGGAGGCGGAGACTTTGCGGCAGCGGCTCGGCTGGCTGCATCGCGGCCTTGGCGCGCCATGGCCCGATGTCTCCGATGCTGCGCTCGTCGAGCGCCTCGACGACTGGCTGCTGCCGTTCCTTTCCGGTGCCGCATCCTTTGCGGCGATTGACCCCAGCATGCTTTCGCAAGCCCTGACGACGCTGGTGCCGCACGAATTGCAGCGCAAGATCGACACATTGGCGCCTACCCATTTCGACGCGCCGTCGGGCAGTCGGCTACCGATCCGCTATGACGGCGAATGGCCGGTGTTGGCGATCCGCGTGCAGGAGCTGTTCGGCCTCGATCGGCATCCGGCGATCGCCAACGGCACTGTGCCGCTGACGCTCGAATTGCTGTCGCCGGCGCACCGGACGATCCAGACGACGCGCGACCTTCCCGGCTTCTGGCGGGGCTCCTGGGCCGATGTGCGGACAGAGATGCGCGGCCGCTATCCCAGGCATGTCTGGCCGGAGAACCCGCTTCTCGCCGCCGCCACCAGCCGCGCCAAGCCGCGCGGTACCTGATGGTTCCCGGACTGTCATCCAGAACCGAAGGCCAGCTGCGGCGGTTTTTTCGGAAAAGACCTCCGGCTGTTTCCCCTCTATAATCCTTAGCCATGATAAACATTCTGCACGCACCCGACTTCCAGCAAAGCCAGCGGCTGCGCCTCAACACGCTGATCAGGTTGCGCTGGCTTGCCATCGTCGGCCAGAGCCTTACCGTGCTTGTCGTCGCTTACGGGTTGAAATTTCCGCTGCCGGTCAGCATGTGTTTTGCGCTGATTGCTTGTTCGGCCTGGATGAACCTTTTGCTGACCTTCCGCTATCCGGCGGCGCATCGGCTTACCCCGTTCTCGGCCTTCGCCATCCTGACCTTCGACAGCCTGCAGCTTGCCGGCCTGCTCTACATGACCGGCGGCCTCACCAATCCGTTTTCGCTACTGATGACCGTGCCCGTCGTCGTCTCGGCGACGTCGCTGCCGCTGCGGCTGACCGCCATTCTCGGCGCGCTGGTGATCGTGGCGGCGACGCTGCTGGTCTTTTACCACCTGCCGCTGCCCTGGCATGAGGGCGCGCCGTTGGCGATGCCGTTCGTCTATGTCGCCGGCATTTGGATGGCGGTGTTCAGCTCCATCGCCTTTACCGCGATCTATGCTTTCCGGGTGGCCGAGGAGGCGCGGCTGCTTGCCAACGCGCTTGCCGCCACGGAACTGGTGCTGCAGCGAGAGCAGCATCTCTCGGCCCTCGACGGCCTCGCCGCGGCCGCCGCGCACGAGCTCGGCACGCCGCTCGCCACCATCACGCTTGTCGCCAAGGAGATGGAGAAGGCGCTTGGTGAAGATCTGAAATACGGCGAGGACGTGAAGCTGCTGCGTTCGCAGAGCGAGCGCTGCCGCGAAATCCTGAAGCGCCTGACCAGCCTTTCCTCCGAGAGCGAGGTGCACCTCTCGCGCCTGCCGCTGACCTCGCTGGTCGAGGAGGTGACGGCGCCGCACCGCGATTTCGGCATTTCGATCAAGCTTCGGCCCGGCGAGCGCATCGGCCCCGAACCGGTGGGCCGGCGCAATCCCGGCGTCATCTACGGCCTCGGCAATCTGGTCGAGAACGCCGTCGACTTCGCCCGCAAGAACGTCACCGTGCGCTGGAACTGGAACGAGGCCGCCGTCAGCTTCTCGATCATCGACGACGGGCCGGGCTTTCCGCCGGAGATTATCGACCGCATTGGCGAACCCTATATGTCGACGCGACAAGGCACCGAAGCCGGCGGTGGGCTCGGCCTCGGCCTGTTCATCGCCAAGACCTTGCTCGAACGCTCCGGCGCGACGCTCGATTTCCGCAATTCGAGCGAGCCCGGCGAGGGCGCTATCGTGCGGATATCATGGCCGCGCAGCGTCTTCCTCAATCCCGAGCAGGCTTCGGCCACCATGTTCGACACGGCCTAAATTGGACAATAGCGTTGCGAAACTATATTTGCGTAAAAATCAGGCAGCAGGATTTTCAGCACGATGAGTACTGACGAAACGATTGGCGCAATGGTCGAAGGCGAGGACACCTCGCTGCTGATCGTTGACGACGACAAGCCGTTCCTGACGCGGCTTGCCCGCGCCATGGAAAGCAGGGGTTTCGTGGTCGAGACGGCGGAAAGCGTCGAGGAAGCGGTTGCCAAGGCGCGCGCCAATCCGCCGGCCTATGCGGTGGTCGACATGCGGCTGGCCGACGGCAACGGCCTCGACGTCGTCGCTGCCATTCGCGAGAAGCGCGACGATGCCCGTGCCATCATTCTCACCGGCTACGGCAACATCGCCACTGCAGTGACGGCGGTGAAGCTCGGCGCCATCGACTATCTGTCGAAGCCGGCAGACGCCGACGACATCTTTGCAGCCCTGACCCGTACGGCGGGCGAACGTGCCGCGCCGCCCGAAAATCCGATGTCGGCCGACCGGGTGCGCTGGGAGCACATCCAGCGCGTTTACGAAATGTGCGACCGCAATGTCTCGGAAACCGCACGCCGCCTGAACATGCATCGCCGCACCCTGCAGCGCATCCTCGCTAAGCGCGCGCCGCGCTAAAAGGCTCTGACTACAGGCTTGCCCGGCCAGCGCTGTTACGCATCATCGCTTGGCGGTGTCGGACCTTGCCGCTGATACGACGGAGGCGACATGCTGGACGAAAAGCGGCTGGTCTCCATGCTGCGCGAATTCCTCGACAGCGAGGCGACCGGCGGCCTCATCCTGATGGCTTCGGCGGCCCTTGCGCTGATCGTCGCCAATTCGCCGCTGGCCGAAGCCTATTTCTCCGCCCTCCATGCCTATCTCGGACCGCTCAGCGTCTCGCACTGGATCAATGACGGCTTGATGGCGGTGTTCTTTCTGCTGGTCGGCCTTGAGATCAAGCGCGAGATGCTCGACGGCCAACTCTCGACCTGGCCGCGCCGCGTGCTGCCCGGCATCGCCGCCGTCGGCGGCATGGCGGTGCCGGCGCTGGTCTACGTCGCCATCAACCGCAACAATCCAGCCGCTCTGTCCGGCTGGGCGATTCCGACCGCCACCGACATCGCCTTTGCGCTCGGCGTGCTGTCGCTGCTCGGCAGCCGCGTGCCGGGCTCGCTGAAGATATTCCTCACCGCGCTCGCCATCATCGACGATCTCGGCGCCGTGCTCATCATCGCGGTATTTTATACCAGCGGGCTGTCGCTCGCCTATCTCGGCGGCGCCTTCGCCGTCATCGCGCTGCTGGTGGTGCTCAACCGCATGCGCGTGCTGACGCTGCTGCCCTATATCGTGCTCGGCATCGTTCTGTGGGTTTTGGTGCTCAAATCGGGCGTCCACGCGACGCTCGCTGGCGTTGCGCTGGCCCTCACCATCCCATTGAAGATATCGCCGGGCAGCGGCCACGATCTCGACCATTCGCCGCTGCACCGGCTCGAACACGGCCTGCACAAAATCGTCGCCTTTTTCGTCATCCCGATTTTCGGCTTTGCCAACGCCGGCGTCTCGCTCGGCGGTCTCAGCGCTGGCGCGCTGGTCGAGCCGCTGACGCTCGGCGTCGCCGCCGGTCTCGTCGCCGGCAAGCTGATCGGCGTGTTCGGGTCTTCCGCGCTTGCCATCCGGCTCGGCTTCGCCGATCTGCCGATCAATGCCGGCTGGCTGCACATGGTCGGCATTTCGCTGCTCTGCGGCATCGGCTTCACCATGAGCCTGTTCATCGACCTGCTCGCCTTCGCCAGCGACGTCGCTCTGCAGGACGCGGTCAAGGTCGGCATCCTCGCCGGCTCCTTCATTGCCGCGCTCCTAGGCGCCGCTGTGCTGCTCGTGGCGCCCGCCGCAGGCGAGGCGGAGGAGGCGGAAGGATAGGCCGTCTCCTCGCGGGCGCTACGCGTGCGCAACCATGACGTGGCGGACGGCGGTATAGTCCTCCAGCGCGTAGAGCGACATGTCCTTGCCGTAGCCGGATTGTTTCAATCCGCCATGCGGCATCTCGTTGGTCAGCATGAAATGGGTGTTGATCCAGGTGCAGCCATATTGCAGGCGGGCGGCCGTCGCCATGGCGCGCGAAACATCCTTGGTCCACACCGATGACGCCAGGCCGTAGTCAGAGTCATTGGCCCAGTTCACCGCTTCGTCGACTTCGGAAAAGCGGGTGACCGAGACCACCGGGCCGAACACTTCGCGGCGCACGATCTCGTCCTCCTGCAGGGCGCCGGCGACGACGGTCGGCTGATAGAAGAAGCCGGAGCCCTCGCCCGGCTTGCCGCCCGTGGTGATCTCGATGTGCTGGAGCTCCGAGGCGCGCTCGACGAAGCTCGAGACGCGGTCGCGCTGGCGGCGCGAAATCAGCGGCCCGATCTCGTTCTCGGTATCGTCGGGGCGATCATACTTGATGGTAGAGACCGCAGAGGAGAGGTCGGCGACGAGCTTGTCGTAGATCTTCTTGCCGGCATAGATGCGGCAGGCGGCGGTGCAGTCCTGGCCGGCATTGTAATAGCCGAAGGCGCGCAGGCCGTTGACCACCGCACCGAGATCGGCGTCATCGAAGACGATGACCGGCGCCTTGCCGCCGAGCTCGAGATGCGTGCGCTTGACCGATTTGGCGGCGGCCTGCAGTACCTTCTTGCCGGTGGCGACGTCGCCGGTAATCGAGATCATGTTGACCTTCGGATGGTTGATCAGCGTGTTGCCGACGCTGTCGCCGCGGCCGAGCACGACGTTGACGACACCTTCCGGCAGGATCTCGGCAAGGATTTTCGCCAGCTTCAGCGCGGTCAGCGGCGTCTGTTCCGACGGTTTGAAGACGACGGTGTTGCCGCCGGCAATCGCCGGCGCCAGCTTCCAGGCCATCATCATCAGCGGATAGTTCCACGGCGCGATCGAAGCGACGACGCCGATGGCGTCGCGGCGGACCATCGAGGTGTGGCCGGGAATATATTCGCCGGCGACCTGGCCGGGCATCGAGCGGACCGCGCCGGCAAAGAAGCGGTAGCAGTCGACGATCGCCGGGATCTCGTCATTGAGCACGGCATTGATCGGCTTGCCGCAGTTCAGCGCCTCGAGCGCCGCGAAATCCTTTGCCGCGGCCTCGATGCGATCGGCGATCTTCAGGAGATAGCCGGCGCGCTGCGCCGGTGTTGTGCGCGACCAGGTGACGAAGGCCTTTTCGGCCGCAAGCACTGCCGCCTCGATCTGCGCCGGGCTGGCCTCGGGCAGGTTGAGGATGGTCGCCCCGGTCTTCGGGTTGAGAATCGGTTCTTCGGTCTCGGTGCCTTTTTCGAATGTCGCGCCGATCAGCATCTGCGTGTCCATGGAAGTCTCTCCCTTATGAACGAGATCATTTGCCCGAACCGGCGATCTGGTCGCCGTCGCGGGTCAGGTAATAGGCAGCGAGGATGGGAAGCAGCGTCACCAGCACCACCACCATCGCCACGACATTGGTGACCGGACGCTGGCGCGGACGGATCAACTCTTCGAGCATCCAGATCGGCACCGTCTGCTGCTGGCCGGCGGTGAAGGTGGTGACGATGACCTCATCGAAGGACAGCGCAAAGGCAAGCATGCCGCCGGCCAGCAGCGCGGTTGCGATGTTGGGCAGCACGACATGCCGAAAGGTCTGGAAACCGTCTGCGCCGAGGTCCATCGACGCCTCGATCATCGAGCCGGACGTGCGGCGGAAACGGGCGACCGCATTGTTGTAGACGACAACCACGCAGAAAGTGGCGTGGCCGAGCACGATCGTCCAGAACGAGAACGGGATTTCGGCCAGCGCGAAGGCCGAGCGCAGCGCAATGCCGGTGATGATGCCGGGCAACGCGATCGGCAGGATGACCAGCAGCGAGATGGTTTCGCGGCCGAAGAATTTTGTGCGGGACACGGCGGCGGCGCAGAGCGTGCCGAGGACCAGCGCGATGGTGGTCGAGATCGCCGCGACGCGCACCGACAGCGACAGCGCCTGCCAGACGTCCGGCCGGTTCCAGGTGACCGCGAACCATTGCGTCGTCAGCCCCGGCGGCGGCCAGACGAAGCTCTTCTCCTCCGTGGTGAAGGCATAGACGAAGATCAGCAGGATCGGCAGGTGCAGGAAGAGCAGGCCGCCGGTGGCGGCGAGCTTCAGGCCAATCGGCGCGGATGGGCCACGGTCAGAGCGCATCGAAAGCCCCCATGCGCTTGGCGCCCCAGAGGTAGAAGCCCATGATGACGATGGGCACCACGGTAAAGGCGGCGGCGAGCGGGATGTTGCCGGCGGTGCCCTGCTGCGAATAGACGGCCTGGCCGATGAACAGCCGCGAGGTGCCGATGATCTGCGGGATGATGTAGTCGCCGAGCGTCAGCGAGAAGGTGAAGATCGAGCCGGCTACGATGCCGGGCAGCGCCAGCGGGAACAGCACGTTGCGGAAGGTCTGGCTGGGCGAGGCGCCGAGATCGGACGAAGCCTCGACCAAATTGCCCGGCACGCGCTCGAGTGCGGCCTGCACCGGCAGGATCATGAACGGCAGCCAGACATAGACGAAGACGATGAAGGTGCCGGTTGAGGAGACCGACAGCGAGTTGCCGCCGACGATCGGCAGCGACAGCCAGCCGTCGAGCAGCCACAGAAGATCCAATTTGGCCAGCAGCCACGTCAGGATGCCTTCCTTCGCGAGGATCAGCTTCCAGGCATAGATCTTGACCAGGTAGCTCGACCACAGCGGCAGCATGACGCCGAGATAAAACAGCGCCTTCCACCGGCCGCGCGCATAGCGCGCCGCGTAATAGGCGATGGGAAAGGCGATGACCGCCGACGCGAGCGTCACCAGCGCCGCCATCGTCACCGTGCGCAGGATGATGTCGAGATTGGCGGCCTGCAGCAGGTCGCCATAGGTCTTCAGCGTGAACTGCCGGTTGATCAGGCCGGAGAATTCGTCGATCGAGAAGAAGCTCTGCAAAAGCAGCGCGAACAGCGAGCCGATATAGACGATGCCGAGCCACAGAACCGGCGGCAGCAGCATCAAAGCCAGCAGCAGCTTAGGCTTGCGCCAGAAGGCATCAGACAGCGCGCCGCGCGGACCGCCGTTTCCCGGCAGGATGGCAGGCGCGGGATTGGAGTTGAACGCGGCGATTGTCATGACGCGCCGGTGTCGACTGGATCAATGGCAGCAAGGCCGAGATCCTTCACACCCCCCTCTGTCCTGCCGGCCAATCTCCCCCCTTGCGGGGGAGATGTCCGGCAGGACAGAGGAGGGTGCACTGCGCAAACCTTCATCATCCCATCTCCTCCATCAAATGCAAATGCTCGCGGTTGAAGGTGAGCACCACCGCCTCGCCTTCCCGCGGCAAGGCAGCACCCGCCGGCACGATGGCATGCAGCCGCAAGCCCTCTGCATCGAGCGCCAGTCTTGTCGTGGCGCCGAGATAATTGGTCGATACCAGGCGGGCGGCAACGCCTTCACCGTTGGCCCGGCCAATACTGATGGATTCGGGCCTGAGACTCCCCCAGCGATGCTGGCCGGCATAGCGCTGGACGAAATCCGGCGGCAGCACGTTGGACGAGCCGACGAAATCGGCGACGAAGCGGGTCTTGGGGCGCTGGTAGATGTCTTCCGGCGTGCCGATCTGCATGATCTTGCCGTCGTTGAAGACGGCGACGCGGTCGGCCATCGACAGCGCTTCGCCCTGGTCGTGGGTGACGAACACGAAGGTGATGCCGAGCGCCTTCTGCAGCGATTTTAACTCCTCCTGCATGTTTTCGCGCAGCTTGAGGTCGAGCGCGCCGAGCGGCTCGTCGAGCAGCAGCACCTTGGGCTGGTTGACCAGCGCACGGGCGAGCGCGACGCGCTGGCGCTGGCCGCCGGAAAGCTGGCCGGGGCGACGGGCGCCGTAACCGGGAAGCCGCACCAGCGCCAGCGCTTCTTCCGCCGCCTTCTGCCGCTCCGGTCTGCCGACGCCCTTGACCATCAGCCCATAGGCGACATTGTCGAGCACGTTGAGATGCGGGAACAGCGCATAATCCTGGAACACGGTGTTGACGTTGCGGCGATAGGGCGGCACGCCCTCGGCGCGTTCGCCGAAGATCGAGATCGACCCAGCCGTCGGCTGCTCGAACCCGGCGATGAGGCGCAGGCACGTCGTCTTGCCCGAGCCGGAAGGCCCGAGCATAGCGAAGAACTCGCCCGGCACGATGTCGAGATCGACTGCGTCGACGGCACGCACGCTGCCGAAATGGCGGGAGACGTTTTGGAAGGAAACGGCGGAGGTCATGGGGCTGTCCTGATCTGTCAGGCTCATCAAATCTCAGGCGGTTGCGCCGCACCTCATCCGCCGGCCCGTCCTCCGCAGCAGCTGCGGAGGGTGGACCGGCACCTTCCCCCTATAGTGGACGGGGAGAAGGGAGGCGCTCCAACGCTGGCGACCCCTCGTTCTTCACGGGGAGAGGGTGAGGGTGAGGGGCAGCGCCGAGCTTCGTAGGTGACGCAACTCACCGCCCGCCGATGACGCCGATATAGTCCGACACCCAGCGGTAATAGGGCACGCACTGGTCGTTCTGGGTGGCGCATTTTGAGACCGGCGTCTTCCAGAACTTGATCTTGTCGAAATTGTCGTAGCCGTTGGTCTTGCAGCCTTCTTCGCCGAGCAGTTCGTTGCCCTTGCAGGCGGCGGGCACCACCGGCAGCGAACCGAACCAGGCGGAGACGTCGCCCTGCACTTTCGGCGACAGCGAATGCTCCATCCACATGTAGGCGCAGTTCGGGTGGGCAGCATCGGCCTCCATCATCGTGGTATCGGCCCAACCGGTGACGCCCTCCTCGGGGATAGTCGAGGCGACCGGCTTCTTGGCCGCGATCAGCGTGTTGACCTGGTAGGGCCATGAACCCGAGGCGACGACGCCTTCGTTCTGGAAATCGTCGACCTGGATGGCGGCATCGTGCCAATAGCGTCCGACCAGCGTACGCTGGACCCGCAGCAGGTCAAGCGCGGCCTTGTACTGGTCCTCGGTCAGTTCGTAGGGATCCTTGATGCCGAGCTCCGGCTTGTGAGCCATCAGGTAATTGGCGGCGTCGGCGATGTGGATCGGTCCGTCATAGGCCTGGACACGGCCCCTGTTAGACTTGCCGTCGGGCAGCTTCATTTCCTCGAACACGATGTTCCAGCTCTTCGGCGCTTCCTTGAAGACGTCGGTGTTGTACATCAGCACATTCGGGCCCCACTGATAGGGAACACCATAGTGGACGCCGCCGACGGTGAACCAGGGCGCATCCTTCAGTCGGTCGTCGACCGTCTTCCAGCTCGGTATCAGGTCGGTGTTGATCGGCTGGACGCGCTTGCCGGCGACCAGGCGCAGTGAGGCATCGCCCGAGGCGGTGACCAGGTCGAAGCCGCCCTCGTTCATCAGCGAGACCATCTCGTCGGAAGTGTTGGCGGTCTTGACGTTGACCTTGCAGCCGGTTTCCTTCTCGAACGAAGTGACCCAATCATAGCCCTTGTCGGTTTCGCCGCGCTCGATATAGCCCGGCCAAGCGACGATGTTGACCTCGCCTTCGCCCTTGCCGAGTTCCTTGACCTGAGCGACCGCCTGGCCGGAAAAAGTCAGCGCGACAGTCAGCGCCGTGCACGACTTCAGGAATACATTCATTATCGATCTCCCATTGCTAGGGGCCGCGCTCTCAGGGCGTGGCTTTGTTCCCCTGGGCGAAAGGTGCTGTGAAATTCCCGGTTTCGCAAATTCATTTATCAGAAAGCCGATATCGGTTTCCCCGATATAAGCGCCCGTCGTCAACCCAGCGCCGTCACCAGCCAGGAGGCGGCAGTGAACCGAGCTTCACCATGCATTACAAAAGGCGCAAATGCAGTGGGCAATGCCGCGGTGATTTTTTCGCCCGTGGCCCGGTCAACCTCGCGGAGCGCGGCACCAACCGGCCCTAGCCGGGTGACATAAGCCATCATGTCGCCTTCGGACATCCGGCACCGGACGTCCGCCGGTTCGACTTCGATTGACGACCAGCCGCTCGCTTCAAGGACGCGCTTTACCTTGGCGCTGTCGGCGAAGGCAAACTGCCCCGGCGCATCGGGATGCGGCGCGATTGTCGGCGGCAAGAAGGGCGCAGCCGCTCGCGCGGCGGTCGTCAAGAAATCATTCTCGGCCGGATCGCGCCAAGCGGTAAAAGCGAGCTTGCCGCCGCGCCTTGCGGCCTGCCTTATATTGGTGAATGCAGCCACGGGATCGTCGAAAAACATGATGCCGAAGCGCGAGACCACGGCGTCGAAGCACCGGGCTTCGAACGCATGGGTCTGTGCATCGCCCGCTTCAAAGTTTGCGTTTGGCAGTCCTTCCGCCCGCGCGCGCTCCGTCGCCAAGGCGACAAGCGGCCGCGAGATGTCGAGCCCGACGCAAATTCCGTCATTGCCGAGGCGGCGCGCCATGGCCAAGGTGGTGGCGCCGGCGCCACAGCCGATATCGAGAACGTTGCGCCCTTCCCCCGGATAGCCGGCATCGACCACCAGTCGCTCAAACGGTGCTAACACACGATCGAGGATAGGCTGCATCTCGACCCAGGCCTTTCCGCTGGCGTCGTTCCAGAGCGCTGCTTGCTGCGCGTTCGGCCGGGTGGATTCAGGCATGGCGGAAACCTCGCTTTTCTGTTGCTCTCACCGATCCTCGCGAGCATTCTACGAGTTCAAGTCGGCTTGAGGTCAAGCATGAATCACATGGACATTGCCGAAGTGTCGCGCCGCAGCGGCTTACCCGCCTCGACGTTGCGTTACTATGAGGAGAAGAAGCTCATCGTCTCGGTCGGCCGTTGCGGCCTGCGCGGCTGTTCGATCCGGTCGTCATCGAACGGCTCGCCCTGATCGCGCTCGGGCGCGCCGGCGGATTCGCATTGGACGAGATCGGCGCGATGCTATCGGCCGACGGCCTGACGAAGATGGAGCGAGTGCGTCTGGATGCCAAGGCGGACGAACTGGACCGGACTATCCAGCGCCTGACCGCGATCCGAGAAGGATTGCGTCATGCCGCCCGATGCCCGGCTGTCCGGCCGATGGATTGCCCGACGTTCCGCCGCGCCGTCAGGCTTGCCGGCGCCAACCGCTTCGAGGTCGCTCCGATCGGGCTGTTCAAGGCGGAAGCAGTTTCCATCACAAGGCGCAAGGCAAGACTGGCCACGTCAGCCTGGAGTAGGCCACACTAGCGGCGCACCATGCGCTGCGACTGGGCAAGTCCGATGAAGTCGCGCGCCGCCTGCGGCAGGCCGGAGCCGCGCCGCCAGACCATGCCAACCTGGACGACCGGCAACGACCCCGAAATATCGCGCGATTCGATGCGGTCGCCTTCCAGCGACCATGGCCGGTAGACGAGGTCGGGCAGCAGCGCCACGCCGGCGCCGGTGGCGACGAGGCTGCGCACCGCTTCGACCGAGCGGGTGCGGAAGGCGACATGCGGCTTGGCGCCGATCGCGGCCAGCAACTTTCCGGTGTTCTCCTCGATCTCGTCGACGGTCAGCATGATCAACGGTTCCGAGGCGATGTCGCCGATACCGATGATGTCGGCACCGGCCAAGGGATGGCCGAGCGGCAGCCACAGCCGGTAGGCCGAGACTTCGAGGATTTCGGACTGCAGCGCGGTGCGGTCGCGCAGGTTCGAGGTGACCATGACGGCAATGTCGAGCTTACCGCCGATCAACAGGTGCTCGAGATAGTCGCCATTGTCTTCGATCGCCGAGACCTCGACGCCCGGATTGGCGCGGCGGTAGCGGGCAAGAAGATCGGACAGCACATAGCCGGCGACCAGTGAGGTGACGCCGAGTTGCAGGCGCCCGCTTGCCGCGATCCGTTCGCCGAAGAAGGCGCGGCGCGCGTCGGAAACGTCGGCCAGGATCTTCCTCGCATGGCGCAGGAACTGGTGGCCTTTGTGGGTGATGTTCAAGCCGCGCGGGTGGCGCTCGAACAGCTCGACGCCGAGATCGTGCTCCAGCTCCTTGATTGCCTCGGTGACCGAGGATTGCGAGATCGACAGGTTCTGGGCGGCGCCCGACACTGTGCCCTGCTCGGCGACAGCGATGAAGAACTGCAATTGGCGAATGGTGAAAGCCATGGCCGGACTAAACACGGCAGAGGCGGCGCTGGGAAGTGGGTGCTGGTGCCGATATCTCCCGATAGAGCTCAGCCCTGGCTTCCGCCGTCGGCAATGCTGAGCCGCGCGCCGGCCTGGGCGAGGGCGGCTGCGATGTCGTGTGGCGGCGCCCGGTCGGTGGCGAGTTCGGAAAAGCCGTTGAAGCCGCAGACCTGAACCAGGCCCTGGCGGCCGAATTTGCTGTGGTCGGTGACGACAAGCGAGCGCTGGCCGCGCGACAGCACCATGCGGGCGAACTCGGCCTCTTCCAGATCATAGTCCATGACGCCGGTGACGGCATCGACCGCGCCGGTCGATATCACCGCATGGCTGACGGAAAAGCGGCTGACGAATTCGATGGCCGAGACGCCGAACGCAGCACCGGAATCGCTGCGCAGCTCGCCGCCGGCCATATACACCTTATTGCCGTTGACGGTGGCCAGTGTGCGGGCGATGTCGGAGGAGTTGGTGACGACCGTCAGCCGCCGGTGGCCGAGCAGTTCTCGGGCCAGGAAGCTCGTAGTCGTGCCGGTGTCGAGCATGATCGACTCGCCGTCGCGGATGGTGGCGGCGACCATGCGGGCAATTGCCCGCTTGGCATCGGCGTTCTCGCGCATGCGCCGCTCGAACGGCGCTTCGCCGGCAATCGACGGCAGGCCGATGGCGCCGTGCATTTTGAGGATGGAACCGTCGCTGGTCAGTGGCTTGACGTCGCGGCGTACCGTCTCCAGCGAGACGCCCAGCCGATCGGCCAGGCTGGCAATGGTGACGGTGCCTTCCTCCTTGAGGAGGCGCAGGATTTCGCCATGCCGCTTCGAGTGGACCATCGGTTGCATCCGGTCGGATTGTTGCACCATTGACCGTTTCTACGGCATAAATGCCACTAACTCCAAGGAATTTTGCAAAATTCGGGCAAAAACGCAGAAAATACCACAATTTCGCGTTGACAACGCCTCCAGCGTGGCGCGACATTACCGCTGTGACAGGCTCGGAACGGAGGACGACGGCTGAGCCGCACGAAAAATCGCCTGCCCGAACGCCCGGTAAATTGTCGGGCGCAAGGGTACCGAAATTCAGGATCCGCGGGGGCGGATGCCGGCGTCGAAGAACCCGGCACAAAGGGGCTCGTCGGTGCGGTGCGGGATACCGATCCCGAGATCTGCACCGACGAGATCTTCGCGTTGCCTCCATTCCTCCGTCCGATTGTCATCGCTGGCCAGCCGTGACATGCGTGGAAAATTGACCCAATGTTGGACGAGATCGTGACTGTCGAAGACCGCATCCGCGCGCTGCCTTGCTGGACCGGCAGCATCGATATCGCGCCGCTGCCGGGCGGGCTGAGCAATGCCAATTATCTGATCAAGGACGCGGCCGGACGGCACGTCGTGCGGATCGGCCAGGACTATCCGTTCCACCATGTCTTTCGCGAGCGCGAAATGATGACCGCGCGGGCAGCGCACGCGGCAGGCTTCGCTCCGGCCGTCCACTACACCGGACCCGGCGTCATGGTGACGGAGTATCTCGGCGCCAAGGCCTATGTCGCGCAGGACGTGCGCGCCGATCTCGGCCGCGTTGCCGCGTTGCTGCGCGGCTTCCACCGGGTAATGCCCGGCCATGTCTCCGGCGCCGGCTTCATGTTCTGGGTATTCCATGTCATTCGCGACTATGCGCGCACGCTGGAGGAAGGCCGCAGCCGCAAGCTGGGCGAATTGCCGCGCCTGCTGACGCTCGCGGACGAGCTCGAGCGCGCGCAAAAACTGCTGCCGATCGTCTTCGGCCACAATGACCTCTTGCCGGCCAACATAATCGACGACGGTCACAGGCTGTGGCTCATTGATTTCGAATATGCCGGCTTCAACACCGCTATGTTCGATCTTGCCGGCGCGGCTTCGAATGCCGGCATGAGCGACGAGGAGTCCTTCGCTTTCATGACCGCCTATTTCATGAAGGAGCCGGACCCGGCGATACGGCGCTCGCACGCTGCCATGCAATGCGCGTCGCTGCTGCGTGAGGCCATGTGGGGCATGGTTTCCGAGCTCTACCTCGACGCGCCCGGCGTCGACTACGCCGCCTACGCCGACGAAAACCTGGCGCGGCTCGAAGCCGCCCTGGAAAACTACAGGACAAAATACGGGACGCGGACATGACCTTGCCCGCCCAGGCCGGGATCGTCGTCATCGGCGGTGGAATCATCGGCTGTTCGACGGCCTATCATCTGGCGCGCGACCACAAGGCCGACGTCGTGCTTTTGGAACAGGGCAAGCTGACTTCGGGCTCGACGTGGCATGCGGCGGGGCTGGTCGGACAGTTGCGGTCGTCGGCGTCGATCACGCGGGTGCTCAAATATTCGGTCGATCTCTACAAAGGGCTGGAAACCGAAACCGGCCTCGCCACCGGCTGGAAGATGACCGGCTGCCTGCGGCTGGCCACCAATGCCGACCGCTGGACCGAGTATAAGCGGCTGGCAACGACGGCAAAGAGCTTCGGCATGGACATGCATTTGCTATCGCCGGCCGAAGTCAAAAAAATGTGGCCGCTGCTGGAACCCGGCGATCTCGTCGGCGCGTCCTGGCTGCCGACCGACGGTCAGGCAAGCCCTTCCGACATCACTCAGTCGCTGGCCAGGGGTGCGCGCATGCATGGCGCAAAATTGTTCGAGGAGGTGCGGGTCACCGGCTTCGAAATGAGAGACGGCCGCATCACCGCGGTGAAGACCAGCAAGGGCGATATCGCCTGCGACAAGGTGGTGAACTGCGCCGGGCAATGGGCGCGGCAGGTCGGTGCGCTCGCCGGCATCAACGTGCCGCTGCAGCCGGTGAAGCACCAGTACATCATCACCGAAAGGATCGACGGCTTGGCGACCGACGCGCCGACGATCCGCGACCCCGACCGCCGCACCTATTTCAAGGAGGAAGTCGGCGGCTTGGTAATGGGCGGCTACGAGCCGAACCCGCAGGCCTGGACGACCGGTCTGCCGGGCGGCGATGTGCCGGACGATTGGGAGTTCCGGCTGTTCGGCGATGATTACGATCATTTCGAGCAGCATATGACCCAGGCGATCGAGCGTGTTCCGGCGCTCGCCAACGTCGGCGTCAAGCAGATGATCAACGGGCCGGAGAGCTTTACGCCGGACGGCAATTTCATCCTCGGCGTGGCGCCGGAATGCCCCAATATGTTCGTCGGCGCCGGCTTCAATGCCTTTGGCATCGCGTCCGGCGGCGGCGCCGGCTGGGTGCTGGCGCAATGGGTCGTCGAGGGCGAGGCGCCGCTCGATCTGTGGGTGGTCGACATCCGCCGCTTCTCCGATCTGCATCGTGACCGGCAATGGGTCGGCGATCGCACGCTGGAAGCCTATGGCAAGCACTACACGATCGGCTTCCCGCATGAGGAATATGTCAGCGGCCGGCCGCGCATCGTCTCGCCCTTATACGAGCGGTTGCAAAAACATCGCGCCGTGTTCGGTTCGAAGCTCGGTTGGGAGCGGCCCAACTGGTTCGCGCCGGAAGGCGTCGAGCAGAAAGACATCTATTCGATGGGCCGGCAGAACTGGTTTTCACCCGTCGGTGACGAACATCGCCATGTGCGCGAAAAGATCGGCATTTTCGACCAATCGTCGTTTGCTAAATACGAAATGGCCGGAGCCGACGCGCTGAAGGCGCTGGACTGGATCTGCGCCAACGACGTTGCCAAGCCCGTCGGCCGGCTGACCTACACGCAGCTCCTCAATACGCGCGGCGGCATCGAGGCCGATTTGACGGTGGCGAGGCTCGGTGAGGAGAAATTCTACATCGTCACCGGCACCGGTTTCCGCACGCACGATTTCTCCTGGATTGCCGATCATATCGGCAGGGAGTTCGACGTGACGCTGACCGACGTCACCGAGGATTTCGGCACATTGTCGCTGATGGGGCCGAGCGCCCGCGACGTGCTGTCAGCGGTGACCGATGCCGACGTCTCGAACGCCGCCTTTCCGTTTGGCCATGTTCGCGAGATCGCCATTGCCGGCCACGCCGTGCGGGCGCTGCGCGTCACCTATGTCGGCGAGCTCGGCTGGGAATTGCATGCGCCGATCGCGGCGACGGGCGAGGTTTTCGACGCGCTGATGGCGGCAGGCGAGAAGCACGGCATCCGTCCGGTCGGCTACCGAGCGCTGGAATCGCTGCGACTGGAAAAAGGCTACCGCGCCTGGGGCGCTGACATCACGCCCAACGACACGCCGCAGGAGGCCGGCCTCGGCTGGGCGGTGAAGCTCAGGAAAAACACCGATTTCCTCGGCCGGCGGGCGCTCGAAAAGCTCGATGGCTCGACGCTCAGGAAACGCTTTGCCGGCTTCACCGTCGACGATCCAGATGTCGTCCTGCTCGGGCGCGAGACCATCCTGCGCAACGGCGAGGCGGTCGGTTATCTCACCAGCGGCGGCTATGGCTACACCATTGGCAAGAACATCGGCTACGGCTATGTGCGCATTGCGGATGGCGTCAGCGATGATTTCCTCACCTCCGGTGACTACGAGCTGGTGATGGCAATGGAACGGACGCCGGCTAAGATCCACCTCGAGCCGCTTTACGATCCGGCAGGAGCAAAGGTGAAGGCGTAGAGCCTTCCGGTTTCAGCCTCACCTCACGATGAGCACCAGCCCCCGGCTCGGCACGGTATCGGCCTCGCCTGGCATCGAAACATAGGGCGGCGTCTCCTCGGCGCGGGTGACGGTGCCTTGCGCCTCGAGCTCGGCGATCCGTGCGGCAAAACCCGTGTCCCACAGCGTGTTCTTCACGGTCAGCACGATTACCCCGCCCGGCCAGCAAATGCGGATCAACTCGTCCAGCCCCTCGGCTCCGACATGGCCGGACGTGAAGACGCCGGCTGAGAT
Organism: Mesorhizobium sp. WSM4836; assembly: GCF_055811815.1. Lineage (NCBI taxonomy): Bacteria > Pseudomonadati > Pseudomonadota > Alphaproteobacteria > Hyphomicrobiales > Phyllobacteriaceae > Mesorhizobium > Mesorhizobium sp. WSM4836. The sequence goes on from NZ_JBVVQF010000002.1 coordinate 85,990, forward strand.
GATCCCGGCGTAGGCGTCGTCGACGAAGGGCAGCGGTCCGCCAAGCGCCAGGCAGTGCAGCGCTGAATAGACGCCCTTGCGCGCCGCTTGCGCCAGCATGCCTTCCGAGATGTCGAGCGCCTCGACCTGCGGATAGCCGGTGATGGCAAGCCATTCGCCGATGAGCCCGGTACCGGCGCCGGCATCGAGTAGAGGTGCGGCGCCGCGCGGCAGATGGCGGGCCAGCAAGGCAAGACAGATCGTCGGATGGCGATAACCGGCCGCCGACATATCGGCGTCATAGGTGCCCGCCCACCTGTCGTAGAGCGCCGCGACGTCTTCCGGCCGCTTCGCCGCATAGGCTGCGACGAGTGCGCTCTGCTGTTTGCTGTCCGTCATCGCTTTCCGTCGCCTGGTATCGATCCGCAACGCGATCATAGCCAAACGGCGAAAACTGTGGAACCGTCGTCGTCGCAATAATACGGGGAAAGGAGCGAAAGCCGTGGCGGATGACCAAGCACGCGCCGCACTTGCAACCATTCCGATGCTGGCCGGCTATGACGGCCCGGTGGAACGGCTCGGCGGTCTCACCAACCTCGTCTTCAGGGGGAAGGATTTCTGCCTGCGCATCCCCGGCAAGGGTACCGAGGAATACATCAACCGCGCCAACGAGGCAGTGGCGGCGCGGGAAGCGGCGAAGGCCGGCGTCAGCCCGGAAGTGCTGCATGTCGATGCCGAGACCGGCGTGCTGGTGACCCGCTTCATTGCCGGCGCCGAGACGATGTCGCCGGAAAAATTCAAGACCCGACCGGGCAGCCCGACACGCGCCGGCAAGGCCTTTCGCAAACTTCACACATCCGGCGCGGTGTTCCCATTCCGTTTCGAGCTGTTCGCGATGATCGACGACTATCTGAAAGTGCTATCGACCAAGGATGTCGCCCTGCCTGCCGGCTACCATGATGTGGTCCGCGAGGCGGAAACCGTACGCTCGGCACTTGCTGCTCATCCTCTGCCGATCGTCGCCTGCCACTGCGACCCGCTCTGCGAAAACTTTCTCGATACCGGCGACAGGATGTGGATCGTCGACTGGGAATATTCCGGCATGAACGATCCGCTCTGGGACCTTGGCGACCTCAGCGTCGAAGGGCAATTCGACGCCGCGCAGGAAGAAGAGATGATGCTGGCCTATTTCGGCGGCGAGCCGAGGCCGGCGGAGCGCGGCCGCATCGTCATCTACAAGGCGATGTGCGACCTGCTGTGGACGCTGTGGGGCTTGATCCAGCTTGCCAACAAAAATCCGGCCGACGATTTCCGCGCCTATGCCGACGGCCGGTTTGCACGCTGCAAGACGCTGATGGAGACGCCGGAGTTTTCGCGCCATCTCGCGGCGGTGCGCCGGGGTTAATTCACGCCCTTCGGCACGTTTTCGGGCCGCACGGTGTCGACCACTTTCTGGCGGTGGAAGATGAACAGGCCGGCCAGCACGACGATGGCCGAGCCGACCAGGATGCGCGGCCCAGGCACGTCGCCGAAGAAGGCCAGCCCGAAGACCACTGCCCACAACAGCAGGCTGTAATGCAGCGGCGCCAAGGTTGAGGCCGGCGCCAGCTTCAACGCCCTGGTGATCATCAGATGCGCGCCGCAGGAGACGATGCCGAGAAGCAGCATGGCGCCGAAATCGAGCGAGGACGGCGTCTTCCAGGTGCCGAGGGTCAAGGCAGCGCCGACCAGCAGCGTGCCGATGGTTTGCCAGGTGACCAGCGAGGTGTCGCTGGTGCCACGCAGCCGCCGATTGAGGATGATGGCGAAGGCAAAGGAAATGCTGCCGGCGAGGGCGAACATCGACGACAACGAGAACGCCGCCGAGGACGGCTTCAGCATGATCAGCACGCCGCAGAAGCCGACCAGGATCGCCGCCCAGCGGCGCCAGCCGACCCTTTCGCCGAGCAAAAAGTGCGACAGCGCCGCCACATAAATCGGCCCGGCCATGTAGAAGCTCATCACATCGGCGAGCGGCAGATAGACGACCGCCGCGTAGAACAGCGCCGTGTCGAGCGTCGTCATCACCACGCGTAGGATCTGGAGTTCCGGCCGCTCCATGTGAAACAGCTTGGCCGCACCCTGATGTGCAATCATCGGCCCGAGTATGAAAAACGCGCCGATCGAGCGGATCAGCACGACCTGGCCGACGGAAAAACTGGCGACCAGCCACTTGCCCATCGCGTCGTTCAGCGCAAACAGGAAATCGCCGGCGAGCATCAGCAGGATGCCGGCCAGCAGCACGTTCCTGATCCTCGAATTCTGGGCTGCGGGCTGCGCCATTCCCTTACCGGTTCCTCGCCGTCGTACGGTGACGCGCGTCGTAGTCGCAAGCGTCGGCCATGACGAGACGAAAATCGAGAATTCGGTAAGACCAGCGCCGGAAATCGGCTGGTCTAATGCATGTCGCGCAAAAGCATGCCCTCGGACTTGACCCGAGGGTGTGCAGCGGTTTTGCGATAACGACATGCTTAAAACAAAACCTCAAAGCGCGTCGCATGGGTCCGTTCAAATGCGACGCGCTTTAAGCGTGGCGCCGGTTCACCGTGCCCGGCCTTCCGGCGATCGAAAGCCGCGTGTCTTGGCGGCTCCGCTCGGCCACCACCTTGCCTTTGGCAATGACGCAGAGACGCTCTGGGCGCAGGCGCAGCGCTTCGAGCGGGTTGCCGGCGTCGAGAACGACCAGGCTGGCGCGCTTTCCGACCGCCAGGCCAAGGTGGTCGAGGCCCATGATGGCGGCATTAACGTTGGTGACCATGTCGAAACAACGCGCCATCTCGGCAGGGCTCGACATCTGCGCGACATGCAGGCCCATGAAGGCGACGTCGAGCATGTCTGCGGTGCCCAGCGAATACCAGGGGTCAAGCACGCAATCCTGGCCCCAGCCGACGCGGATGCCTTGCGCCAGCATCTCCTTGACCCGCGTCAGTCCGCGGCGCTTGGGAAAGGTGTCGTGGCGGCCCTGCAGCATGATGTTGATCAGCGGATTGGGGATCGCCGAAACGCCAGCCTCGGCAATCAGCGGCAACAGCTTCGAGACGTAGTAATTATCCATCGAATGCATCGAGGTGAGGTGCGAGCCGGCCACTCTGCCCTGCAACCCAAGCCGCCACGTCTCAAAGGCAAGCTGCTCGATGTGGCGCGACAGCGGATCGTCGGTCTCGTCGCAATGCAGGTCGACCATCAGGCCGCGCTTCGCCGCGATCTCGCAGAGCTCGGTGACGGAGCGCGTGCCGTCGGTCATGGTGCGCTCGAAATGCGGAATGCCGCCGACGACATCGACGCCCATGTCGAGCGCGCGGACGGTGTTTTCGCGCGCAGTCGGCGAGCGATAGAGGCCGTCCTGCGGGAAGGCGACCAGTTGCAGGTCGATGTAGGGGGCGACCGTCTTCTTCACGTCGAGCAGCGCTTCCACCGCCAGCAGGCGGTCATCACAGACATCGACATGAGTCCGGATGGCGAGCAGGCCCATCGACACCGCCCAATCGCAATAGGCGAGCGCTCGGTCGCGCACCGCCTCGTGGGTCAGAAGCGGCTTCAGCTCGCCCCACAGCGAAATGCCCTCCAGCAGCGTGCCCGAGACATTGATGCGCGGAATGCCGAGCGAAAGCGTCGCGTCCATATGGAAATGCGGATCGACGAAAGGCGGCGAGACCAGATTGCCATGGGCATCGATCGCCGTGCCGGCGCTGACGTTCAGCTCGGGCTCTATAGCCGCGATCTTTTCGCCGATGATGCCGATATCGGCGATCCTGCCGTCGGGCAGCGTCCCGCCGCGCACCACAAGGTCAAAATCCATCCGCCGTCATCCCCTTGAAGAAGCACACTTATTCCGGCACATACCGCACCGCCCCTTTGGCGGCACTTGTCGCCATCGCCGCATAGGCGCGCAAGGCCGTCGTCACCTTGCGCTTGCGCTTTTCCTCGGGCTTCCAGGCAGCTGTTCCCCTGGCCTCCATCGCCGCGCGACGGGCGATGAGTTCCGCGTCGTCGACAGCAAGCCTGATGGTGCGGTTGGGGATATCGATCTCGATCGTATCGCCTTCCCTGACCAGCCCGATCAGCCCGCCTTCCGCTGCTTCCGGCGAGACATGGCCGATCGACAGGCCGGAGGTGCCGCCGGAAAAACGCCCGTCGGTGATCAGCGCGCAGGCTTTGCCGAGGCCTTTCGACTTCAAATAGCTGGTCGGGTAGAGCATTTCCTGCATGCCGGGGCCGCCACGCGGCCCTTCATAGCGGATGACGACGACATCGCCGGCCTTGATCTCGTTCGACAGGATCGCCTTGACGCTGGCGTCCTGGCTTTCGAACAGTCTTGCCGGACCGGTGAATTTCAGGATCGATTCATCGACGCCGGCGGTCTTCACAATGCAGCCGTCGAGCGCCAGATTGCCTTTCAGCACCGCAAGGCCGCCATCCCTGGAGAAAGGATGTTCGGCCGAGCGGATGACGCCGGTTTCGCGGTTCGTGTCGAGATCGTCCCAGCGGCGGTCCTGGCTGAACGCGACTTGCGTCGGCACGCCGCCAGGTGCGGCCAGGAAGAAATCGCGGACATTCTGGCTGCTCGTGCGCGAGATATCCCAATGGTCGAGCGCTTCGCCGAGGCTTGCCGTGTGCACCGTCGGCAGGTCGCGGTTGATCAGTCCGGCGCTATCCAGCTGGCCGAGAATCGCCATGATGCCGCCCGCGCGGTGCACGTCCTCCATATGGACGTCGGCCTTGGCCGGCGCCACCTTGCACAGCACCGGAACCCGCCGTGACAGCCGGTCGATGTCCTCCATGGTGAAGTCGACCTCGCCCTCATGTGCTGCGGCAAGGATATGCAGCACCGTGTTGGTCGAGCCGCCCATGGCGATGTCGAGCGTCATGGCGTTCTCGAAGGCGCCCTTTGAGGCGATGCTGCGCGGCAGCGCGGTGTGGTCGTCCTGCTCGTAATAGCGCTGGGCAAGATCGACGACCAGGTGACCGGCCTCGACGAACAGGCGCTTGCGATCGGCATGTGTCGCCAGCGTCGAGCCATTGCCGGGCAGCGACAGGCCGAGCGCCTCGGTCAGGCAGTTCATCGAATTGGCGGTGAACATGCCCGAGCAGGAACCGCAGGTCGGACAGGCCGAGCGTTCGATGGTCTTGACGTCCTCGTCGGAGACTTTGTCGTCGGCAGCCGCAACCATGGCGTCGACCAGGTCAAGCGCCTGGCTTTTGCCGGCGAGCACCACCTTGCCGGCCTCCATCGGGCCGCCGGAGACGAAGACAGTCGGGATGTTGAGGCGCAGCGACGCCATCAGCATGCCCGGCGTGATCTTGTCGCAATTCGAGATGCAGACCATGGCGTCGGCGCAATGCGCGTTGACCATGTATTCGACGGAATCGGCGATCAACTCCCGCGACGGCAGCGAATAGAGCATGCCGTCATGGCCCATGGCGATGCCGTCGTCGACGGCGATGGTGTTGAACTCCTTGGCGACGCCGCCGGCGTTTTCGATCTCGCGGGCAACCAGCTGGCCGAGATCCTTCAGATGGACATGGCCGGGCACGAATTGAGTGAAGGAATTGACCACGGCGATGATCGGCTTGCCGAAATCCGAATCCTTCATCCCGGTGGCGCGCCACAGGCCGCGAGCGCCGGCCATGTTGCGGCCATGGGTGGTGGTGCGGGAACGGTAGGCGGGCATTGAACTGTCCTTGCTGTCTGCGTCACGCCAGCCGGGGGCGCGGAAAACCGGAATTGAGCCGCAGGTCTTATAGACGCCACGCTCTGGTCTGGCCACAATTTTGCGCTGCGCCAGGGAGCGGAACGAGCGGCCAGCCAAAGACGCAGCCGGTCCAGACCGTAAAAGTCAGAGGTGTTGTCGGATCGTGGTTTGCTCGAGCGTCCTTGGGCAGACGGCAGGGAGGAGCATCAATTGCCAGCCAGCCGTTTCACGAGTGAAAGCAAAGCCAAAACCAGCCCGAGGAACAAGACATGCAAAAGATCACTACCTGCCTGTGGTTCGACGACCAGGCCGAGGAGGCCATGAAGCATTACGTCTCTATCTTCAAGAATTCGAAGGTGCTGAGTGTGATGCGCTGGCCCAAAAGCAGCGGCGATAATGAGGGCAAGGTGCTGATGGTCTCGTTCGAGCTCGACGGCGTTCAGTTCCAGGCGCTCAACGGCGGCCCGCAATTCAAGTTCACCGAGGCAGTCTCGCTCTCCATCGACTGCAAGACGCAGGAAGAGGTCGACTATTTCTGGGACAGGCTCATCGCGGGCGGTGGCGAGCCCAGCCAGTGCAGCTGGCTGAAGGACAAATTCGGCCTCTCCTGGCAGGTCGTTCCCGAGCAGTTGCCCAGGCTGCTGCTGGACCCCGACAGGGAAAAGGCCGGCCGCGTGATGCAGGCGATGATGCAGATGAGCAAGATCGACATCGCCAAGATCGAAGAGGCGGCCAAGGGGTGAATGAAGGCGATCTTGCCTTCTCCCCTTCTTGTGGGAGAAGGTGGATTGGCGTGCAGCGTCGAGACGGATGAGGGGTGTTCCAGCGGATTGAAGCGTTGGTGTTTCCTGGAACACCCCTCATCCGTCGCCTTCGGCGACACCTTCTCCCGCAAGGGGAGAAGGAAAGCGCCGCGTCAAGCCGCTCTGTCGCGGACCTGATAATCCTTGACCGCCGCGAAGCGGATCGCCTTCCAGCGCTCGGCCTCGTAGTTGAGCGAAAAGGCGTGCTGGGCGAGGAATACCGGATCGTTGTCGAGGTCGCGGGCAATGTCGCCGCGATGCGCCTCGATGAAGCGCTGGAGCTCGGCCCTGTCGTCGGCCGATATCCAGCGGCAGACGGAAAAGCGCGACATCTCGAAATCGACCGGCAGCGTGTATTCGAAGTTCAGGCGCTCTTTCAAGACGTCGAGCTGCAGCGCCCCGACGACGCCGACGATGGCCGGCGAGCCGTCCTCCGGCGAGAACAATTGCACGACGCCTTCCTCGGCCATCTGGTGCAGCGCTTCCTTGAGTTTCTTGGCCTTCATGGCATCGCCGAGGCGGACGCGGCGCAGGATTTCAGGCGCGAAATTCGGCACGCCACGAAACAGGATCTCCTCGCCCTCAGTCAGCGTGTCGCCGATGCGCAGCGTGCCGTGGTTGGGGATGCCGACGACATCGCCGGCAAACGCCTCGTCGGCGGTCACGCGGGTGCGGGCGAAGAAGAATTGCGGCGCCGACAGGCTCATCGGTTTGCCCGTGCGCACCAGTTTGGCCTTCATGCCGCGCTCGAGCTTGCCGGAGCAGACGCGGACGAAAGCGATGCGGTCGCGGTGGTTGGGGTCCATATTGGCCTGGATCTTGAAAACGAAGGAGGTCATCTTGTCCTCGGTCGCCTCAACCTTGCGGCTGTCGGCTTCCTGCGCGCGCGGCGGCGGCCCATAGGCGCCGAGCGCCTCGATCAGGTCGCGCACGCCGTAATTGCGCAGCGCCGAGCCGAAATAGACCGGCGTCAAATGGCCTTCGCGAAAGGCTTCGAGATCGAGCGGGCGGCAGGCCTCGCGCGCCAGCTCCAGCTCTTCGATGAAGGTCTCCCGCTCGTTCTCCGGCAACAGGCCGGCGACGCGGTTGGAATCGGGGCCGTTGACCGGCGTGCGCTCCTTTTCGGCGTCGCCCTTGCGCACCGCGTTCAACGCCAGATGGTAGGTTCCGGAAAAGGTCTTGCCGCGGCCGATCGGCCAGGTGATCGGTGCGGTATCAAGCGCCAGCTTCTGCTCGATCTCATCGAGGATGTCGAACGGATCGCGGCTTTCGCGGTCCATCTTGTTGACGAAGGTGATGATCGGAATATCGCGCAGCCGGCAGACCTCGAACAGTTTCAGGGTGCGCGGCTCGATTCCCTTGGCGGCGTCGATGACCATCACCGCGCTGTCGACCGCCGACAGCGTGCGATAGGTGTCGTCGGCGAAATCCTCGTGGCCGGGCGTGTCGAGCAGGTTGAACACTGTGTCCTCATATTCGAAGGTCATCACCGAGGTGACCACCGAAATGCCGCGCTCGCGCTCGATCTTCATCCAGTCCGACCGGGTCTGGATGCGGTCCTTCTTGGCCTTGACCTCCCCGGCAAGCTGGATGGCGCCGCCGAACAAAAGCAGTTTTTCGGTGAGCGTCGTTTTGCCGGCGTCGGGGTGGGCAATGATCGCGAATGTGCGGCGGCGCGATACCGCTTCTGTAATCATTTCGGACATTTTCAGGATTTCCGTGTGAGGCCGGGCTTCTAGCAGCGGAGTGCTGAGCTGTCGACCTCTCCGGCTGCCGCAGCCGCCGGTTCACGTCCCGACGTCAGGCCGGTTCGGCCGTATGGCTCTCGAAGGCTATCTCGGGAATCCACTCGGCAATTGCGGAGCCGATCCTGTCGGCATGGTCCTCCTCCAGATAATGCGCGCCGGGTCCGAGATCGATCAACCGGCAGTTCTTCAGGCCCGCCGCGAAGTCCCGTGCCGCCTGCGGCGAGACCAGGGCGCCCGGATCGCCTGAGAAAAGCAGCTTCGGGTAGGAGGAAAGCCGGAGCGCCCGATGGTCGTGCTCGCTGATCGCGGTGACATCGGCAGGCTGGCCTTCGATCGGCAGGTCCCGCGGCAGCTGCAGGATCGGCTTGCGCGATTGCGGCGTCGGGAACGGCGCCCGGTAGGCGGCCATTTCTTCATCGCTCATGGTGCGCAGCACAGCGGCCGGCAATACCTTTTCGACGAAGACGTTGTCTTCCAGGACAAGCTTTTCACCGACGCCGGGCGTGCGCATTGCCTTGAACAATTCGCGCGCCTGCGGACGCTGGTGGAAATCGTCCCAGCTCTCGAAAGGGCGGATGAATTCCATGAAGGCGAGGCCGAGGATCCGCTGCGGCCGCCTTGCCGCGAGATGGAAGGCGAGTGCGGTGCCCCAGTCCTGCGCGACGACAACCATGTCGGTGATGCCAAGCGTCTCGATGAAAGCGTCGAGATAGCGGACGTGGTCGAAGAAGCGATAGTCGATGTCAGGCTTGCCGGATTGGCCATAGCCGATCAGGTCGGGCGCAATGCAGCGGCCGAACGGCGCCAAATGCGGGATGATGTCGCGCCAGATGTAGGACGATGTCGGGTTGCCGTGCAGGAAGAGCACAGTCGGACCGGCAGTACCTGCCTCGACATAAGAGATGGTGGAATCGAGTACCGCGACTTGCGAGCGCGGCAACATTGTGCGCTTTTCGAGTTTCGGGTTCATCGGATCAGCTCCTTTTTTGCGAAGACTGTTTTGAAGACGATATTCTTGAAACGCTCGAGCGGTTCGGGACTGCGCTCCACCTTCATGCGCAGCATCGCGCCTTGCCAGGAACTCAACAGGAAATCGGCGAGATCCTCGGCATCGAACGCGTCGGTGATGTCGCCGGCCGCCTGGCCCTCGGCGATGCATTCGGCGAAGGGCTTACGCCAGCGTTCGAAAACGGCGACGAGTTGCAGCCTCAGCGCCTCGCTGTGAGCCGCCGTCTCGAGGCTTAGATTGCCGATCATGCAGCCCCGTGCCCAATCATGCGCCTCCAGCTTCGACGTGATGATTTCGAGATAGCGGCGCAAGCGCCCGACCGGGGGCGTGCCGTCCCGGGCGAGGGCCTGCTCCACCAAACCGCTCACATAGGCGAAATAGCGGTCCAGCACCTCGCCGGTGAACGCCTCCTTGGAGGCAAAATGATTGGTGAAGGACCCCGGGCGGGCATCGGCCGCGGCGACGATGTCGCGCACACCGGCGGCCGAATAGCCGGAACTCCAGATGGTTTTGAAACCGGCGTCGAGAAGTTTTTCGCGAAGTGAATGTCTGGCCATGCCGGTATAATACGTACGTACGTATTAAAGTCAAGAAGCATATTTGGTACCGCGCGCTCTTGGCAGAACCCACGGGCAATGGCATCGCAGTGGTGACGTTGGAACGAGGAGTGAAGCATGACAGCGGCGAAAGAAGTGATCGTCATCGGCGCCGGCATCGTCGGCGCCTCCATCGCCTGGCACCTGACCAGGGCTGGAGCGAAGGTGACGGTCATTGCCGACGGCGGCACTGGCGGTGTCGCGACACCGAATTCCTTTGCTTGGATCAATGCCAGTTGGGGCAATCCGGAGGTCTATTTCCGCCTGCGCACTCGGTCGATGGCCGAATGGTCGCGATTGGCGAACGAGGTGCGCAGCATCCCGTTGCAATGGTGCGGTGGCCTGTGCTGGGACCTGCCACGTGCTGAGCTCGAAGCCTATGCGGCCGAGCATTCCGCCTGGGGCTACGGCATCGAGCGTGTCGACCATGCCACGGCGGTGCGCATCGAGCCTAACGTAACCGAGCTTCCCGATTTCGCCCTTTATGTCGCCGAGGAAGGTGTCGCCGAGCCGGTCGCCGCCACGCAAGCACTGCTGGCCGGCGCCGAAGGGCGCGGCGCACGGCTGCTGACGGGAGTTACCGCGACCGCGCTTGTGCAGGCCAACGGCAGGATTGCCGGCGTCGATACATCCGGCGGGCGGATTGCTGCCGACGAGGTGGTGATCGCGGCCGGAGCCGGCTCTCCGGCATTAGCGGCAACAGCCGGGATAGAACTGCCGATCGAGACGCCACCCGGCCTGATCGTGCATTCGCGCCCCACCGAAAAGCTGCTCAACGGCTTGGTGATGGGCGACCGACTGCATATGCGCCAGACGGCGGAAGGCCGCGTCATCGCCGGTTCGGATTTCGGCGGCGCCGATCCCGGCATGGACGCCGCGGCGACTGCCCGCGACCTGTTTGCGAAGATGAAGGCCATGCTGCGCGGCGCGGACGGGTTGGAACTCGATTTCCACACTATTGGCTACCGGCCGACGCCGGTCGATGGCTTGCCGATCATCGGCTGCGCCGAAAGCGTGCGCGGCGTCTACGTCGCGGTCATGCATTCCGGCATCACGCTGGCCCCAGCCGTCGGCCTGTTCGCCGCCCGCGAAGTCCTCGACGGCGAGCGCGATCCGCTGCTTGATCCCTACGGGCTGGGGCGGTTTACCCAATAACCGGGCGGGCGGCGAAAGCCGCCGGTTAGCGGCTCGATTGCCCTGGCGATCCCGAGCAGGCGCGACTCCGACCAGCGTTTGCCAACAAGCTGTAGTCCGATGGGCAGGCCATTGCTGTCGTGTCCGCAGGGCAGCGACAGTGCCGGGTGGCCGCTGTAATTGAACACCGCGCCATAGGCCGGCAGCATCCAGTAGCTTTGCTCGCTGCCGTCGACCTCGATCGGCGTTCCCGGCTCGCAATGCGGAAATGCGGGAACCATGGCGACGGGGCACAGCAAGGCGTCGCAGCCGTCAAAGAACCGTTCCCACGCCAGGACGGCGCGGTCGCGACGGGCGAGCGCCTCGAACCAGCGCGAGACCGGCGTCGGCTTCTCCGGTGGTTCGGGCTGCGCCGCCTCCAGCATCATGCCGATCAGCGCTCCGCCTTGCTTCAGGTCGTCATGCAGGTCGAGCTCCGGCAATTCGGCTTCCTCGACGATGGCGCCCGCCGCCTGAAGCTCTTTTGCCAGGCTTTCGACCGCCGCGCTGATCTCGCCGGCCACCGGCAAGCCTGGAAAGGACGGCGCGACGGCAATGCGCAAATTCCTGAGATCCAGCTCCGGCATGGTTTCGACCGGTATCGGCGGAAGATCGGTGTCGCTTCCATCCGGCCCGGCAATGAGGCTGTGGATCAGCGCCAGGTCCTCGACGCTGCGCGCCATCGGTCCGAGGCAGGAGATTAGCCGCACGCTGCGCGGCGCCCCGCCTGGATCGGGGAAGGCGCCGGCGAGCGAGACGCGGTGCTCGGTCGGTTTGAGGCCGTAGACGCCGCAAAAGGCAGCGGGCAGCCGGATCGAATCCTGCATGTCGGTGCCGACCTCGAACGGCGTCATACCGGTACAGAGCGCCGCCGCCGCACCGCCACTGGAGCCGCCGGCGGTGCGCTGGAGATTCCAGGGATTGCCGGTGCGGCCGAATAGCGGATTGCTCGACTGCCAGTCACCGAGCATTGTCGCCACGTTCGTCTTGCCGACCAGTATCCCACCTGCCGCCTTCAGCCGGGCAACGACCGGACTGTCTGCCCTCGGAGCATAGTCGGCAAAGGCCGGGAAGCCGACGGTGGTTCTCATGCCGGCGGTTTCATGCGTGTCCTTCAGCGTGAACGGCACGCCGTGGAGCGGCCCAAGGGCCTCACCGCGCGCTTGCGCCTCGTCGGCCTTGCCGGCGCGTTGCCGCGCACCGTCCCGATCGAGGGTTACGACGGCGTTGATCGCCGCATTGTGCCTGTCGATCTGCGCCAGATGCGCGTCCAGCACCTCTATTGCGGAGACCGTACGGTCGCGCATGGCCGCGGCCAGCTTGGTGGTCGAGGAAAAGACGATATTCATCGTAAATGCTCCGGGCTATCGCGCCGCGATCCTGAAAATGGCGGATTGCGGCGCGGCTTCAAGCCTGGCTCGACATTCAGCCTGCCAACGCCAGCCTGGTTGTGGCTGGCGCAAACGGACGAATGCTCATGCCGTCGCTGCCAATAGTGACGAAGCTCGAGGGGGGAATCGCCTGCCAGTCGCCGCCGTCGCGGTCGAAGGGTTCCGACACGACGCAACGGCCTCCGCCATTGCGAAAAACGGACGTGTAGAGCGTCGGCGCGTGGCCGTCGCTCGTATAGCGCACCGCGTAAAGCGATTGTCCGTCGGAAAAAGCCGCTGTCACTTTCAGCGTCGGCTCAAAGCCGGCGTGGCGCGAGGCGTCGATGACGCGGCTAGTGGCGCGCGACATCGAACCTTCGGGGTCATCCGAGAGACCCTCGTCGATCATCAGCAGAAAAAATAGCTCGGAATCGGTGGTGCCCTCGCGCTGGTCGAAGGCGGTGTCAGAGAGCGAATTTTCCAGCGCGCGACGGATCTTTTCGAAACCGCCGATCTGGCCATTGTGCATGAACGACCAGCGGCCCGAAATGAACGGGTGGCAGTTCATGCGGCTGGTGGCGCCACCGGTCGACGCCCGGACATGGGCGAGGAACAGGCTTGATTTTATCTGTCGGCAGAGGCTCTTCAGATTGGGATCCGACCAGGCCGGCAGGATGTCGCGATAGAGGCCGGGCTCCGGCCGATCGCCGTACCAGGCCAAACCAAAACCATCGCCATTGGTCGGCGATTTGGCTTCCTGGGCGCAATGGCTCTGGGCGATCAGCGAGTGGCTGGGCGCGGTGACGATGTCTTCGAGAAAGACTGCTTCGCCGAGATAGGCCGCCCACCGGCACATTGCGTCTACTGTTCTCTAAACGCGATCCATGAGAGCGGAAGGCTCTTTGGCCGCGTGGGTGCCCCTGTTGTGCGTCCGTTCGTAGAGCTCACGGATGATACCGCTGGCCGTGGTCTCGAACAAAAACGGCAAGAAAGCGTGAATGAGCGCGGCAAAGGCCGCCATGAACAATCGCGACGAGAACCATGCGGCGAAAGCCATATGGCCGAAATAGCTCTCGCCGACTGCGGCCGGGTGAGAGGTGAAAAGTCTTGCGAGCCGTGCGGTCATGTCGATCCCTCCTGCCGGCATGAAGAGCCGACGATGAATATCCTGGCACGGGCGTTCGGTTCATCGGTCCCAAATTGTCCTTGTCTCAAGCCAGATTTTGGGACAAACATCCCACATGACGCCGGGAATCGACGAAATAGACCGGAGACTGCTGGCCGAGCTGCAACGAGACGGCACGCTGTCCGTCGACCAGCTCTCGGCAAGAATATCGCTGTCGCGCAATGCCTGCTGGCGCCGGGTCAAGCGGCTGGAGGAAGACGGCGTCATCACCGGCCGGGTGGCGCTGGTCGACGCCGACAAGCTTGGGCTCGGCCTTTCCGTGTTCATCCTGATCCGCACCTCGAACCACGATCCCGACTGGCTGCAAAAATTCCGGGCGGCGGTGACCGGCTTTGCCGAGATCACCGGCGCCTACCGCATGTCCGGCGATCTCGACTATGTCCTGCGCGCCCGTGTCGCCGACGTCAAAGCCTACGACCGGCTCTATCAACGGTTGATCGCCAAGGTGGCGCTGTCGGACGTTTCGGCCTCCTTCGTCATGGAGGAGATCAAGGAGACCACGGTCGTTCCGATGGAACTGCGCTGAAGCGGAACTGTGCTGAAAGAAAGCCGTTGATAGCATTGCCGCCGAGTTGACTGAACCGGCGTTCGCGACGATAGGATCAGCCTCATGCGCGCAGCACTTTATCCTACCTCCGTCATCGGTCCGGCTGTCGGCTTCGTCAGGCTGCCGCATGGCGAGGGATTGCCGCTTCCTGCCTATGAGAGCTCGGGCGCCGCCGGCATGGACCTGCGCGCCGCCGTCCCGGACGACAGGCCGCTCTTGATTCTGCCGGGAAAGCGCGCGCTGGTGCCGACCGGGCTGGTCCTGGAAATTCCGGAGGGCGTCGAAGGCCAGGTCCGGCCGCGTTCCGGCCTCGCCTTCAAGCACGGACTCACCTGCCTCAACACGCCCGGCACCATCGACAGCGACTATCGCGGCGAGGTCAAGGTGCTGCTGATCAATCTCGGCGACGAGGATTTCGCGGTGACGCGCGGCATGCGGATCGCCCAGATCGTCTTCGCCCCGGTGACGCAGGCGACCGTCGAGGAGCGCACATTGGCAGGCGGCACAACGCGCGGCTCGGGCGGCTTCGGATCGACCGGCACGGGCTGATGAGCGCATCGAAAATGAAGATACCCAAACTCGTGATCTTCGATTGCGACGGGGTTCTGGTCGACACCGAGAACCTCGCCAACCGACGCCTCGCCGAATGGCTGACCGCGGCCGGCTTTCCGGCCAGCTTCGAATATTGCCGCAAGAATTTTTCCGGCCGCAGCATGGTCTCGGTGCAGAAGGAAGTCGAGGCGACCGGCGTCAGCCTCGGCGCCGAGTTCGTCGAGCGCTGGAACGCCGGCCTGCCGGACCTGTTCGCGCATGGCGTCGAGGCCGTCCCCTACGTTCGCGAGTTCATCGAAACCGTACACGCCGCCGGCATCGCCACCTGCGTCGCCTCGTCGGCACGGGTGTCCAAAATGCACATCACGCTCGGCCAGACCGGGCTGCTGCCGCTATTCGAGCATGCGCTGTTCAGCTCGACCATGGTCTCGCGCGGCAAGCCGTTCCCCGACCTCTTCCTGCATGCGGCAGCGACGATGGGCTTCGCCCCCGCCGACTGCATCGTCATCGAGGACAGCGTCGCAGGGACTGCAGCCGGCACCGCTGCCGGCATGCGCGTCTACTCCTACCATGGCGACCCGCTTTCCGACCGCGATGGACTGATCGAAGCCGGCGGCATCCTGTTCGACGACATGCGTGAACTGGCCGGGCTGGTGCCGATCCACTGATCGCTTTGCGCAGGCTGCATACGGGCCTGGTCTCAGACCGTACGTGGGGCTCCAAGTACCCGGTCGACCGTGTCGCGTATGAGGCTGCGCAGATTGGCCGGCCTGTCGAGATGACTGACGACAAGGAGGCCGTCGGCCGCCACCGTTAGCGCGTCCGAGGTGCGGTCCGGATCGGGATTTGCGTCCGCGATCAGCAGATCCCTAAGGATACCCCACTTCCAGTGACGATGCTGATCGATCGCCTGGCGAACCGGGCTGCTGCGGTCGGGATATTCGGCAGCGGCATTCTGGAACGGGCAGCCGCGATAGCCCGGCTGATCCGCCGCGTCGGCAATAAGATCGAATATAGCAAGGATTATCTGGCGATGTGGCCGCCGGCCAAGGCTCGCGATTGCCGCCCGTCCTCGCTTGCTGAGCTCCTCGATGTAGGCGCGGACGAGATCGTCCTTGGCCGCGAAGTGATGATAGAACGTCGCCTTCGCAACGCCGGCCTCGGCGATGATGCGGTCGATGCCGATTGCGCGCACCCCCTCCAGAGAAAACAGCACGGTCGCCGTATCGAGGATGCGACGGCGCGCAAGGCTTTCGGGGCGATGGTTGATTCGGGCTGCGGACATCCCTTGACCGTATAGCAGACAGGTCTGTATACATCCATATGTAGACAGACAGGTCTACCTGTTAGAGGGAAGGCGAACATGGCTTCGATAGTCAGGGAAATCATCGTAGATGCTTCACCGGAAAGCGTATGGGCGACGGTGGGCGACTTCGCTGGCGGCGCGCAACGGATAGCCCCAGGCGTTTTCGTCGACTGCCGGGTGGAGGAGGGCGACGTGCGGGCGCTTATGTTCGCCGACGGCAAGATTGTGCGGGAGCGGCTGATCGCCCGCGACGAGCAGAACCGGCGGATCGTGTGGGGATGGCTCGGCGACGAGGTTACCCACGACAATACCTCCATGCAGGTCTTTGCCGAGGGCGAGGGCCGCAGCCGTCTGGTCTGGGTCCACGACACTCTGCCCGACGAACTCGGCACGTGGCTCGCAGCCGCCATGGATCAGCTGGTGCCGGTTTTCCAGCAGACCTTGGCGAGCCAAGCCGAAGCAACATAGTGACGCAACGCCAAGTGTTTCCTCTTGGCCGCAAAATACTCTAGCTTGCGCGCGCCCGACACAACGAGCGCGCGCATGACCTTCCCTCGTTTCCTCTTCGCCTGCCTGCTGCTGCCCTGTCTCTGGACGATGGCCAGCGCTGAGGCTGTCAGCTTCCCGGAACTCGGCAGCGCCGTCTCCGGCCACGGTGATGTCACCTATATCGATCTCGCAAGGATGGTCATTCCCGATCTGGCCGCGGACAAGGACGGCTTGTACCGGGGTTCGATGCCGATCGAGATGCGTCACATCGCTGGACCGGACTACGGCGGCTCGCCGCCGGCGACGTCGGGTCTTTCCAATGCCGGCGTGCTCGGCATCAAGGCCGGCGGCAAGGAGCGGCTGACCATGCTGTTCGACCTCGGCGACTCGCCCGACAGCGCCGAGGGCTATGCCGTGCTGGCGCTCTACGATATCACCGGCAAGCCGGCCCTGCTCGACGCGGTCAATGTCGCCGTCGACCGCATCACCTATCTTCGCGATCCGGGCAAGCTGCCGATCGGGCCTGGTGACGACGCCATCATCACCATGAGCATGCATTTCAATTCGAGCCAGGGCTATGGGATCACGCCGCTGATCATGGTCCGCAACGACAGGTTCGAGCTGATCGACATGATCTATACGTTCGACGAAAACCTCTGCACCCATAGGAGGACGCAGAATGCGGCGTTCCAGGCGATCGCCGGCGGCCAGCCCTATGCAGCCATCAAGGTCACGGTGACAGACGCGACGCTGCCGGGCGAAGAAAGCTGCGACGGCCAGCCGCCGCCGGAGGCGTCGTCGCGCGACATTTCCGTCACCTATCATTGGGACAAAAATGCTTCGCATTATGTCAAGGATTCCGACGCGCTGGACCAATTGGCAGAAGGGAACGCCAAACGCTTCTGAGCCAACCGCAATTGTTTGCCCGGCGCCTTCCGCCGGGCTAGAATTGCCTCACATTCTGCATTGGAGGGGAGCATCCATGGATAAGGGCAAGATTTTTCGCGAGCTGCATGCCTCGATCTTCGTCATGGCCAATTCCTGGGACGTCGGCACGACCAAGCTTTTGGCTTCGTTCGGCTTCAAGGCGCTGGCGACGACCAGCGCCGGTTTTGCCTTTTCGCGCGGCCTGCCCGATGGCGCGGTGACGTTCGAGGCGATGATCCATCATTGCCGTGAAGTGTCGGCGGCGACCGTGCTGCCGGTTTCGGCGGACCTCGAAAAGGGCAAGGGCGACAGCGCGACAAGTGCCGGCGAGACCATATTCGCCGCCGAGGCGGCTGGCCTTGCCGGCTGCTCGATCGAGGACCATACCGGCGAGCCCGACAAGCCGATCTATGATTTTGCGCATGCGGTCGAGCGCGTCGCCGCGGCGGCGGAAGCGGCACGGGCGCTGAAACGCGATTTCGTCTTCACCGCGCGGGCCGAGAATTTCCTGTGGGGCAAGCCCGACCTCGATGATACCATCAAGCGGCTGCAGGCCTTCGAGAAGGCCGGCGCCGACGTGCTCTATGCACCGGGGCTGCGCGACATCGAGATGGTGCGAACCGTCTGCTCGTCACTGACCAAGCCGGTCAACGTCATGGCCAGGCCCGGCTTCACCATCGCCGACCTTGCCATGGCGGGGGTGAAGCGCGTCTCGCTCGGCCCATGGCTCACCAATTTCGCCTTCGGCATGCTGGAGACCGCGGCGCGCGAGATCCAGCAGGACGGCACCTTCGGTTTCACCCGCGCCGCCATGCCGTTCGGCAAGCTGCAGGCGCTGTTTGCCAAATCTTCAGCCTAGGTCGGGCCCGGCGAATGACGCTCACCGTCGTCGACATGCACACCGGCGGCGAGCCGCTGCGGATCGTCACCGGCGGCTACCCCGATATTCCCAAGGGCACGATCCTCGAAAAGCGTGCCTATGTGCGCGACCATCTCGATCATCTCAGAAAGATCCTGATGTTCGAGCCGCGCGGCCATTACGACATGTATGGTGCGCTGCTGGTGGAGCCCGACCTGCCGGGCGCCGACCTCGCGGTGCTGTTCATGCACAATGAGGGCTATTCGACGATGTGCGGCCACGCCATCGTCGCGCTCGGCCGCTACGCCGTCGACGAGCGGCTGGTGGCGCTACGCGTGCCGCTGACGACCGTCAACATCGAGGCGCCATGCGGGCTGATTTCGGCTGCGGTCGAGGTAAGGGATGGCAAGGCCGGTGCGGTGTCCTTCGAAAGCGTGCCGGCGTTTCTGCTTGCGCGCGGCCAGCGGATCGAGCTGCCGGGCTATGGTCCGGTCGGCTTCGATATCGCCTATGGCGGCGCCTTCTATGCGCTCGCCGACTGCCGCGAGTTCGGGCTCGAATTCGGCAGGAACCGCTTGCGCGATTTCGTCGATGCGGCGACCGCGCTGACCAATAAGCTGAAGGCCGAATTGCCGCTGTCGCATCCCGACCATGCCGATCTCGCCTTCCTCTACGGCGCCATCCTGACCGACGGACAGGATGCGTTCTCCGATACGCCGACCAAAAACATCTGCGTCTTCGCCGATGCCGAGGTCGACCGTTCGCCGACCGGCTCGGGTGTCACGGCGCGGCTGGCGGCCATGCACGCCAAGGGCCAGATCGAGATTGGCCGGACACGGCTGTTCGAGAGCATCGCCGGCTCGCGCTTTTCCGGTGCGGTCGTACGCACGGCCACAGCCGGACCGCATGACGCCATCATCGCCCGCGTCGGCGGCCGCGCCTATTACTCAGGCCGAGCCGAATTCATTGTCGAAGACGACGATGAACTGGGGCGCGGCTTTCTGCTGCGCTAGATCATGATCCCGAAAGTGGAAGCCGGTTTTCGGAAGAGATCATGATCAAACAAAAAAGGTAGAGCCCCATCCCGACTGTATCGGGATGGAACAGGCTCTAAACCCCTTCCCGCGCCGAGATCGCCTTGTGCAGGTGCACCATCATGGCGGCGGCAAACAGCGGCGTCAAAAGGTTGAGCAGCGGCACGGCGAGGAAGGCGGCGACCACCAGCCCGGCCAGGAACACGGTGACCGCGTGTTTTCTGCGCAGCGCCTTGGCCTCGGCCTCCGCGCGGAAGCGCATGGCGGCGAACTCGAAGAACTCGCGCCCGAGCAGGTAGCCGTTGACGATGAAGAAGGCGGCAATGTTGATGCCCGGCACCAGCAGAAGCAGCAGGGCGATGATATTGCCGAGGACGACGACGCCGCTGAAGCGGATCGCCAGCACCAGCGAGCGCAGCGCCGGCACGGCGCGACCGGGCGGATCGTTGGGATAGTCGGTTCGCTCAACGGTCTCGGCGACGTCGTCGAGGAACAGGCCGGCGATGATCGCCGTCACCGGCGCGATGAAAAGCGCCAAACCTAGCGCAAGGCCGATCCCGGCGACGACAGCGCCCAGCCATCCGGCCCAGGAAGGAAGCGCTGGCAACCATGCATCGATCCATGGCCAGGCCAGCCATTCGAACAGGTTCTTTATCCCGAACCAAAGCGCCGCCAGCGCCAGCAAAGTCAGCCCCAGCGTCTTCAGGAACACGGAACGGAATTCGGGCGAGAACAGCCGGCTCAAGGCTGCGCGGGCGGCGTCGAGGATCACGGCGTTTCCAGTTCCATGTCAAACGTATCCGTGGCTGATACCTCCGGAATAGGCGGAGACTGCCCAAGTCGCAAGCGCGGCTTCCTAGGGCGCGACCTTCGCCTGGGGAATGGTCATCGCCGCCACGCCGCCGACGACCAGTGCCATTCCCCACCACGCGCTCGGAGCAAGGCTTTCGCCAAGGAACACGGCTCCGATAGCGACGCCGATCGGCACCCGCAGATAGGCTTGCGAGGTGGTGCCGACGGAGCCCAGCGTATGGAGGAGGCGGAAATAGATTGAGAAGGCAAGCGCGGTTGAAAACACCGAAAGCCCGAGCAGCGCAAGGACCGAAGCTGTCGATGGCGCCAGGGTCCATGGCCGGTCGAACGCAAGGCTCAACGGGATCAGCATCGCGGCGCCGCAGAGCATCGAACCGGCGGCCGGCAGCATCGGGTCGAGCCCCCCTGAAGCCGCGGCCGAAAACGGCCGCGCCGGCATAGCAGATCGTCGCCGCGACCACAGCAAGTTGCGGCAACAATTGCTGTCCGAAGCCGCCAAGCGCCGGGGCGCCGACAACCAGGCATATTCCGGCTATTCCCGCCGCGACGCCGAACAGCTTGCGCATGGTCGCCGGTTCGTGGCGGGTGATGAGGGCGGTCAGCAAGAAGGTGAAGATCGGCGAGGTCGCATTCAGGATGGTGGCCAGCCCGGCGTCCAGCGAGCGCTCGGCCGAAGCGATCAGCGTGAACGGCACGACGCTGTTGAGGCAAGCCTGGAATGCAAACCGGCGCCAGCTTGCGGCATCGCCCGGCAAGGCCAGCCCGCGCCAGCGGATCAGCGCGAACAGGATGCCACCCGCGATCAGGGTTCGCGCGGCGATCAGCGTCACCGGCGGGATCGTCGCGACGCCGATCTTGATGAAGCTGTAGGATGCGCCCCACAGCACCGCCAATACGACGAGCAGCGCCAGCTCGATCCTCGTGTCGGTTTTCATGGACATGGCCGGCTGGAACCTCTGGGCATCGCTCATCTCGGCCATGCTTCTAAGCCAGGCACACGGGAAATGCTTCGGTCGTCATCCAACGATGGTCGCTATGCTGACATTCGTCGGATCGCCGCATTGTCGACTAGGCAAAGCCGCATCAAACGGCTAGACCCGCCCGCGCCCGGCGTGGCAGAAAGCCGGTGGGTTTTTGGCGGAGACATGAATTGATGCCGGACTATGACGTGCTTTGTATCGGAAATGCCATCGTCGACATCATCGCCCAATGCGACGAGGCGTTCCTGGAGACCAACGGCATCATCAAGGGCGCGATGAATTTGATCGATACGAGGCGCGCGGAACTGCTCTACAGCCGCATGGGCCCGGCCATCGAAGCCTCGGGCGGTAGTGCCGGCAACACGGCGGCGGGCGTCGCCTCCTTCGGCGGTCGCGCCGCCTTCTTCGGCAAGGTCTGCAACGACGCGCTCGGCGAAATCTACGCGCATGACATCCATGCCCAAGGCGTCGCCTTCGACACAAAACCGCTCAACGGCGAACCGCCGACGGCGCGCTCGATGATCTTCGTCACGCCGGACGGCGAGCGCTCGATGAACACCTATCTCGGCGCCTGCGTCGAGCTCGGCCCGGAGGACGTCGAGGCCGACAAGGCGTCGGGCGCGGCGGTCACCTATTTCGAGGGCTATCTGTGGGACCCGCCGCGCGCCAAGGAAGCGATCCGGCAGACGGCCAAGCTCGCCCACGCGGCCGGGCGCGAAGTATCGATGACCCTGTCGGACTCGTTCTGCGTCGACCGCTACCGCGACGAGTTCCTCGACCTGATGCGCTCCGGCACCGTCGACATCGTCTTTGCCAACAGCCACGAGATCAAGTCGCTCTACCAGACCGCGTCCTTCGACGAGGCGCTGGCGCAGATCCGCAAGGATTGCAAGATCGCCGCGGTTACCCGTTCGGAAAAGGGCTCGGTCATCGTGCGCGGCGGCGAGACCGTCACCATTGAGGCGACCACGATCCGCGAACTGGTCGACACGACCGGCGCCGGCGACCTCTACGCCGCCGGCTTCCTCTACGGCTATACGCAAGGACGCAGCCTGAAGCAGTGCGGCGATCTCGGCTCGCTGGCGGCCGGGCTGGTCATCCAGCAAATCGGCCCAAGGCCACGCCAGAATCTGCGCCGCGAGGCCGAGCAGGCGGAGTTGTTGTAGGGACGCTTCTTACCTTCTCCCCTTGTTGTGGGAGAAGGTGGATCGGCGCGCAGCGCCGAGACGGTTGAGGGTGTTGGACGGAGTGCTGCCGGCGCCAAGCTGGAGCACCCCCCATCCGACCGAGCTTCGCTCGGCCACCTTCTCCCACAACAAGGGGAGAAGGAAGGTGCCGCTGCCCCGCTCTTTCAAGCCCCCGCGCTATACGCCGCGATCGCCGCCATATTGACGATGTCTGAGTCCTTGGCGTTCAGCGAGACGATCTGAACCGGCTTGTTCAGGCCGACCAGCAGCGGGCCGATGACGGTGGAGCCGCCGAGCTCCTGCAGCATCTTGGTCGAGATCGAGGCCGAGTGGAAAGCCGGCATGACCAGCACGTTGGCGGGGCCGGTCAGCCTGATGAACGGATACTGCGCCATGGCGCGGGCGTTGAGCGCCACGTCGGCGGCCATCTCGCCGTCATACTCGAAATCGACGCGGCGCTTATCAAGGATGCGCACCGCTTCCTGGACGCGCTCGGAGCGTTCGCCCTGCGGATGGCCGAAGGTCGAATAGGCGAGCATGGCGAGCCTCGGCTCGTAGCCCATGCGGCGGGCGAAGCCGGCGGCCTCCTCGGCTATGTCGGCGATCTGTTCAGCATTCGGCATGTCGTGCACGGCGGTGTCGGCGACGAGGACGGTGCGACCCCGCGCGAGCACGATCGACACGCCGATGACGCAGTGGCCGGGCCTTGCGTCGATGACGCGGCGGATGTCGCCGAGCGCCGTCGAATAGTTGCGGGTAACGCCGGTGACGATGCCGTCGGCATCGCCCAGCGCCACCATGCAGGCGGCGAAATGGTTGCGGTCGGTGTTGATCAGCCGCTGGCAGTCGCGGAACAGGAAGCCTTTGCGCTGCATGCGCTCGTAGAGATAGTCGGTGTAGACCGAGTTGCGCCGCGACAGCCGCGCGTTGATGATCTCGATGCCTTGCTTGCCGAGGTCGATGCCGGCGTTCCTGGCGTTTTCCTTGATGATGTCGTCGCGCCCGAGCAGGATGGCGGTGCCGAGCCGCTGGTTCACATAGGAGACGGCGGCGCGCATCACCTGCTCCTCCTCGCCCTCGGCAAAGACGATGCGCTTGGGCTGGCGGCGCACGCGGTCGTAGATGCGCTGCAGCGTCGAGGCGATCGGATCGCGGCGGGCGGAAAGCTCCTGCGCGTAGCGGTCGAGGTCGAGGATCGGCTTGCGCGCGACGCCGGACTCCATCGCTGCCTTGGCGACGGCGATCGGAATCGCCGAGATCAGGCGCGGATCGAACGGCACTGGGATGATGTAGTTGGGGCCGAATTTCGGCCGCATGCCCTGGTAGGCGGCGGCGACGTCGTCGGGCACGTCCTGGCGCGCCAGTTCGGCGAGCGCCAGCGCCGCGGCGATCTTCATGTCGTCATTGATGGTGGTGGCCCGTACGTCGAGCGCGCCGCGGAAGATGTAGGGGAAGCCGAGCACGTTGTTGACCTGGTTCGGATAGTCCGAACGCCCGGTGGCCATGATCGCGTCGGTGCGGATTTCGGCGACTTCCTCCGGCGTGATCTCGGGATCGGGATTGGCCATGGCGAAGATGATCGGCTTCTCGGCCATCGACTGCACCATCCTGGTGGTCAACGCGCCCTTGGCCGAGAGGCCGAGGAACACGTCGGCGCCGTCCAGCGCCTCGGCCAGCGAGCGCGCGCCGGTTTTCACGGCATGCGCCGATTTCCACTGGTTCATGCCTTCGGTGCGGCCCTGGAAGACGACGCCCTTGGTGTCGCAAAGGATGATATTTTCTGGCGCAAAGCCCATCGCCTTCATCAATTCGATGCAGGCGATGCCGGCAGCACCGGCGCCGTTGCAGACCATTTTCGTCGTCTTCATGTCGCGGCCGGTGATTTCCAGCGCGTTGATCAGGCCGGCGGCCGAAATGATGGCAGTGCCGTGCTGGTCGTCATGGAAGACCGGTATGTCCATCAGCTCGCGCAGCCGCTGCTCGATGATGAAGCACTCCGGCGCCTTGATGTCCTCGAGGTTGATGCCGCCGAAGGAGGGCCCGAGAAAGCGCACGCAGTTGATGAATTCGTCGGCATCCTCGGTGTCGACCTCGAGGTCGATGGAATCGACATCGGCGAAGCGCTTGAACAGGACCGCCTTGCCTTCCATCACCGGCTTGGCGGCCAGTGCGCCGAGATTACCGAGGCCGAGGATGGCGGTGCCGTTGGAAATGACGGCGACCATGTTGCCGCGCGCCGTGTAGTCGAAGGCGCGGCTGCGATCCTCGGCGATGGCGAGGACGGGGACGGCGACGCCTGGCGAATAGGCGAGGCTCAAGTCGCGCTGGGTCGCCATCGGCTTGGTGGCGACGATCTCCAGCTTGCCGGGGCGGCCCATGGCGTGGAATTCCAGCGCCTCCTGGGCACTGACGGAGGGTCCGGGGTTTTCGGTTTTCCTGGCCATGATGTTTTCGATTTCCTCACCCGTGCGGCACCGCCTGAGACGGGTGCAATGCTTTCTTTTGTGGAAGGTTCGGGAT
Organism: Mesorhizobium sp. WSM4836; assembly: GCF_055811815.1. NCBI lineage: Bacteria > Pseudomonadati > Pseudomonadota > Alphaproteobacteria > Hyphomicrobiales > Phyllobacteriaceae > Mesorhizobium > Mesorhizobium sp. WSM4836. Next base: position 110,800 of record NZ_JBVVQF010000002.1, read on the forward strand.
TAAGGCTACACTTCGCCGCTGTAAACCGCCAAGCATGGCTTGCAAAATTTTGGAAGCAGCTTCGTGAACGACGAGACGCCCATTCGAAGCGACACCGCCACGCCGGCCTTCGCGCCGGCGACGCCGATGATGGAGCAGTATATCGAGATCAAGGCGGCGAACCCGGATTCGCTGCTGTTCTACCGCATGGGCGATTTCTACGAGCTGTTCTTCGACGATGCCGAGAAGGCAAGCCGGGCGCTCGGCATCGTGCTGACCAAGCGCGGCAAGCACCAGGGGCTCGACATCCCCATGTGCGGCGTGCCGGTGCATGCCGCCGATGATTATCTGCAGAAGCTGATCGGCCAGGGTTTCCGCGTCGCCGTCTGCGAGCAGATCGAGGATCCGGCCGAGGCCAAGAAGCGCGGCGGCAAATCGGTGGTGCGTCGCGACGTGGTGCGGCTGGTGACGCCCGGCACCATCACCGAGGACAAATTGCTGGCGCCGTCGGAATCGAGTTTCTTGATGGCGCTTGGCCGGGTCAAGGGCGGGGCCGAGCCAAGAGGCGGGGAGCGCGGCAGCGCCACAGGGAATCAAGGAAATTTTGCATTGGCCTGGATCGAGATTTCGACCGGCGCCTTCCGTGTTGCCGAGACCACCGCCGACCGGCTGCTCGCCGATGTCTTTCGCGTCGACCCGCGCGAGCTGATCGTCGCCGAGCCGGTGTTTTACGATCCGGAGCTGAAACCGGTGTTCGACGTGCTCGGCCGGGTCGCCAATCCGCAGCCGCCGAGCCTGTTCGACTCGGCGTCGGCCGCGGGGCGCATCGCCCGTTTCTTCGAGGTGGCGACGCCGGACAGTTTCGGCACGTTTTCCCGCGCCGAGCTGTCGGCGATCTCAGGCGCCATCGCCTATGTCGAAAAGACGCAGAAGGCCGAGCGGCCGCCGCTGTCGCGGCCCGAGCGCGAGGAGCAGGGTTCGACGCTGTTCATCGATCCGGCGACACGCGCCAATCTGGAACTGCTGCGCACCCTGTCCGGCAGCCGCGAGGGTTCGCTGTTCAAGGCCATCGACCGCACGGTGACCGGCGGTGGGGCGCGGCTGCTGGCCGACCGGCTGATGGCGCCGCTGACCGACCCGGCGGCAATTGTCGCAAGGCTGGATTCGGTGTCGTTCTTCCGGTCCGAGACACGACTGTGCCAGGCGGTGCGGGCGAACCTGAAGAGCGTGGCCGACATGCCGCGCGCCCTGTCGCGGCTGGCGCTCAACCGCGGTGGCCCGCGCGACCTCGGCGCGCTGCGTGCCGGGTTCGAGGCAGCCGGCATTATTGCCGAACTGTTTGGGACAACCGCCCTTTCGCAAGAATTGGCGGCGGCGCTGGTGGCGATCGAGGCGCTGCCACGCCCGCTGGCCGAGCATCTGACGCAGGCGCTCGGTGACGAGCTGCCGCTGCTCAAACGCGACGGCGGCTTCGTCCGTTCCAGCTACGATGTTGAACTCGATGAGATGCGAGCGCTGCGCGACGAATCGCGCAAGGTCATCGCCGGGCTGGAGCGCTCGCTGATCGATGAAACCGGCATCCGCTCGCTGAAAATCCGGCACAACAATGTGCTTGGCTACTACATCGAAGTCACCGCCAACCACCATGCGATCATGACCGGCAGCGACGGCGCCAAGGCGCGCTTCATCCATCGCCAGACCATGGCCAACGCCATGCGCTTCACCACCACCGAACTCGCCGAACTGGAATCGAAGATCGCCAATGCCGCCGACCGGGCGCTGGCGATCGAGCTTGCCGCTTTCGAGGCGCTGACGGCGGAAGTGGTCGGCCAGGCCGACACGATCCGCGCCGGCGCCGAAGCGCTCGCCGTGCTCGACGTTTCGGCCGCACTTGCCTTGCTTTCCGAAAGCGAGGCCTGGTGCCGGCCGCTGGTCGATGCGAGCCTCGCCTTCGCGATTTCGGGCGGGCGCCATCCGGTGGTCGAACAGTCACTGCGGCGTTCGGGCGAAGGACCGTTCGTCGCCAACGATTGCGACCTGTCACCAGAGGGCGATGCCAAAAACGGCGCGATCTGGCTGCTGACCGGCCCCAATATGGGCGGCAAATCGACCTTCCTCAGGCAGAACGCGCTGATCGCCATCCTCGCCCAGACCGGCTCCTTCGTGCCGGCGGCATCAGCCCATATCGGCGTCGTCGACCGGCTGTTTTCGCGTGTCGGTGCCTCCGACGACCTGGCGCGCGGCCGCTCGACCTTCATGGTCGAGATGGTCGAGACGGCGGCGATCCTCAATCAGGCCGGCGAGCGCGCACTGGTCATCCTCGACGAGATCGGCCGCGGCACCGCCACCTTCGACGGCCTGTCGATCGCCTGGGCGGCGGTCGAATATTTGCACGAGAAGAACCGCTGCCGGGCGATCTTCGCCACGCATTTCCACGAGATGACGGCGCTCGCCGGAAAACTGCCGCGGCTCTCCAACGTCACCATGCGGGTCAAGGAATGGGAGGGCGACGTGGTCTTCCTGCACGAGGTCGGCAAGGGTGCTGCCGACCGTTCCTACGGCGTCCAGGTAGCGCGGCTGGCCGGCCTGCCGGAAGCCGTCGTCGGCCGGGCCAAGGAAGTGCTGCACCAGCTTGAAGCCGGCGAGGTTTCGGGCAAGGCCAACCGCCTGGTCGACGACCTGCCGCTGTTTTCCGTGGCAGCGAAGCGGGAAGCGTCGAAGCCGGCAAGGAGTGATGGGCTGGGTGAAGCGCTAGCGGAGATCAATCCCGACGAGATGACGCCAAGGGAAGCACTGGAGGCGCTGTACCGGCTGAAGGGGATAGTTGGGAGGTAATTGTTGCTGCCCCAATGCCGGCCGGCGTTCCAACGTTCGAGATTGGCGAAAGCGGGGATGACAGCCAATCTCCCCCCTCGTGGGGGGAGATTGGCAGCTTCACCCTCAAATCATCGCCAGGCCCGACTTCCGCCTCGGCGGCGGAAAACCGCGGTCGATTTCGGCGAAATCTTCGCTCGTGAGCTCGATGTCCAACGCCGCGACATTCTGGCGTACATGCTCCGGGCGGCTAGCTTTGGGAATCGCGATCACCCCGCCCTGCGCCATCACCCAGGCAAGCGCGATCTGCGCCGGCGTCGCACCGTGGCGGGCGGCGATGGCGTCTAACATGGCGTTGCGCGCCAATACGCCCTGATCGACCGGCGAATAGGCCATCAGCGGCATGCCGCGTTGCCGGCTCCACGGGGCGAGGTCGAACTCGACGCCGCGCTGCGACAGATTGTAGAGCACCTGGTTGGTCTGGACATTGCCGCCGGCCGGCAATCGGGTGAGCTCTTGCATCTCATCGGTATCGAAATTGCTGACGCCCCAATGGCGGATCTTGCCGGCTGCCTTCAACGCTTCGAACGCCTCTACCGTTTCCATCAAAGGCACGCTGCCCGGCCAATGCAGCAGATAGAGATCAATACGGTCGGTGGCGAGATGCCTCAGGCTGTTGTCGCAGGCCCGTTTCACGCCGGTGCGCGAGGCGTTGGACGGCAGCACCTTGGAGACCAGGAAAACCTCGTCGCGGCGCCCGGCGATGGCCTCCGCCACCACCTCTTCGGCACCGCCGCTGGCATACATTTCGGCGGTGTCGATCAGCGTCATGCCGAGATCCAGCCCGAGCTTCAGGGCATTGGCCTCGTCGCGACGGCGGCGAGCATCTTCGCCCATCTTCCAGGTGCCCTGGCCGAGCACCGGCACAGCTTCGCCGCAGGGCAGGGTGGTCGTTCTTATCGTCGATGGCATGGCATGCTCCAGTCCGAGGCCCGGATAGCACCATAGCCGCCAAGGGAAATACAGGTGAAGCAGAAATCCAGGCGAAGCCTCCCGCCTGGATTCCCCGACAACGTGACGCCTACTTCACCGGATGGGCGGCAAGCCAGTCCTGCATCTGCTTGATCTCGGCTTCCTGCGCGGCGATTACTGCTTCGGCCAGCTTGCGCATTTCCGGATCCTTGCCATTGGCGAGCTCGACCTTGGCCATGTCGATGGCCGCCTGGTGGTGCGGGATCATGCCGCGGGCGAAATCGACATCGGCATTGCCGGAATATTCGATTGCCGTCATGTCGGTATGCATCTTGTCCATCGCCGCCTTGTAGCCCTCGGTCGAGGGGCTCTGTGCGCCCATTGCGCCCATGTCGTGCTTCATCTCCTCGGCTTGCGCCGGAACGCTTTCGAGGAAAACGGCAAGCAGCATTCCCGCCATCATCATCATCAGCACGATCTTCTTGGCCAAGGTCATTCATCATCTCCTTTTTTGAACAGGGTCTATTTGGAAGTTTTACTCAGAGTTTCACCGTCCTGAGCCGCAATGCGTTGGCGATCACCGACACCGAAGACAGGCTCATCGCCGCCGCCGCAATCATCGGCGACAGCAGCGTGCCGGTGAGCGGATAAAGCACGCCGGCAGCAACCGGCACGCCGAGCACATTGTAGAGGAAAGCGAAAAACAGATTCTGGCGGATGTTGCGGATCGTCGCGCGGGCCAGCGTCCTCGCCCTGACGATGCCGTTGAGATCGCCCTTGACCAGCGTAATTCCCGCACTTTCGACCGCAACATCGGCGCCTGTGCCCATGGCGATGCCGACATCGGCGGCGGCAAGTGCGGGCGCATCGTTGACGCCGTCGCCGGCCATGGCAACCCCGGCACCGCCGGCACGCAACTCCTCGACGAGCGCATTCTTCTGTTCGGGCAAGAGCCCGGCACGCACCGCGTCGATGCCGAGCCTGGCGGCGATGGCCTTGGCGGTGCGCTCATTGTCGCCGGTCGCCATGACGATCTTCAGCCCGCTGTCATGCAATGCCTTGATCGCCTCGGCGGTGGTCGCCTTGATCGGGTCGGCGACGGCAACGAGGCCGGCGAGCTTGCCTGCGACAGCGACGAACATCGCGGTCTTGCCGTCGGCCTGCAGCGTCTCGGCGGTGGCCAGGACCGCCGCCGTGTCGATGCCGAGATCGGCCATCATCGCGGCATTGCCGAGCGCCACCGTCTGTCCCGAAACCGTGCCGGAAACGCCCTTGCCGGTAACCGCCTCGAAACCGCTCGCGTCGGCAATCTTCACGCCGCGTTCGACGGCGCCTTCGACGATCGCCTCGGCCAGCGGATGCTCCGAGCCTTTTTCCAGTCCGGCGGCGAGCGCCAGCAACTCGTCTTGCGCCATGCCCTCGACGGCAACGACGTCGGTCAGTTGCGGCCGGCCTTCGGTCAGCGTTCCCGTCTTGTCGACGATCAGCGTATCGACCGAGGCAAAGCGCTCGAGCGCCGCCGCTTCCTTGATCAGCACGCCGGCATGCGCGCCGCGTCCGGTGGCGGTCATGATCGACATCGGCGTGGCCAGGCCGAGCGCACAGGGACAGGCGATGATCAGCACCGAGACCGCCGAGACGATGGCAAAGACCAGGCTGGGTTCCGGTCCGACGATCGCCCAGGCAATAAACGCAATGATGGCGACCAGCACGACGGCCGGGACGAAGTAGAACGAGACGCGGTCGGCCAAGCCCTGGATCGGCGCGCGCGAACGCTGCGCCTTGGCGACCAGCTCGACGATGCGTGCCAGCGTCGTCTCGGCGCCGATTTTTTCGGCGCGCATGACCAGCGAACCGTTCTTGTTGAGTGTGCCGCCGGTGAGGTTGTCGCCTTCGGTCTTCTCGACCGGCAGCGGCTCGCCCGTAATCATCGATTCGTCGATGGAAGAGCGCCCTTCGAGCACAATGCCGTCGACCGGCACGGCGTCACCTGGGCGGATGCGCAAGCGATCGCCGGTCTTGACGGTTTCGAGCGGCACGTCGTTTTCGGAACCGTCCGCGCCGATCAGCCGCGCCGTCTTCGGCGCCAGGTCGAGCAGCGCTCGGATCGCCGACCCGGTTTTCTCCCGGGCACGCAATTCCAGCACCTGGCCGAGGAACACCAGCGCGACGATCACCGCCGCCGCCTCGAAATAGACCGGCACGGTGCCGTCATGGCCGCGGAACTGGTGCGGAAAGAGGCTCGGAAACAGCGTGGCGACGACGCTGTAGAGATAGGCGGCACCGACGCCGAGCGAAATCAGAGTCCACATATTGGGGCTGCGATTGAGGATCGAATCCCAGCCGCGGTGGAAGAACGGGAATGCCGCCCACAGCACCACGGGGCTGGCCAGCGCCAGCTCCAGCAAGACCTTCGCGCGGTCATCCATGAAAGTCTGAAACGTCAGGCCGAGCATCGGCGCCATGGCGATGAGCAGCAACGGCACGGACAGCACCGCGCTCACCCAGAGGCGCCTGGTGAAGTCGACCAGTTCCGGGTTCGGACCCTCGTCGCCGGTCGGCACGCCCATCGGCTCCAGCGCCATGCCGCAGATTGGGCACGAGCCGGGCTTGTCGCGGATGATTTCGGGATGCATAGGGCAGGTGTATTGCGTGCCTTTCGGCATTGCCTGCGGCGCCGGCCTGTCGCCGAGATATTTTGCCGGCTCGGCCTCGAACTTCGCCTGGCAAGCGGCCGAGCAGAAATAGAAGCCCTGGCCCTCGTGCCGCAAAAAGTGCTTCGCCGTGGCACGATCGACGCTCATGCCGCAGACGGGATCGGTCGCGGTCAGGTACTTTTCGGGATCAGCGACGAATTTCGCGCGGCAGCTTTCGCTGCAGAAATGATGGCGATGGCCGTCATGCTCGGCCGTCGGCTTGCCGGCTGCCGGATCGACGGTCATGCCGCAGACCGGATCGCGGATGACGGCGTCCGCGGCGGCCGAGACACCCTTTGCCGAGCAGCAACTGCCATGGGCCTGATGATGGTGGTCGGAATGCGTCATGTTGGAAGCCCCTGTATTTCGATGTTGGGGCGGAGGTAGTGCTTCCAGTGACTGGAAGGTCAAGGGCCAATTTCGATTTTTGGTGGCCAAGCCATATCCGAACCGGCCGCAGGCGCGAAATGCCGGCGGCCGTGGAGAACGCGTCCGTCCGCCCCATACCCAGCGCCGCGAAAACGCGCTATAGACGCCGCCGAAACGGCGAGGCCGAACGGCATTTATGGCAAGAATATCCCTGAAGCTCGAGGAACTGATCGACGGCGAAGCCTTGCGCCGCGAGATGACCGAACTGACCAAGGCCACGGTAGGCGACGGTTCCGGCAAGGCCGCGCGCAGCGGCGTTCTCAAGTTGCTCAAAAGCCGGCTCGCCGACGGCCGCGCGGTCGCCGAACGCATGCTGATGGACGATGGCAGCGGTACCGCCTGCGCCGCCCGGCTGTCGCACCTGATGGATGAGATCATCCGCGCGCTCTACGATTTCGCCGTCACCCATGTCTATCGCGTGAAAAACCCGTCATCGGCCGAGCGCATGGCCGTCGTCGCCGTCGGCGGCTATGGCCGCGGCACGCTGGCGCCGGGGTCCGACATCGACCTGCTGTTTCTGCTGCCCTACAAGCAAACGCCGTGGGGCGAGCAGATCGTCGAATATATGCTCTACATGCTGTGGGACTTGGGGCTGAAGGTCGGCCACGCCACTCGCAACATCGACGAGTGCCTCAGGCTGTCGCGCACCGACATCACCATCCGCACCTCGATCCTGGAGGCGCGTTTCCTGTGGGGCGAGCAAAAACTCTATGACGAGCTTTTGCAGCGCTTCGACCACGAGGTGGTGCGCACCACCGGCCCAGAATATGTCCAGGCCAAGCTAGCCGAACGCGACGAGCGCCACGCCAAGGCCGGCGAGAGCCGCTATCTGGTCGAACCCAACGTCAAGGACGGCAAGGGCGGCCTGCGCGACCTGCAGACGCTGTTCTGGATCGCCAAATATTTCTACCGGGTGCGCACCGGCGAGGAACTGGTCGACAAGGGCGTCTTTACCGACGCCGAATACAGGGAGTTCCGGAAGACCGAGGACTTCCTGTGGGCGGTGCGCTGCCACATGCATTTCCTCACCGGCAAGGCCGAGGAGCGGCTGCATTTCGACATCCAGCGCGACATCGCCGAGCGGCTCGGCTACACCACCCATCCCGGGCTGTCGGCGGTCGAACGCTTCATGAAGCACTACTTCCTCGTCGCCAAGGATGTCGGCGACCTGACCCGCATCTTCTGCGCCGCGCTGGAAGAAGAGCAGGCCAAGCATGTGCCGGGCTTCAACCGCATTTTCCTCACCTTTTCGCGGCGCAAGCGCAAGCTCGCCGGCACGGCTGATTTCATCGTCGACAACCACCGCATCAACATCGCCGACGACGAGGTGTTCGAGCGCGATCCGGTCAACCTGCTCAGGCTGTTCTGGTTCGCCGACAGACACGGCCTGGAATTCCACCCGGATGCGCTGAAGCTTCTGACCCGCTCGCTCGGCCTTGTCGGCAAGGCGCTCAGGCGCGACGAAGAGGCCAACCGGCTATTCCTCGACATCTTGACCTCGGACCGCAATGCCGAGCTCAATCTGCGGCGCATGAACGAGGCCGGACTGCTGGCCAAGCTGATCCCGGACTTCGGCAGGATCGTCGCCATGATGCAGTTCTCGATGTATCACCACTATACTGTGGACGAGCATTTGATCCGCTGCATCGGCGTGCTGGCCGAGATCGAACGCGGCGACGGCGAAAAGGTCCATCCGCTTTCCCACGCGCTGATGCCGGGGCTGAAGAAGAGCCGCGAAGCGCTCTATGTCGCCGTGCTGCTGCACGACATCGCCAAGGGCAGGCCGGATGACCATTCGCAAGCCGGCGCGAGGATCGCCCGGCGCATCTGCCCGCATATGGGGCTCTCGCCGGCCGACACCGAAACGGTCGCCTGGCTGGTCGAGAACCACCTCGTCATGTCAATGACGGCGCAGACCCGCGATCTCAACGACCGCAAGACGATCGAGGATTTTGCCGCCATTATGCAGTCGGTCGAACGGCTGAAGATGCTGCTTGTGCTTACCGTCTGCGATATCCGTGGCGTCGGGCCTGGGGTCTGGAACGGCTGGAAGGGCCAGTTGCTGCGCACCCTCTACTACGAGACCGAGCTTTTGTTGACCGGCGGGTTTTCGGAGGTGTCGCGCGCCAAGCGGACGGCGGCGGCGCGCGAACAACTGGCCGAGGCGCTCGCCGACTGGCCGGAAAAGGCCCGCAAGCGTTATGTCGGCCAGCACTACGAGAACTATCTGCTGGCGGTCGATCTTCCCGACCAGCTCCGCCATGCCGAATTCATCCGCGAGGCCGATCACGCCGGCAAGAAGCTCGCCACCATGGTCAAGACCCACCAATTTGAGGCGGTGACCGAGATTACCGTGCTGGCGCAGGACCATCCGCGCCTGCTTTCGGTGATTGCCGGCGCCTGTGCTGCCGCCGGCGGCAACATCGTCGACGCGCAGATCTTCACCACCTCGGATGGCCGCGCGCTCGACACCATCCTGATCTCGAGGGAGTTCGACCGCGACGAGGACGAGCGCCGCCGTGCCGAGCGCGTCGGCCGGCTGATCGAGGACGTGCTGTCGGGCAAGAGCTGGCTGCCCGAAATGATCGAGAAGCGCACCAAGCCACGGCGCGGCGCCAAGGTCTTCCGCATCCCGCCGCGCGCCGAGATCCGCAACACGCTGTCGAACCGGTTCTCGGTGATCGAGGTCGAGGGGCTGGACAGGCCAGGCCTTCTGTCGGAGATAACCGGCATGCTGTCGGACCTGTCGCTCGACATCGCCTCGGCCCACATCACCACCTTCGGCGAAAAAGTCATCGACACGTTCTACGTCACCGATCTCACCGGCCAGAAGATCGACAGCCCGTCGCGCATCGCGACCATCCGCAACAGGCTGATCGCGGTGCTCGAGGGCACGGCGTCCGAGCGCGGCAAGACCAAAACGGCCGCCGAGTGACTGTTACCTTCCATTTGCCCCAATCCCACAGGCAGTCTTCAAGCGCATGAGCCTTGTCAAGAAATTCGCCACGGTCGCTTCTGGCACGCTGATGAGCCGGGCCCTCGGCTTCGGCCGCGAGATGCTGATGGCTGCCGCACTCGGCACCGGGCCGGTCGCCGACGCCTTCAACGCCGCCTTCCAGTTCCCCAACACCTTTCGCCGGCTGTTCGCCGAAGGCGCCTTCAACGCCGCCTTCGTGCCGCTGTTTGCCAAGGAGATCGAAACACACGGCACCGAGGGCGCCAAGCGCTTCTCCGAAGAGGTATTCGGCGTCTTGTTCACGGCGCTTCTGGCGCTGACCATCGCCATGGAACTGGCGATGCCGCTGATCGTGCGCTATCTGGTGGCGCCGGGCTTTGCCGACACGCCTGGAAAATTCGAGACGACGGTGGCGCTGGCGACCGTCATGTTCCCCTACCTGATCTGCATGTCGCTCGGCGCCATGATGGCCGGCATGCTGAACTCGCTGCGCCGCTATTTCGCCGCCGCGGTGGCGCCGGTGTTCCTCAACGTCATCCTCATCGCCGTGCTCGCCTATGCCTGGTACAAGGGTTCGGACGCCCGCACCGTCGGTTTCGGCCTGGCCTGGGGCGTGCTGGCCGCCGGCCTGGTGCAGCTGGCGATCGTCTGGGCGGCGGTGCGCCATGCCGGCATTTCGATCGGCTTCCGGCGGCCGAAGATGACGCCGAATGTCAAGCGGCTGCTGATCCTGGCGCTGCCGGCGGCGATCACCGGCGGCATCACCCAGATCAACCAGCTGATCGGGACGGCGATCGCCTCGGCGCAGGACAGCGCCGTGTCGTCGCTGGCCTATGCCGACCGCGTTTACCAGCTGCCGTTGGGCGTCGTCGGCGTCGCCGTCGCCATCGTGCTTTTGCCGGAACTGTCGCGGGCGCTAAAGTCAGGCAATCTGGTCGAAGCGGCCAATCTGCAGAACCGCTCGGTCGAGTTCACCTTGTTCATGACCTTGCCGGCGGCGGCGGCGCTGCTGGTCATGTCCGAGCCGATCGTGCGGCTGGTCTATGAGCGCGGCGCCTTCGCCGCCAACAATTCGACGCCGACGGTCGCGGCAATCCTGGCGATCTTCGGCCTCGGCCTGCCGGCTTTCGTGCTGATCAAGGCGTTCACCCCAGGCTATTTCGCCCGCGAGGACACGCGCACGCCGATGATTTTCGCCGCCATCTCGGTGGCGGTTAACATTACGGCGGCGCTGACGCTGTTTCCGACCATGGGCGCGCCCGGCATTGCCGTTGCCTCCGCCGTCGCCGGCTGGGTCAATGCGGCGATGCTGCTCGCCGTGCTGATCCGGCGCGGCCATTGGGGCCGCGACGTGCCGCTCATGAAACGCATTCCGCGGCTGGTGCTGTCGGCGGCGGTGATGGCCGCCGCGCTCTATTTTGCCGAGCACTGGTTCGCCGCAAGGCTGGCTTCCGGCTCGCCGCTGGTGATCAAGGCGGTAACCGTGCTTGCGCTCGTCGCCAGCGGGGCGCTGCTCTACTTCGTCACCGCCTTCGCCACCGGCGGCGCGGATTTCGGCATGATCCGCCGCAATATCGGGCGGAAGGGGTCCGAGCCGGTCAAGGAACCGTCTCCAGATCTGTGAAGCGGAAAATTCGCCAATTTTGTTCTTGCTTTGTGCCGGCAGCTATGCTACTAATCTCGGTATGGTGCTAATTGGCTCCAACGACCCGCCCTTCGAGGCGGGTTTTTGTTTCTGGTCGGCGCCATCCCCTCAAACAGCCTTCTGTTCGGCCGAAGCCAAAGCCCCGCGCCCTGGCCAACGCCCCTCTTGATCGTCTCCTCGCTCTCGTCCATAAGCGCGCCGTCGCAAGACTTTCGCCGCGCGCGAAACGGCCCTCCACAAGCCAGGGAAACACCATGACCGATCAGCCCGCCTTCAAACCGCTCGTCTTTTCCGGCGTCCAGCCAACCGGCAATCTGCATCTCGGCAATTATCTCGGTGCCATCAAGAAATTCGTCGCCCTGCAGGACACCTCCGACTGCATCTATTGCGTCGTCGACCTGCATTCGCTGACCGCGCAGCTCGTCCATGAGGATCTGCAGGACCAGACGCGTTCGATCACCGCGGCGTTTCTCGCCTCCGGCATCGATCCGACCAAGCACATCGTCTTCAACCAGTCGCGGGTGATGCAGCACGCTGAGCTTGCCTGGATTTTCAACTGCGTGGCGCGCATCGGTTGGATGAACCGCATGACGCAGTTCAAGGACAAGGCCGGCAAGGACCGCGAGAACGCCTCGCTCGGCCTGCTCGCCTATCCCTCCCTGATGGCCGCCGACATTCTCGTCTACCGCGCCACTCATGTGCCGGTCGGCGACGACCAGAAGCAGCATCTGGAGCTGACCCGCGACATTGCGCAGAAGTTCAACAACGACTTTTCGGACCGCATCGCAGCGCTTGGCGTCGGCGTCGAGATGCAGGTCGGCGAAGAGACGGTGAACGGCTATTTCCCGCTGACCGAGCCGGTCATCGGCGGCCCGGCGGCGCGCATCATGAGCTTGCGCGACGGTTCGAAGAAGATGTCGAAATCAGACCCGTCGGACCTGTCGCGCATCAATCTGACCGACGATGCCGATGCCATCTCGAAGAAGATCCGCAAGGCCAAGACCGACCCGGAGGCTTTGCCCGGCGAACTGGACGGGCTTGCCGGCCGGCCGGAAGCGGAAAACCTCGTCGGCATCTATGCCGGCCTCGCCGAAATATCGAAAGAGGCGGTGCTGAAGGAATATGGCGGCCAGCAGTTCTCGGTGTTCAAGCCGGCGCTGGCCGATCTCGCCGTGGAAAAGCTGGCGCCGATCGCCGGCGAGATGCGCCGCATCTCCGGCGACCGCGCCTATGTCGATGCGGTGCTGCGGGACGGCGGCGAGCGCGCCGGCACATTGGCTGAAGCGACGATGAAGACCGTGCGCGACATTATCGGCCTGCTGCAAGGCTAATTTAAGCTGCACCGACGTCGCCACAGCCGCCGGTCGCTTGCGGGCGGGCTGTGGCGGTGGCAGATTGCGGCCGAAACCATCGAACAGGGTGAATATGGTCTCCAAACGCCTCAGCCGCGAAGTCGGTCATCGCCGCAAGTTCCTGGCGATCATCGACGATACACCCGAATGCGAGCGCGCCGTCGCCTACGCCTCGAAGCGGGCGCAAAGCACGGGCGGCGTACTGGTGCTGCTCTATGTCATCGAGCCGGATGATTTCCAGCACTGGCTCGGCGTCGAGAAGATCATGCGCGAGGAGGCGAACGCCACGGCGCGCGCGGCACTCGACAGCTACGCCAACAAGGTGCGCCAGAAGCTCGGCATCGAGCCGGAGCTGGTGGTGCGCGAAGGCAAGCCGACCGAAGAGATCCACAAGCTGATCGAGGAAGACCAGGACATCGCCATCCTGGTGCTGGCGGCAGGCGCCGGCAAGGAAGGGCCTGGGCCGCTGGTCGGTGCGGTCGCCGGCAAGGGCGCCGCCTTTCCCATCCCGGTCACGGTGGTGCCGCAGAACCTGTCCGACGAAGAGATCGACAGCCTCGCCTGAGCGCGCCTCGCTCAAGGCCAAGGGTAAAACATTCCGCCTGCCGCCCTTACCGGCGATGTCTTTCGCTTGAATGTCGGGCAGATAAAGCCTAATTAGAATTATTCCAAACTAGCTGCCCGAAACGGGCACGGAGACGGCCATGTTCATCCAGACCGAGTCGACGCCAAACCCGGCGACGCTGAAATTCCTGCCCGGCAAGGAAGTGCTGCAAGAAGGCACCGCCGATTTCCGCGATGCCGACAGCGCCGCGACGGCTTCGCCGTTGGCCGGCCGGCTGTTCGAGATCCCCGGCGTCACCGGCGTCTTCTTCGGTTATGATTTCATCACCGTGACCAAGGACGGCCCCGACTGGCAGCATCTGAAGCCGGCAATCCTCGGCGCCATCATGGAGCATTTCATGTCCGGCGCCCCGGTGATGGCCAAGGCCGGCGCCGCCGCCGAGACCAGCCAGACCGGCGAATTCTACGACAAGGCCGACGAGGAGCTGGTCGTCACCATCAAGGAGCTGCTCGACACGCGGGTGCGCCCGGCCGTCGCCCAGGACGGCGGCGATATCACCTTCCGCGGCTTTGAGAACGGCACCGTGTTCCTGCACATGAAGGGCGCCTGCGCCGGCTGCCCGTCATCGACGGCGACGCTGAAGCACGGCATCCAGAACCTGCTCCGGCACTTTGTGCCGGAAGTGCAGCATGTCGAACAGGTCTCCTGACGCACCGTTCCATCGTCAACGTCGATAGACAACAAAAAACCGGGCCAAAGTGCCCGGTTTTCTGTTTGCGACGTCTGTGTTGTTGCCTAGACGGTCCGCGCATAAAGGTTTCTACAAGACAATGACCTTGGCGCCGACCGAGGTGCGGTCGTAGAGGTCGATAATGTCCTGGTTCATCAGCCGGATGCAGCCCGACGACATCGCCTTGCCGATTGAATTCCATTCCGGGCTGCCATGCAGGCGGTAGCCCATGTCGCCGCCCTTGTTGAACAGGTACATGGCGCGCGCGCCGAGCGGGTTCTTCAACCCCGGCTCCATGCCGGCGGCAAACTTGGCCAATTCCGGCTGCCGCTTGATCATCTGCGAAGGCGGCGTCCAGGTCGGCCATTCGCGCTTCAGCGCGATATGGGCGGTGCCGTGCCATTCGAAACCTTCACGGCCGACGCCGATGCCGTAGCGCATCGCCTCACCGTCGCCCATGACGAAATAGAGGAACTTGTTCTGCGTATCGACGATGATGGTGCCCGGCTTTTCCTTGGTGTCATAGTCGACGATCTGCCGGCGGTATTTGAACGGCACCTTTTCGATCGGGACGCGCGGCAAATGATAACCGGCATCGGTCACCGCGCCATAGTTGTTGGTAAAGACCTGCGAGCCGATGGTGCTGCAACCGGCGACAGCCGTCGACAGCGCCAGGGCCGCGACGATTGCAAGTGACTTTATGCGCATGAAAAGGTCCGATGCCCCGCCTAAACAACAGCGGCTCGAGTCGGCCGCTTTTTCATCTTCATTCATGCTGGCATTTGCTTTGCTTGCCAAGCGGCCGATGCCTATATCCTTGGGCTTGCGTGCTGGTAAACCTGCGACTATGACATTTCGGCAACAGCCCCCGCAGGATTATGCTGCAAAATCAATGGGCCAAGGACAAGTACCAGGAAGTGGAGGAAATCACCGTCAATGTCGGTGACGCTGCCCAGCGATCAAAAAGTTTAGGAACGCGCGCAGGTCTAGAGCAAGCGTTACCAGACTTCGACACTCCGCAAAGCGGGGGCGGCCGTCACGATCCCGGTGGGCGATACCGGATCGACTTCGCCCTCCCGAGAGCGTCCATCGTCTCTTCGACAGTTAGCAGCACGGTGGTCTCGTAAGAGCTGAGCGCGCCTCCCGCACCAATGGCAAGCATGACGGATGCCATCGACACATTGTCCGGCGCCTCCCACAGGTTCCAGCCATCGTGCTCTCCGAAGGCATACCAGAACCCGTGCAGCTTGCCGCCGACCGACTCGATGTAGGATCGGGCAGCCTCGCGTCTGTCCTCGGGATTATCCATCAAGCGCGCCCACGTTTCGGGCCTGTAGCTGAATCGCGTGAGATACATCGGCATGGTTCGTCTCCTCCCAGAGCTGCCCCACCAAGACAGTTAAGCGCCCCAATCCGGGAGAAGGCGAGTCGTTTCAGAGGCGTAGTACAGTTGACTTAGTTGCAGGACCGCTAATGGACCTGCTTCAATGTCTTTTTCAGGGGAGTAAGGTCCATGGCCGCATATCTCATTGCCGATGTCGACATAACCGACGCCGCGGTTTTCGAAGAATACCGCCGGGACGTGCCGGCAACCGAAGCCCGCTACGGGGGCAGGTACATCGCTCGTGGCGGAGCCACCAAAGTGCTGGAAGGCGACTGGGAACCTCATCGCCTCGTCATTGTCGAATTCCCCGACATGGCTTCCCTCATGGCATGGTACGACTCTCCGGAATACGGCCGCCTCAAAGCCATCCGCGAACGCTGCGCAAAGACGAGGATCATTGCTCTGGAGGGTGTGATGCCGGTTAGTTAGAGGGAGTTGTCAACCAGATAATCGCCCGAAAAAACCGGGTTCAAACCGTGAACAAAATCTGGCATGGTGCGGCCATGCCGATCATTTCACCTCTACCCCTCAACCCGCTCATCGACGGTCGCCAGTCGGAGCGCGCCATGCTGGTCAGGCGTGGCGTGCAGCGGCTGCTCAAGCAGATGGGCGCGCATGTCTTGCCCGAACTGTCGCTGGCGACCGGGCGCCGCGCCGACCTCGTGGCGCTGACCCGCCAGGGCGACGTCTGGATCATCGAGATCAAATCCTCGATCGAGGATTTCAGGGTCGACCGCAAATGGCCGGACTACCGGCTGCATTCCGACCGCTTCTTTTTCGCCACGCATCCCGGCGTACCCCAGGAAGTCTTTCCGCAAGAGTGCGGCTTCATTCTCTCCGACGGCTATGGTGCAGAGATTTTGCGCGATGCGCCCGAACACCGGATGGCGGCGGCGACGCGCAAGGCGCTGATGCTGAGGATCGCGCGCGCCGGTGCCGCGCGGCTGCTGGCGGCGGAACTTGCCGGTGTGTCGGTGCCGGCGCTGGAGGGTGAGAGCGAGTAGATTTTTGCACTCCGCGTAATTGTAGATCTGGCGCTGCCCCTCATCCGGCTGCCGCCACCTTCTCCCCGTAAGTGACGGGGAGAAGGGAGCGAACCGGCGGGAAGCTATTCCACGATGCGGTAGAGCTCCATCTCCTCGACCCAATTGGCGCGCGTCGATTGGCGAACCTGGCCGCCTCACTCGTCCCACGCCTGCACGACGGTCTGCCGCGCGATCAGGCCGTTCTTCAGCTCCAGCATCGCCGCGCAGAACACCTTGGTCCCGTCCGGATAGGCGCAGGCCTGGGTGAAGGCGAGATTGTTGCCGTCGGCGATGGTGGTGTCGACCTTGTGGGTCATCGCCCGGCTGCAGATGTCGTCCCAGAACGTGGTGATCGCAGCGCGCCCGCGGATTTCGCGCGGCTTGCTCGGCGGGTTGTTGCGGTCGATCACCCGCACCAATGCGTCGTCGGCATAGAAGCTCGCCAGCAATTTTCCATCACGGCCCTCGATCGCTTTCTTGATCGCAGCTCCGTCTATCGTCGCTGTCTTGGTCAGCATTTTACCCTCCATGGGCCCGTCTTCTCGATCGGGCGGTTTATTGATCAGGCGCTGCCCGGCGCTCGCCGCCGGGCAGTGGTTTCTTCACTGCGACTTCGCCTTGACGGCCGCGAACACCTCGTCGGACTGCGTCTTGAAGGTGGCGAGATCGACCTGGCTGCCGTTGAGCATCGTCGACCAGTGGCGCACGATCGCCGCCATCGCCACCGCCTCCTTGATCTCCTCGTCGCTGGCGCCATTCAGCTTGGCCGCCTGGGTGTGGAAATAGATGCAGTATTGGCAGGGGATCTGCGAGGCGACGGCGAGGCCCAGCAACTCCTTGGTCTTGCCGTCGAGCGCGGTGTTCGGGTTGAGCTGCACGCCCTTGATCTCGGCCCAGGCGCCGGCAACAGCGACGTCCGGCAGCGTCTTGAACATGTCAGGCACCGAGCCGAGCGTCGCCTGGATATCCTTGTAGGCAGCCGTCGCCGAGGCGTCCTCGGCCTTGGCAGGGACTATCGCCAACAGCGCGCCAACGCCTACCGCCAGCACCAGTGATTTGAGTGTCCAATTTGATTTCAGCATTTGATCCTCCGTTTGCAGCGCCATCTTTCGGCGGCACCCGCCTGGCCTGCATGGGGAAAACGATAGTACTTGCGTACGGTCGGCCGCTTCGCCCGAAAGCGCCATGGCTCCTATGGCCCGTGCGGGCCAGCGTGCCGGGCCGAGAACGCCGCCGCCGCTGCCCGCGAGGGCAGGTCCAGCTTGAGCAGAATATTGGCGACGTGACGCTTGACCGTGTGTTCGCTCAGCCCGAGTTCGGCGGCGATCGCGGCATTGCTCTTGCCATCGGCGATCAGGTTCACCACCTCGCTTTCGCGCGCCGTCAGTGCGGCTGGCTCGGCCGCCTTGGCCTTCGGCCGGCAGGCCGGCTCCAGATGCTGTTCCGAGGTCGCCTGCACCAGCGCCAGCGGCTCATCCAGCTCGTCAAATACGATGCGTCCGGCGTCGTTGAAATGAAGGCCTGAACCAGCGGCAAGTTCGGCGACCAGCCGCGATGCGATTATGTCGGCGCGCCCGGCATGCGCGGCGAGTTGCATCGTCACGCGCGCCGTCAATCCCGTCGGCGGTCCGCGCAACTCGACCTCGCCGACATGCACGCCCTGCGCGCTGGCGACGCCCATCTCCTGCGCCGCATCGCGCAGCGCCGCCGCGCAGCGTACGGCCCGCGCTGGGCCGTCGAAGCGCGCCATCATCAGCTCGCCATGCGTGCCGGCCGAGCGGCCGCCATGGCGCCCGACCAGCAGCCGCCACGTTTCCTGAAAACGCTGGCTGCGCTCGCTCCACATGCGGTCGCCAAGCCGGGCCGTGTCGTAGATCCGGGTGACCAGCAGTGCTGCCAGCACGCGCTCGGCCTCGGCGACCGCGCGCGCTCCGGTCAGGAATTCCTCGATCACATCGGCCACCCGGTCGACATCGCCGGTCCAGATCGGGTGGTCGCGCCCGGGCACCTCGACCAGCCGCGAATTCGAGATCTTCCTTGCCAGAAAGCGGCTGGCCTCCGGGTCCACGCGCGCATCGTTGCGGCGGTGGACCAGCAGCGTCGGTGCGCTGATCGCTTCCAGTACGCCGCGCACGTCGATTGCCGCATTCATGCGGGCCAGGGCGATTGCCGCCGTCGGGCTCGCCGACAGCCGCTCGAAGCGCGCCCACCACGTAGTGAAATGCGGATCCTCGACCCGGCCGGGCGCAAAATGCGGCAGGGTGGCGCCGGTGCCCCATGCGCTCTCCGCCGTCGCGATGAAGGCCTCAAGGCGTTCCGGCGGCATCACCCATTTGTGGAAATGCGCATAGCCGCCATAAAGCGCCAGCGCCCGCGTCCGCTCCGGGTAGGTGGCGGCAAACAGCATTGCCATCGGCGCGCCTTCCGAAGCGCCGAGCAAGGCGGCGCGGCCGCTGCCGGCCGCATCCATTACCGCGCGCACATCGTCCATGCGGGTTTCGAGGCTGGGCAGGTGGTGGGTGTCGACGCGGTCGGACAGACCGGTGCCGCGCTTGTCGAACAGGATCAGCCGAGAGAACGTCGAAAGCCGCTTCAACAGCCGGCTGTAGCCTTCGTCTTCCCAGTGCAGGTCGAGATTGGAAATGAAGCCGGGCACGAAGACGAGATCGATCGATCCCTGGCCGACCACCTGATAGGCGATCCGCACGTCGCCACTGAGCGCGTATCGAGTTTCGATCGGCCTCACGAGGTTGTCCGCCCGACCCGACGATTTCTTGTCGCCGGATCATAGCAGAGGCGCGCAGCTTGCGGCAGATGGAACTTTAGAGAGAGTGAATGTGGGCCCGCGGCGACTACTTCTGTGACGCGGCGGTCTCGATGTTCGCGCCGCCGACGCTAAAACCTGCGCCCTCGGGCGCGCCCGGACGCTTGATGTGTGGCGCGGCCGCGACAACAAGCTCGTTGAAGCCTTCACCGCCGCTGTCAAGCATCTCGAACAATTGCCGGCGCATCCTCGGTTCCCAGAACTTGTTGATGTGCTCGGCGACGCCGGCAATGCCTTGCTCGCGCGGCTTGGAGTGGAAAAAGGCGGCGATCTGGTTGGCCATGCGAACCAGCTTTTCGCTGGTGCTCATGAGGTGGTCTTCGTCATGCGACATGCTTGGCAACTCCGGAAACCACACGGTCGGGATGGGTGAAAATATCGAAATCGTCGCCGCGCACCAGCGCCACCAGCGTCATGCCGGCATCGTCCGCGGTGCGGATGGCAAGTGCGGTCGGCGCCGAGACGGCGATGATGACGGCAGCACCGATTGCCGCGGTCTTCTGCACCATCTCGACCGAAACGCGCGACGTGACGACGACCGCACCGCCGGCGCCGTCGATACCGGCCCTGGCCAGCGCGCCGGCCAACTTGTCCAGCGCATTGTGGCGGCCGACATCCTCGCGCGCCATGACGATGCCCTTGCCGGGAAGGTAAAAACCGGCGGCGTGGACGGCACCGGTTTCGGCGTGCAGCGGCTGCAGCTTCGACAAAAGCTTGACCGAGCGGACGATATCGTCGGCTTGAAGTGTAAGCTGCGGCGCACCGACCGGGTTTACCGAGCGCATCGCCTCTTCGATGGATTCGATGCCGCACAGCCCGCAGCCGACTGGCCCGGCCAGCCTGCGCCGCCGCGCTTCGAAGCGGGTGTTGGCGCTGTCCTTCAGCCGGATCTGGATATCGATGCCGGCACCGTGATCCTCGACCTCGATCGCTTCGATTTCGTCCGGCGAGGCAATGATGCCTTCGGTCAGCGAGAAGCCGAGCGCGAAATCCTCGAAATCGGCCGGGCTTGCCATCATCACCGCATGCGTGGTGCCGGCAAAGGAGAACGCCACCGGCGTCTCTTCCGGCACCATCCGATTGGCGGCCGCGGTGCCGCCGGCGCGGCGCGCCAGCCGCGAGATTTGCGCAATGGCTTTGCGGCGCGCGGTCAAGGACTACTCCGCCGCTTCCAGCTTCGCGATGCGGCGGCTTTGCTTCGCCTGCTCGTCATAGTCGCGCTGCCACTCCGACGGGCCGTTGGACGCGCCCACCTGCACCGCGGTCACCTTGTATTCCGGGCAGTTGGTCGCCCAGTCGGAGAAATCGGTGGTGATGACGTTGGCCTGGGTGTCGGGATGGTGGAACGTCGTATAGACGACGCCCGGCGACACCCGGTCGGTGATCAGCGCGCGCAGCGTCGTCTCGCCGGAGCGGCTGGTCAGCCGCACCCAGTCGCCGTCGCGCAGGCCGCGATTTTCGGCATCGTGCGGATGGATCTCCAGCCGGTCCTCGCTATGCCACACGACGTTGTCGGTGCGCCGGGTCTGCGCGCCGACATTGTACTGCGACAGGATGCGGCCGGTGGTCAGCAGCAGCGGGAAGCGCGGTCCGGTCCTCTCGTCGGTCGCCACGTATTCGGTGCGGATGAACTTGCCCTTGCCGCGCACGAAGCCGCCGATATGCATGATCGGCGTGCCTTCCGGCGACTTCTCGTTGCAGGGCCACTGCACCGAGCCCACCCGGTCGAGAAGGTCGAAAGAAACGCCGGCGAAACTCGGTGTTGTCCTGGCGATCTCGTCCATGATCTCAGACGGATGCGTGTAGTTCCAGCCGAGGCCGAGCGCCTTGGCGAGCTCCTGCGTCGCTTCCCAGTCGGCATAGCCGCATTTCGGCTCCATCACCTTGCGCACCATGTTGATGCGGCGCTCGGCATTGGTGAAGGTGCCGTCCTTCTCGAGGAAGGTCGAGCCGGGCAGGAAGACATGCGCGTAGTTGGCCGTTTCGTTGAGGAAGAGGTCGTGCACGACGACGCACTCCATCGCCGCGAGACCGGCGGCGACATGCTTGGTGTCGGGGTCCGACTGCAGGATGTCCTCGCCCTGTACATAGAGCCCCTTGAACGAGCCGTCGACGGCCGCATCCAGCATATTGGGGATGCGCAGGCCGGGCTCGTCGTCGAGCTTGACGCCCCACAGGCTCTCATAGATGGCGCGCACGGCGTCGCCTGAAATGTGGCGATAGCCGGGAAGCTCGTGCGGGAACGAGCCCATGTCGCAGGAGCCCTGCACATTGTTCTGGCCGCGCAGCGGGTTCACGCCCACGCCTGGCCGGCCGATATTGCCGGTCGCCATGGCGAGGTTGGCAATGGCGATGACGGTGGTCGAGCCCTGGCTGTGCTCGGTCACGCCGAGGCCGTAATAGATCGCGCCGTTGCCGCCGCGGGCGTAGAGCCGCGCCGCGCCGCGTATGTCGTCGGGATCGACATTGGCAAGCTGGCCAACGACCTCCGGGCTGTTTTCCGGCAGCGCCACGAACGATGCCCAATCCTGGAACTCGTCCCAGTCGCAGCGCTCGCGGATGAAGGCCTCGTCGAACAGGCCCTCGGTGACGATAACATGGGCAAGCGCGGTCAGCATGGCGACGTTGGTGCCCGGCTTCAGCGGCAGATGGAATTGCGCCTCGACATGGGCCGAGCGCACGATATCGGTGCGGCGCGGATCGAGCACGATCAGCTTGGCGCCCTGGCGCATGCGCTTTTTCATGCGCGAGGCGAACACCGGATGCGCATCGGTCGGATTGGCGCCGATCAGCAGGATGACGTCCGTCTGCTCGATCGAATCGAAATCCTGCGTGCCGGCGGAGGTGCCGAAGGTCTGGCCGAGGCCGTAGCCGGTCGGCGAATGGCAGACGCGGGCGCAGGTGTCGACATTGTTGTTGCGGAAGCCTTGCCGGACAAGCTTCTGGACGAGGTAGGTTTCCTCGTTGGTGCAGCGCGAGGAGGTAATGCCGCCGATCGACGTGCGGCCGTACTGGTACTGGATGCGGCGGAATTCGTTCGCCGTATGGGTGAGCGCCTCTTCCCACGACACTTCGCGCCACGGATCGCTGACCCGCTCGCGGATCATCGGCTTCAGGATACGGTCCTTGTGCGTCGCGTAGCCATAGGCGAAGCGGCCCTTGACGCAGGAGTGGCCGTGGTTGGCCTTGCCTGCCTTGTAGGGCATCATGCGGATGACCTCGTCGCCTTTGACCTCGGCTTTGAACGAGCAGCCGACGCCGCAATAAGCGCAGGTGGTGACGGTCGAGCGCTCAGGCAGGCCTTTCGCCAGCACGGTCTTTTCCCTCAGCGCATCGGTCGGGCAGGCCTGCACACAGGCCCCGCACGACACGCATTCGGAATCGACGAACGCCTCGTGCATGCCGGCCGAGACCCTGGATTCGAAGCCGCGCCCCTCGATGGTCAGCGCGAACGTGCCCTGCACCTCCTCGCAGGCGCGCACGCAGCGCGAGCAGACGATGCACTGTGCCGGATCATAGGTGAAATAGGGGTTCGATTCATCGCGCGCGATATAGTCGATGGTCAGCGAGCCATGGCCGGGCGCCACGCCGTTTTCCTGCTTCACGTGGTTGCGGCCGTCCACGCCATAGCGGTTCTCGGTCAGGCCGACGGTCCTGGCGACCTTGTCGAACTCGCTGGCGCCGGTGCCGGCCTTCTCGCCCCACGCCGCAGGATGGTCGGAGACATAGAGTTCCATCACGCCGCGGCGGATGGCGTTCAGCCGGTCGGTCTGCGTATGCACGACCATGCCTTCGCCGACCGGCGTCGTGCACGAGGCCGGCGTGCCGCCGCGACCGTCGATCTCGACGAGGCAGACCCGGCAGGAGCCGAACGAGTCCAGCATGTCGGTGGCGCAGAGTTTCGGGATTTCGACGCCGGCTTCCATCGAAGCGCGCATGATCGAGGTACCCGCCGGCACCGTCACCGACTTGCCGTCGACGGTCAGCGTCACCTTTTGTTCCGCTTCCGAGGCGGGCGTGCCGTAGTCGATTTCCTGGACCAGCGATTTGATATCGAATGCCGCGTTCATGCCTGTCAGCTCCTATTCCGCTGCTTCGGCGACCGGCGTCGGCCGAAAGTCGTCCGGGAAATGGTTGAGTGCACTCATCACTGGATATGGGGTGAAGCCGCCGAGAGCACAAAGCGAGCCGAACTTCATCGTGTTGCAAAGGTCGGTAACCAGCGCGATCTGTTTTTCCGGTTCGACGTTCTGGGCGAGCCGGTCCAGCACCTCGACGCCGCGCGTCGAGCCGATGCGGCACGGCGTGCACTTGCCGCAGCTTTCGATAGCGCAGAATTCCATGGCGAAGCGCGCCTGCTTCAGCATGTCGGCGCTGTCGTCGAAAACGACGATGCCGGCATGGCCGATAAGCCCGTCCTTGGCGGCAAACGCCTCGTAGTCGAACGGCGTGTCGAACAAGGCACGCGGGAAATAGGCGCCGAGCGGGCCACCCACCTGCACCGCCTTGACCGGACGCCCGGTCGCCGTGCCGCCGCCGATATCGTCGACGATCTCACCCAGCGTCATGCCGAACGCGGCCTCGTAGAGACCGGGATACTTGACGTTGCCGGCAATCTGGATCGGGATGGTGCCGCGCGAACGGCCCGTGCCGAAATCCTTGTAGAAGGCGGCGCCCTTGTCCATGATCACCGGCACCGAGGCCAGCGAGATGACGTTGTTGATCACCGTCGGCTTGCCGAACAGGCCCTTATGCGCCGGCAGCGGCGGCTTGGCCCGCACCTGTCCGCGCTTGCCTTCGAGGCTGTCGAGCAGCGCGGTTTCCTCGCCGCAGACATAGGCGCCGGCGCCGACGCGGACTTCCATGTCGAATGAATTGGCCGAGCCGAGCACGTTGACGCCGAGTACGCCGGCCTTGCGGGCGATCTCGACGGCCTTCTGCATCACCGCCACCGCATGCGGATATTCGGAGCGGATATAGATGAAGCCCTTGGTCGCGCCGGTGGCGATGCCGGCGATCGTCATGCCTTCGATCAGCACGAAGGGGTCGCCTTCCATGATCATGCGGTCGGCGAACGTGCCGGAATCGCCTTCATCGGCATTGCAGACGATGTATTTGCGGTCGGCCGACGTATCGAGCACCGTCTTCCATTTGATGCCGGTCGGGAAGCCGGCGCCGCCACGACCGCGCAGCCCGGACTCGGTCACTTGGCTGACGATGTCCGCCGGCGTCATCGCCACTGCATTCTGCAGGCCCTTGAGCCCGCCATGCGCCTTGTAGTGATCGAGCGACAGCGGATCGGTGACGCCGCAGCGCGCAAACGTCAGCCGCGTCTGTCCGGCCAGGAACGGGATCTTGTCCGGCGCACCCAGCCAGCGCTTGTGGTGGCCGCCGGTAAAAAAGCCGCAGTCGAACAGGCTTTTGACGTCGGATGGCTTCACCGGCCCATAGGCGACGCGGCCATTAGCTGTTGCCACTTCGACCATCGGCTCGAGGAAATAGGCGCCGCGCGAGCCGTTGCGCACGATCTTGGCATCGATGCCGCGCTCGGCCAATTCCGCCCGAACCGCCTTGGCGACCTTTTCCGCACCCAGCGCCAGCGCGCCGGAATCGCCGGGAATATAGATACGCGGGATCATGAGCGCACCTCGGCAACGATTTCATTGAGCTTTTCGTCGTCGAGCCGACCGATCACCTCACCGTCCAGCATCGCCGACGGCGAGCAGGCGCAAAGGCCAAGGCAATAGACCGGCTCCAGCGTCACCGAACCGTCGCGGGTTGTCTCGTGGAAGCCGATGCCCAGCAATGATTTGAGCTTGGCGGCGATCGCATCCGAACCCATCGACTGGCAGGCTTCCGCCTGGCAGAGCCTCAGCACATGGCGGCCGGCCGGCTGGCTGCGGTAATCGTGATAAAAGGTGACGACGCCATGCACCTCGGCCCTGGAGATGTTCAGCGCCTCGGCGATGACCGGCAGCGCGTCCTGCGGTACATAGCCGAACTCTTCCTGTATGCCGTGCAGGATCGGCAACATCGGGCCTTCGAGGCCATTCAGCTCGTGGATGATCGCCGCCGTGCGCGATGCGATCTCGGTACTTGCAGGCTGCATCGTCATGCAGCGCCCTCCCTGGTCGTGGCGGTGTTCCGCTAAGTGCTTAGGAAATCAGAGGAAACCCGCTGAATCAATAAAGCCGATCCGTTGCTCAATAGAAATTTTCTATCGAGCGCCTTCACCAGCATTGTCTAGCCTAGCGACGGGCGCGGAAATCGTCCGCCAGCGCCATTGCCTCGTCCAACAGCGCCGAGACCAGCGGCGTGTGCGGTTCGCGCGGCGCCGCCACCAGCCCGACGGTGTGGCTGGCATCGGGCTCGACGATCGGGATAGCCCGGATCGGCTCGGAAAAGCCGAACGTTTCCGCAAGGTTAAGCGGCATGATCGACGACCATTTGCCGGTCCGGATATGCGAGAACAGCACGATCATCGAGTTGGATTCCAATGTCGGCCGCACCTGCACGCCGGCTTCGGCCAGATGCTGGTCGATGATGCGGCGGTTCTGCATGTCCGGCGTCAGCAGGCAGAGCGGCAGCTGGCTGAGTTCCGCCCATGTCACTTTGTCGCGGTCGAAATAGGGGTTCCCGACGGCTGTGATCAGCTGGTAGCGCTCGTCGTAGAGCGGCACGCTGGTGACGCGTCCGAGCGGCTCGTTGTCGAGATAGGTGACGCCGGCATCGATGTCGAAATTGCCGAGGAGCGACAGCACCTCGATCGAGGTCCGCGACAACACCGAGAAGGTGACGCCGGGATGCTTTGCCCGAAATGGCGTCGTCAATCGCGCCACCATGGCGAGCGCCGTCGGGATGGCGGCGATGCGGATGCGCCCTGACAGGCCGTGGCGTGCCGCCCGCATCTCCTCGCGCATGGTCCTGCTATCGCCAACGATACGGCGCGCCCACACCAGCACCTGCTTGCCTTCCGGCGTCAGCCCCTGGAAGCGCGAGCCACGCAGCACCAGCATCACGCCGAGCTGGCCCTCCAGCTGCTTGATGCCGGCCGAAAGCGTCGGCTGGGTGACGCCGCACACCTCGGCCGCCCGGCCGAAATGTTCTTCCCTGGCAAGTGCTATGAAGAATTCCAGCTTGTCGATCATGGACGGACGCTACCCGGCGCGTCGACCTTACGCCAGATGCTTGCTGCTGGCAGTCACGTCCTATCGCACTGCGCGGCAGACGGTGCGTGAACGCCGTATCTACCTGTCCACAAGGTTCAGGATGTTGCCGTCCGGATCCTTGAACCATGCGACCTTCATGCCCTGACCGACATGAACGTCACCCTCCAGCATCAGGCCGGGCATGTCGTAATGCTCGAAGGTCACGCCCTTCGATTTCAACGCCTCAACGATCTTGCCGAGCTCGTCGCCGACCGTCCAGGTCACAGCTGTCGCCTTGTTGGTCCCAGCGAAGGTCGAACGGTACACATTGATGCTGGTATCGCCGCTTTTATAGACGATCAGTTCGCCACCCTCGTTGTGCACCTCTTTGAGGCCGAGAACCCCTTCGTAGAAAGCCCTGGCCTTGGCCAGGTCCTTCACAGCGACATTGGCCGTTGCGTTGCTGTTTGCGAGCATGATTCGTCTCCTTCCCTGGCGGTCATTCGATGCTCATTGAAATAGGCTGCGTTGACGATTTGGCGACGGCTACTCCTACTGGAAATCCTGTCGTATGGTCGCCGCCTCCCCGATGCGCCGCTGCAACTGTTGGTCCATCGCTTGGTTCTGTTCCGGAACTGCATTATCTGGAGCGGAAAAGTAGAGGAAAAAACTCATGCCCGCCGCCCATCTAAACGTGACCAAGGAAATCGTTATCGAGCGCCTGAAGACGGTCAATGGGCCGGATTTCACCGGCAATATCGTCGACCTCGACATGGTTTCCGAGATTTTCATCGCCGATGCCAAGGTGTTCTTCTCGATCACCGTTCCCGCAGCGCGCGCCCAGGAGATGGAGCCGCTGCGTGCGGCGGCCGAACGTGTGGTCAAGGCGATCCCCGGTGTCGCCGGCGCCGTGGTCGCACTGACGGCAGAAAAGAAGGGCGGCGGGATGGAGGCGCCGGTTCCGCAAAGACCGGCTCAGAGGCCCGCTCCGCCGGCCGCACCTGCACGTCCCGCGCCGCAGGCGCCCGCCTCGCACAGCCAAGGCAAGCGCGGCGTGCCCGGCATCGAGGCGATCATCGCCGTCGCTTCCGGCAAGGGCGGCGTCGGCAAGTCGACCACCGCCGTCAATATTGCCCTTGGGCTTGCCGCCAACGGGCTGCGGGTCGGCGTGCTCGATGCCGATATTTATGGCCCCTCCATGCCGCGTCTGCTCAACATTCGTGGCCGGCCGCAGACCGTCGACGGCAAGATCCTGAAGCCGATGCAGAATTATGGCCTCAAGGTCATGTCGATGGGCTTCCTCGTCGATGAGGAGACGCCGATGATCTGGCGCGGGCCGATGGTGATGTCGGCATTGACGCAGATGCTGCGCGAAGTGGAATGGGGACCACTCGATGTGCTTGTCGTCGACATGCCCCCCGGCACCGGCGACGCCCAGCTGACCATGGCCCAACAGGTGCCGCTGGCCGGCGCCGTCATCGTCTCGACGCCACAGGACCTGGCCCTGATCGATGCGCGCAAAGGCCTCAACATGTTCAGAAAGGTCGACGTGCCGCTATTGGGCATTGTCGAAAACATGAGCTATTTTCTCGCCCCCGATACGGGAAAACGCTACGACATCTTCGGCCACGGCGGCGCGCGCCGCGAGGCCGAGCGTCTCGGCGTCGCCTTCCTTGGTGAAGTGCCGCTCGAGATGGGCATCCGCGAAAGCTCGGATGCCGGCACGCCGGTGGTGGTCTCGAAACCCGATGGCGCCGAGGCGAAAATCTATCGCGACATCGCCGCTAAGGTCTGGGACCGCGTCAATGAAGAGCGTGGCGCGGCCGAGGCTGCAGTGCCGAGCATCGTATTCGAGTGATGCGGATGTCCCTCCCCAATTTGGCCCCTTGAGGGGAGGGTGGCCCGAAGGGCCGGGTGGGGTCCGCGGCGACACGCTCCAACTTTTCCGGGATAGCGGGCTGATAAGCCACGATCCCGTCTAGCGCGGAGGCAGATGTGTGTCTATCGCACCAAAGTGCGGATTCGGACGGCGCGTGCCCCTTGCCTGCTTGCGCGCGTTGTCATATCGATTTGTCATACAAATACGGAGACCACGATGGCAGGCGCCCCCACCAGCAAGAAAAAATTTCGCTCGCAGGAGTGGTTCGACAATCCCGACAATCCGGGCATGACCGCACTCTATCTGGAGCGCTACCTGAATTACGGGCTGACGCGGGCCGAACTGATGTCCGGAAAGCCGCTGATCGGCATCGCCCAGACGGGCTCGGACCTGTCGCCCTGCAACCGCCATCACATCGAACTGGCCAAGCGCGTGCGCGAAGGCATCGTCTCGATGGGTGGCATTCCTTTCGAGTTCCCTTGCCACCCGATCCAGGAAACCGGCAAGCGGCCAACCGCTGCACTTGACCGCAACCTTGCCTACCTCAGCCTGGTAGAGGTGCTCTACGGCTATCCGCTCGACGGCGTGGTGCTCACCATCGGCTGCGACAAGACGACCCCGGCCATGCTGATGGCCGCGGCCACCGTCAACATTCCGGCTATCGCGCTCTCGGTCGGCCCGATGCTCAACGGCTGGCACAAGGGCAAGCGCACCGGCTCCGGCACCATCGTCTGGGAATCGCGCCAGCGCCTGTCGGCCGGCGAGATTGGCTATGACGAGTTCATGGATATCGTTGCCTCCTCGGCGCCGTCGACCGGCTATTGCAACACGATGGGTACCGCCACCACGATGAATTCGCTGGCCGAGGCGCTCGGCATGCAATTGCCGGGCTCGGCCGCTATCCCCGCCCCCTATCGCGAACGCGGCCAGATCGCCTACGAGACCGGAAAGCGCATCGTCGACATGGTGCATGAGGATCTGAAGCCCTCCGACATCATGACCCGCAAGGCCTTCGAGAACGCCATCGTCGTCAACTCGGCGATCGGCGGCTCGACCAATGCGCCGATCCACCTCAACGCCATCGCCCGCCATCTCGGCGTGCCGCTCGACAATGACGATTGGCAGAAGGTCGGCCTCAACATACCGCTCATCGTCAATCTGCAGCCGACGGGCGAATATCTCGGCGAGGACTATCACCATGCCGGCGGCGTCCCGGCCGTGGTTGCCGAACTGATGAAGGGCGGCCTGCTGCCCTATCCGGAAGCCATGACGGCTAACGGCAAGACCATCGGCGACAATTGCAGCGGCGCCGTCAACGAGAACCTCGACGTCATCCGCACGGTTGGCGAGCCGCTGAAAGCCAATGCCGGCTTCATCAATCTCAAGGGCAATCTGTTCGATTCGGCGATCATGAAGACCAGCGGCATCTCGCCCGAATTCCGCGAGCGCTATCTGTCGAACCCGAAGGACCCCGAAGCCTTCGAGGGCAACGCCATGGTCTTTGACGGCCCCGAGGACTATCACGCCCGCATCGACGACCCGGCACAGGGTATCGACGAGCACACTATCCTGTTCATGCGCGGCGCCGGCCCGATCGGTTATCCCGGCGGCGCCGAAGTCGTCAACATGCAGCCGCCTGCCTATCTGATCAAAAAAGGCATCCACGCGCTGGCCTGTATCGGCGACGGTCGCCAGTCGGGCACGTCGGGCTCGCCGTCGATCCTCAACGCCTCGCCGGAAGCCGCCATCGGCGGCGGCCTGGCGCTGCTGAAGAGCGGCGACCGCGTCCGCATCGACCTGCGCAAGGGCACCGCCGACATCCTCGTCAGCGACGACGAGATCACGCGGCGCCGCACCGAGCTGCAAAACAATGGCGGCTATCACTATCCGAAGCACCAGACGCCATGGCAGGAAATCCAGCGTGGCATGGTCGACCAGTTTTCCGAAGGCATGGTGCTGAAGCCGGCGGTGAAATACCAGGATGTGGCTCATACGAGCGGCGTACCGAGGGACAATCACTGACCAGGATTCGTCGCATGAGGCGGCCGGGAAAACTGCTGCGTGCAGCTCTTTTACCGGCTGCTTCGTTGTTGCCGTTCGTCGCTTCAGCCACCGAATTTCCGGTAACGGCCAACGGCTGGACGGTTGCGGTCGCTGGGCGCTGGTGCAACGCGTCCAACCGCGATCCGGTTGAATTCGCCGCCACGCCCTATAACGGCCTGAACTTGGGGCGCACGCGCGACTGGACGGGAATTGTCATGCGCGTGTTCCTGTGGCCGGGTGCCGTCAAGGACGACATGCCCGTCACCGCGACGCTGCAACTTGGCAATGCCGACACGCCGCTGGAAATGACTGCGATGACTACGGTCGACTACATCGTCGACTTCGACCATGCGCTGACGACGGACGAGCAGAAGGCCATCGCCGGCGCCGGATCGATGACGGTGCGGGTGACGGGTGTCGAACAGCCGCTGGTCTTTCGCACCGAAGGTCTTGCCGAAGCGCTGGTGCTGCTCAACGAGTGCGCCAAGTCGATCGAGCAGGAGTGAGGACCGCCTGCAGCAGGAATTTCGTCTCGGCGGTTCCGCTTTTCATCGGGCGTCCGGCAAGCTGGACGTGTCAAGATCAGGCAGAATGCTTGACAAGCGGGCGTGACAAATCCACGATCATCGCAAGGGGTGCATCGCGACGACCCCGTGAGGCGTCAGCCCAACGTTCGCGTCCAAGCTTCTCTTTCAAGGAGGTGGACGCCATGCCGTCAACAACCGCTATCACTGTATCGCAACTGTCCCGTCTGATTGGGCTGCCGGGTGCACCCGCAATCATCGACGTCCGCATCGATGATGACTACAATTCCGATCCGCGCCTGCTGCCGGGGTCGGACCGGCGCAATTTCAGGACTGTCTCGAACTGGGCTGCCGACTTCGCCGGCAGGCAAGTGGCAGTCGTCTGCCAGCAGGGAAAAAAGCTCTCGGAAGGCGTGGCCGCATGGCTGCGGCAGGAGGGCATTGCCGCCGAATCGCTCGACGGCGGGTTTGAGGCATGGCGCGATGCCAAGGGCCTTCTCGTTCACGCCGACAAGATACCGCCCGCCGATGCCAAGGGCCGCACCGTGTGGGTGACGCGTACGCGCCCGAAGGTCGATCGCATCGCCTGCCCCTGGCTGATCCGGCGCTTCATCGATCCTCGCGCGGTCTTTCTCTTCGTCGAGCCGGCCGAAGTAGCGGCCGTCGCCGATCGCTTTCAGGCCGTGCCTTTCGACATCGAGAACGTGTTCTGGAGCCATCGCGGCGAACGCTGCACCTTCGACACCATGATCGAGGAGTTCGGGCTTAAATCCGAAGCGCTCGATCGCCTGGCCACGATCATACGCGCTGCCGATACTGCCAGCCTCGATCTTGTTCCGCAGGCGGCCGGGTTCCTGGCCGCCTCGCTTGGCCTGTCACGGATGTTTCGCGACGATCTGAAGCAGCTCGAGGCCGGCATGCTGCTTTATGATGCGTTCTTCCGCTGGTGCCGCGATGCCACCGAGGAGACGCATAACTGGCCGGCACCTGGCGCAGTCAGTCCCGGGGCGGGCAAACCATCGTGAGCGCCGTCCTTTCGAAGAAGCCGGCGGAGGTCCAGGAGCCCGCTGTGCCGAGCTTCCGGCAGGCCGTGGAGGTCTGGGCGAAAATCGGGGTGCTCAGCTTTGGCGGCCCGGCCGGGCAGATCGCGCTCATGCACAAGGAACTGGTCGAGGAACGGCGCTGGATCGGCGAACAGCGTTTCCTGCATGCGTTGAACTACTGCATGCTGCTGCCTGGCCCCGAGGCCCAGCAGCTCGCCATCTATATCGGCTGGTTGCTGCACAAAACGGTCGGCGGCCTTGTTGCCGGCATTCTCTTCGTCTTGCCGGGCGCGCTTGTCATGCTCGTCCTGAGCAGCCTCTATGCGCTCTATGGCGACGTACCACTCGTCGCGGCGCTGTTTTTCGGGGTCAAGGAGACCGTGCTCGCCATTGTCATCGAGGCGGTGATCCGGATCGGCAGACGCGCGCTGCAAAACCCGGTCATGGTGTCGATCGCACTCGCCGCCTTCATCGCCATCTACGCGTTGAACGTGCCGTTTCCGCTGATCGTGCTGCTTGCCGGCCTGGCAGGCTGGATCGGCAATCGTAGTGCGCCGGCATTTTTTTCCGGCGCCTCGCAGGGCAAGGGCGATGTTCCCGACATCAAGGGCGCGGTCGATCTGATGTTCGAGCGCGGCGAACTGACCCACGTCAGGCCGACACGATGGCACGCGCCGCGCACTTTGGCGATCTGGCTGCCGATTTGGCTCGGGCCGGTACTGGTGGTCTGGGCTGTCACCGGCCCTGCCAGCGTTTGGACACAAATCGGTGGCTTCTTCAGTGTCATGGCGGTCGTCACCTTTGGCGGCGCCTACGCCGTGCTTGCCTATGTCGCGCAGGCAGCGGTCGAGTCCTTCGGCTGGCTGGCACCCGGTGAAATGGTCGACGGCCTCGGACTTGCCGAAACCACGCCGGGTCCGCTCATCCTAGTCTTGCAGTTCGTCGGCTTCGTTGCCGCGTTCCGCCAGCCGGGCTTGCTTGCGCCGCTGCTTGCCGGATTGTTTGGCGGGCTGTTCACGCTGTGGGCGACGTTTACCCCATGTTTCCTATGGATATTCCTTGGCGCGCCTTACATCGAAGCGCTGCGCGGCAACAAGGCGCTGTCGGCGGCGCTCGGCGCGATCACCGCCGCCGTCGTCGGCGTCATCATGAATCTCGCTCTATGGTTTGGCTTGCACGTCATCTTCGGCGAAGTGCGCAATGTCGGGCTTGGAATGGACGTGCCGGTGCTTTCATCGATAGACTGGCGCGCGGCGCTGCTTTCCTGTGCCTCGATGATCGCCATTCTGAAGCTGAAGATCGGCATGCTGCCGACGCTTGCCGGATCGGCGCTGGCCGGTGTCTTGTTGCTGGCGGTAAGTGGGTAACGCTCAGCCGCCCATCCTGCCGCGCGGCAGCTTGATCATATCGCCGAAACGGGCGCGCAATTTGTCGTCGACCGGCTTCGGCACATGGCGCGGGAAGCGTTCGGCAAGCACGCGTTTCTTCTCGATGATCGCCCGCTGCAGGATATCGGGCCTGCCTTTCTCATTCCATTCCTTCGGCGAAAAGCGGTC
The DNA here is from genome assembly GCF_055811815.1 of Mesorhizobium sp. WSM4836. Classification (NCBI taxonomy): domain Bacteria; kingdom Pseudomonadati; phylum Pseudomonadota; class Alphaproteobacteria; order Hyphomicrobiales; family Phyllobacteriaceae; genus Mesorhizobium; species Mesorhizobium sp. WSM4836. The sequence goes on from NZ_JBVVQF010000002.1 coordinate 144,364, forward strand.
GCCGACGGCCGGATAGAAATATTCGGTCTGCATCAGCCGCAGCGTCTGCTCGTTACCGAGGTAATGGCCGGGGCCCTTCAGGCAGACATCGGCAATGGTGTCGATCGACAGCGACTCGTCTGTCACTTCGATGCCGCGCACGCAGCGCAGGCAGTGGCCGAGCATGTCGTTGTCGATGATCAGGCTCTCAAGGCAAAAGCCGAGCAGCGAGGCGTGCATGCCGGCCGATTCGTAAACCAGGTTGAGGCCGGCAAGACCGGCCATCACGTCGGTTATGCCCTTTTCGTAGCCGGACTGAATGTCAGGCAGTTTCGAATCTGTCATGCCGGCGGCCGAACCTCCCGGCAGGTCGTAAAATTGCGCCATCTGCGCGCAGGCCGCGGTCAGCACTGCCTGCTCGGCCGAACCGCCTGACATGGCGCCGGTCCGGAGGTCCGAGACGAACGGCCAGGTGCCGAAAATCGCCGGATGGCCTGGCTTGATGGCGTTGACATAGATGAGGCCGACGAGCACTTCGGCGACCGCCTGCACCACGGCGCCGGCAATCGCCGCCGGTGCCGTCGCACCCGCCTGGCCTGCCGACAGCAGCAGGATCGGAATGCCGCCGTCGACGCAGGCCTCGAGCACGCCACAGGCGTCCTCGGCAAACTTCATCGGTGGTACGACGAAGCAGTTCGAATTGGAGACGAAAGGCCGGGCGCGAAAATTCTCTTCGCCGCCGGCGATCGCATAGAGCATGTCGAGCGCTGGCTTGACGTTCTCACGCACGGTAAACGAAGTGCCGACATGCTTCGACGTGCCCATGACGCAGGCGTAGAGCGTGTTGAAATCCATATTGAGCGGGTCGGGAATGTCGCGCGGCACCATCGGCCGCTGGAAGAAATGGATGTTGTCGAGCCCGTCGACCAGGCGCGCGGCATCGTAAATGTCCTGCAGCAGCGACTCGCGGTACTCACGCTTTTCGACATCGACAAGATGCACCGCAGCACCAGCCGTGCCGTAATGCACACGCTTGCCCTGGATCACCATGTCGTGCTTCGGATCCTGGCCGTGCAGGGTGAAATGCCGCGCCGCTCTCTTGATGGTGTCGAGCACAAGGCCGCGAGGAAAGCGCAGGCGGCCGTCCTCACTGAAGGTCGCGCCGGCTTTGGTCAGTGCCTCGATGCAGGAGGGGATAGCGTTGGCGAAGCCGACCGTCTCCAGAAGGGTAAGCACGGCCTCGTGGATACGTTCGCAATCATTGCCGCTGAGCGGGCTGTAGCTCCCGCCTTCGATGCCGGCGCGCACCGGCTTGACGTCGTCGGCGAGCGGTGCCGCCCGCATGGCGCGGCGCGCCTCGCGCCCGCCGGACCGCCGCGAACGCTGGTCTGCGGACACGTCCTGCTTCTCATGGGCCATTGGCATGAAGGCACTCCAACTTCAGCTGCGGAGCGGGCGGGCGGTTGGTCCACCATCGGCCTGCTTCGTCCCCTTTATACAGCGACTATGCCGCCGGCATTGGCACAGACTATGTGCCAGCCGGTCCCGTCGCATATGCCAAGGAGCTAAAGAACCGGAGCTGCACTACATGCGCCAGGCTCCGGGTCGGGGAAGGGAGATCAGGCCGCTGCCGGCCTGCGTCCAGCTGCCGTCGCCAGTTCGCGGATGCCGGGTTCGATGTGCTGCAACGCGATCGAGGAAATGCCCAAGCGCATGAAACGCGAAGGCTTTTCAGTGCGGTCGAAGAAGCGGTCGCCGGGCTCGATGATGACGCTGCGCGAGGCTGCGGCTTCCGCCAGCCCACGCGAATCGGTGCCGCGCGGTCCCTCGAGCCAGAGCGACGTGCCGCCGGCCGAATCGGTCGAGCGCCACTCCGGCAGGAAGGCGGAAATCGCATGGACCAGACGCTTGCGCCTCTCGTCGAAGGCACTCGACAGCCGCCGCACCAGCGCCTCGTGATGGCCGAGCGACAGGAACAAAGCAACGGCGCGCTGGTTGTTCGCCGGCGGATGACGCAGCATGAAGCGGCGCAGCGCCCGAAGCTCGGAGATCAGACCGGCTGAGGCGACGATGTAGCCGAGCCTCAAGCCCGGAGCCAGCGTCTTCGACATCGAGCCGACGTAGACGACGCGGCCGGAGCGATCGAGGCTCTTCAGCGCCTGCTGCGGCGCCTCGTCCAGGAGCTGGCTGTCGTATCCGTCCTCAATGATGATCTGGTTGTGCCGGTTGGCGCGCGCCAAAAGGTCCTGCCGCCGCTCCGCCGACAGCGGTACCATGGTCGGGCAATGGTGGCTGGGCGTGACAAAGACAAAGCCGGAATCATTGGGAATGGCCGAGGTCACGATGCCGGAGTGGTCGACCGGAACCGGCTGGATGTCGGCGCCGGCCAGCCGGAAGATCGAACGTGCATCGGGATAGCCCGGGTCCTCCATCGCCACCTTCGAGCCCTTGGTCATCAACAGCGTCGCCAGCATGTAAAGCGCGTTCTGCGCGCCCAGCGTCACGATGATCTCGTCCGGATTGGCGAAGATGCCGCGTCGCGGCAGCAGCCGTGCCTGGATCTGCTCGATCAGGAGCGGATCGTCGCGGTCGACCATGTCGGACGCCCAGTTGCGGATTTCGAGCACCGCCAGCGCCATGCGGTTGCACTCGCGCCATTCGGCGGTCGGGAACAGCGCTGGGTCGAACTGGCCATAGACGAACGGGTAGGACGACTTGATCCAGTTGTCGTGCTTGGCTGGCGGTGGCATGTCGCTCGCCGCGATCTGCCGGCGCGCCTTCCAGTCGATCTCGTTGGCCTGGTCGGGCGCTTTCTGGTGCGGCTTGGCCGGCGTCGCCAGCACTTCGGGATTGACGAAATGGCCGCGGCGCTCGCGCGCCACCAGGAAGCCCTGGTCGACCAGCTGCTGGAAGGCCAGCACCACGGTGCCGCGCGCCACGCCGAGTTTTTCGGCAAGAATCCGGCAGGACGGAAGCGGCATGGAAGCCGCGATCTGCCGGTCGAGGATGGCGGCGACGATCGCCTGGCGGATCTGCGCCTGCAGGGTCTGACCGGATTCCGCCGAAATCCGGAACAGGCCGGACCATATGGCCGTGTCGTTTCGCTGTGGCATGGGAGATGTTCCTCGATGGCCAGTTTTTTCATTTGACTGGACCAGTCGAATGTACCGGTGGCACAAGGTGTTGCGCCAATCAATTTTTCTGATCGCTGGGATTTATGCCAGTGATCCTTTGCGCCGGCCCATGCTGCGCTGCGGCATCGCTGCGCATTGAAACAGATGGAATTCGACCCGATAGTTTGCCGCGACGACACGCGCCGGAAACATCCGGCCTGATAAGATGCATCTCAAGAGACCGGAGCGAAGCAGTGGATCAATCGTCCTTTCAAAAGCAGCTCGACGCATTGCGCGATCATCGTGCGGCCAAATCGGGCTCGATGCGCGAGGCTTTCGCCGCCGATCCGCAGCGGTTCGAGAAATTCTCCGCAAGCGCCGGCGACCTGTTGCTCGACTGGTCGAAATGCGCGGTCGATGCGCGGACGATGGAGTTGTTGGAGAAGCTGGCCGAGGCCGCCGACCTCGAAGGCCGGCGCGACGCGATGTTTGCTGGCAAGAAGATCAACGTCACCGAAGGCCGCGCCGTGCTGCATACGGCGCTGCGCAACTTGACCGGAAAGGGCATCGTGCTCGACGGCCAGGACGTGAAGCTGGAAGTCCTTGCCGTACTCGACGCGATGGGTGCCTTCGCCGACGCGGTGCGTTCCGGCAAGGCGGCCGGCGCGACCGGCAAGAAGATCACCGACATCGTCAACATCGGCATCGGCGGCTCCGATCTCGGCCCGGCCATGGCGACGCTGGCGCTGGCGCCCTACCACGACGGGCCGCGCGCGCATTACGTGTCCAATATCGACGGTGCCCACATCCACGACACGCTGAAGGGTCTTTCCGCCGAAACCACCCTGTTCGTCATCGCCTCCAAGACCTTCACCACGGTCGAGACGATGACCAATGCCGAGACCGCGCGCGGATGGGTCGAGAAGGCGCTCGGCAAGGAAGCGGTCGGCAAGCATTTCGCCGCTGTCTCGACGGCGCTCGACCTTGTCGCCAAATTCGGCATCGCGTCCGACCGCGTCTTCGGCTTCTGGGACTGGGTCGGCGGCCGCTATTCCGTCTGGGGTGCGATCGGCCTGCCGGTGATGATCGCCATCGGGCCAAGGAATTTTCGCGCTTTTCTCGACGGCGCGCATGAGATGGACGAGCATTTCCGCACCGCGCCGCTGGCGAAGAACCTGCCGGCGCTGATGGGGCTGATCGGCTGGTGGCACCGGGTGGTCTGCAAATACCCGGCTCGCGCCGTCATCCCCTATGATCAGCGTCTGTCCAGGCTGCCGGCCTATCTGCAGCAGCTCGACATGGAATCGAACGGCAAGAGCGTCACCCTGGATGGTGGCGCTGTAACAACGCCGACCGGCCCGCTGGTCTGGGGCGAGCCCGGCACCAATGGCCAGCATGCCTTTTTCCAGCTTCTGCATCAGGGCACCGATTTCATTCCGGTCGAATTCCTTGCCGCTGCCGTCGGCCACGAGCCGGAACTGAAGCATCACCACGACCTCCTGCTCGCCAATTGCCTGGCACAATCGGAAGCCTTCATGAAGGGCCGCACGCTTGAGGAAGCCCGCGCGCAGATGCTGGCGAAAGGCATGAAACCCGCTGATGTCGACAGGATTGCTCCGCACCGCGTCTTCTCCGGCGACCGCCCCTCGGTGACGATCCTCTACAGGAAACTCGACCCGCACACGTTCGGACGGCTGATTGCGCTTTACGAGCACCGCGTCTTCGTCGAAGGCACGCTGTTCAACATCAACTCCTTCGACCAGTGGGGCGTCGAGCTCGGCAAAGAACTGGCGACCGGACTGCTGCCCGTCGTTGAAGGCAAGGAGAACGCCGCAAAGCGGGATGCCTCGACCGCCGGACTGGTGGAATACATCCACCGCTTGCGCGGCCCGGAGTGAAAAGCTTGGCGGACATCAAGGGAATATTGTTCGACAAGGACGGCACGCTCGTAGATTTCAACGCGACATGGCTGGGCATCGCCGACTTCATGGCGATGGATGCGGCCGAAGGCGATCGCTGGAAAGCAGACAGGCTGCTTGCCGCGGCGGGCTTCGATTTCGCAGCCAAGCGCTTCAAGCCGGATTCGATTTTTGCCTCCGGCACCAACATGGACGTCGTCGAGCTGTGGTTTCCACGGCTGTCCGACGAGGACCAGATGCTTGCCGTCGCCCGCTTCAACGCCATCACTTCGGCGCAAGGATCGGCAATGGCGGTGGCGCTGCCGGGCGTGGTCGAGACGCTCGGCCTGCTTCACAGGAAATCCTACCGGCTTGGCGTCGCCACCAACGACTCGACCAGCGGCGCGGAAAAGACTTTGGTCACGCTGGGCGTCGCGCAGCTTTTCGAAGCCGCCTATGGTTACGACGCGGTGGCCAACCCAAAACCGGCGCCGGATACAATCCTTGCCTTCTCGGACCTGACGGGGCTCAGGCCGGCGACGATCGCAATGGTCGGCGACAACCGCCACGATCTGGAAATGGCGCGCGCCGGCGGCTGCGGCTTGGCGATTGGCGTGCTGTCCGGCACCGGCACACGTGAATCGCTGTCGCAGATCGCCGACGTCATCCTGGATTCGGTTGCCGACCTGCCCGATTTTCTTGCGGCAAGGGTCAAGGAGACGGTCTAGATTGGCAGTTATCTGGTCCGAACGAGAACACGCCGCTCGGCTTCATCGCCGCATTCCTGCCTTCGCCGACATCTGGCACCTCGTATTCGGCCAGCAGGCGAAGCCGCGAGCGGGGCAGATAGGCGCGGCCCGGATCGCCGATCAGCACGGCGATGCCGGCTGCAAGGCAGCGGTCGAGGAAAGGGACGACCTGGCCGGCAAGATCATGGGCGTAAAACAGGTCGCCGACCACCACGACATCCACCGGTGGCGGCGGACCGCTGGTGATGTCCTCGCCGATCATCGCGATCACAACGCCGTTCGCCGTCGCATTGAGGCCGAGCGCAACCACGCCATTACGGTCGATCTCGGCCGCGACGACCGCGCTTGCGCCGGCTTTCGCCGCTGCGATACCGACGAGACCCGAACCGGCGCCGAGGTCGAGCACTCGACGCCCGGCCACGGTCTCCGGCCGGTCGAGTATGTAGCGGGCGAGCACCGCACCGCCGGCCCAGACATATGCCCAGTACGGTGGCTCCGGTTCAGGTCCGTCTTCTTCGGTCGCCTGTTGGTTGCACTCGACAAGCCGCCTGAGCCCGCTTCCCGGATGGGCGGTGTAAAGCCGAATTTCGGGAATCGCAGGCACTGCCGCGATCCGCATGTTCGCCCGGATGAACTCTGCCGGGTCTGGGCGCGAACCGATACCCACGGCGTTGGCGCCGGCGATGCAATCGCTCAAGCTGCGCCTAGCCCCGCAACGCCCGGCGCAGGATCTTGCCGACAGGTGTCTTCGGCAGTTCGGTGCGGAACTCGATATATCTGGGGCGCTTGTAGCCGGTCAGGTTCTCGCGGCAATAGGCCGTCAGCGTCTCGGCGGTCAGTGCGGGGTCCTTTTTGACGACGAACAGCTTCGGCACTTCACCCGAATGCTCGTCCGGCACGCCGATCGCCGCCACTTCGAGTACGCCCGGATGTTGCGCCACCACTTCCTCGAGTTCGTTCGGATAGACGTTGAAGCCGGAAACAAGAATCATGTCCTTCTTGCGGTCGACGATCTTGGTGTAGCCGCGCTCGTCCATGAAGCCCATGTCGCCCGATTTGAAGAAGCCGTCCTCGGTCATCACCTTGGCGGTCTCGTCCGGCCGGTTCCAGTAGCCGGCCATCACCTGCGGTCCGCGGATGCAGATTTCGCCGACTTCGCCGAGCGGCAAATTGTTGCCGTCGTCGTCGCGGATGGCAAGCTCGGTCGAGGGCAGCGGCAGGCCGATCGTGCCGGTGTAAACGCCATCGCTGAATTTGTTGGCGGTCGCCCCCGGCGAAGTTTCGGAGAGTCCGTAGGCCTCGCTGATCGGGCAGCCGGTCAGCGCCTTCCAACGCTCGGCGATGCCCTTCTGCACCGCCATGCCGCCACCCAGCGTCAGGATCAGCGGCTTGAAATCGAGCTTGCGAAAATCCTCATTGTTGAGCAGCGCATTGAACAGCGTATTGAGGCCCGGAAAGATGTGGATCGGGAATTTCTGCAGCTCCTTGACGAAGCCGGGAATGTCGCGCGGATTGGGAATGAGCACGTTCTGCGCGCCTTGCTGCATGCCCATAATCGCGTTCACGGTGAGCGCAAAGATATGGTAGAGCGGCAGCGCGCAGAGGAAGTTCATATGCGCCGGTTTCGGTTTGACCGTGTAGGCGTCTTCGACCCAGAGCGCGTTCTGCGCGACGTTCGCCAAGACATTGCTGTGCAAAAGCATCGCGCCCTTGGAGATGCCGGTCGTACCGCCTGTATATTGCAGGAAGGCGATGTCGTCGGCCACGACCTCCGCGGGTTTGAAGGTCACGCCGGAGCCGGCCTTCAATGCGGCGTTGAATTTGACATGGCCGGGCAGTGACCATGCCGGCACCATCTTCTTGACGCGACGTACAACGAAGTTGACGATCGTTCCCTTGAGCCCACCGAGCATGTCGCCCATCGTGGCGACCACGACATGCTTGACCGCGGTCCTGGCGATCACCGCCTGCAGGGTGCAGGCGAAATTTTCGAGGATGACAATGGCTTGAGCGCCGGAATCCTTGAGCTGGTGCTCCAGCTCGCGCGGCGTGTAGAGCGGATTGATGTTCACCACGACATAGCCGGCGCGAAGCACTGCCATCATCGCCACCGGATATTGCAGCACGTTCGGCATCATCAGCGCGACGCGCGACCCTTTCTGCAGCCCGGTTGATTGCAGATAGGCGCCGAAGGCGGCCGACTGTCGTTCGAGGTCGGCATAGGTGATCGACTTGCCCATGCAGACGAAGGCCGGCCGATTCGCAAACTGCTGGCACACGGCGACGAGAAAGTCGCCGATCGAGCTGGAGGGCAGGGCGCCGATTTCGGCCGGCACGATTTTTGGATAACTCTTGAGCCACGGTTTTTCCGGCAGGCCGGCGGCCAGCGACGTAATCGCCTTAGGCAATCTCTTGGCCGGACCTGCCAACGGTCGAGGCGCTGTCGGCACTGCCTTCGCCGCCGGCTTGGCGGCAGACTTTGCGGCAGGCGCCGTCTTGCCGGTTGCCGGTTTAGCAGCCGTTCCAGCCGTGGTCTTCGCCGCGGGCTTTGCGCTTGCCTTCGCGGTAGCCGTCGGCTTGGCGGCGGCGGCTTTTGGCTTGGCCGCCTTCGATGTCGCCTCGGCTTTTGCTTTGGCCGCGGTGGTTGTCTTTGCCGGTTTTGCCACCTGTCGCTCCCTCAATGTTCTTATTGTTTCGGCACGCTTGCGCGCCACCGCCGCCGCTGACGAACAAAGGTATGCCACGCTTGCCGCAATGTCCGGACCTGAGAAAATCCGGCACCGCTGTCCGTCTATCTATGTATTGCCACAAGCGGCGGCCGTGCAAGCCTCGCCACCTGGAGTGCGGCAAGACTTGCCGTCAAACCTCTCGGCCACGACCGGTTTTCAGACGCGCATCTCTTGAACCGAACGGCTCGATTCCCGCAATTGGCGGCATTGCCGATCAACAAAAAAATGAAGTCGCTAATAATGTCGTGATCTGCGGATTCGGCTCGTTTTTTCCACAATTTGCCGCGTCCCGGAATTTTTTTCTGCTTCCCGTGGGTTAGGCAAACAAGCAGTTCCAAAGCTAGAAAAACGGTGCTTATATGCGGCCTTCGCGAGCCTGATAGAGGGGCTTGGAAGAACATCAGGGAGTGCTCAATGAAAAAGAAACTGACTTTTGCAGCCGCGTTGCTGGCTGCAAGCGTCCTCGGCGGCGTGGCCAATGCAAAACAACTGGTCTATTGCTCGGAGGCTTCGCCGGCCGGCTTCGACCCGTCGCCATGGAGCGGCGGCAACGACTTCGATGCCTCGTCGCGCACCATCTATTCGCGCCTGGTCGAGTTCGAGCATGGCAAGACCACCATCTCGCCCGGCCTGGCTGAGAGCTGGACAGTTTCTGACGACGGTCTCGAATACACCTTCAAGCTTCGCCCGGGTGTGAAATTCCAGACGACGGATTATTTCACGCCAACGCGCGACCTCAACGCCGACGACGTGATCTTTTCCTTCGAACGCCAGTGGAAGAAAGAAAGCCCGTGGTACAGCTATCTGGAAGGTACCGGCTGGGAATATTTCACCGGCATGGGCTTCCCCGATCTCCTGAAGGAAATCGTCAAGGTCGACGACCTGACGGTCAAATTCGTACTGAACAAGCCTGAAGTCGCGTTCCTGCCGGATCTCGGCATGGATTTCGCCTCGATCGTCTCCAAGGAATATGCCGACCAGCTCGACAAGGCCGGCACCAGGCAGCAGTTCACCCAGAAGCCGGTCGGCACTGGTCCGTTCCAGTTCGTCGACTATCAGGTCGATGCGGTCGTGCGCTATGCGGCATGGGACGGCTACTATGGCGGCCGCCAGAAGATCGATGATCTGATCTTCGCCATCACGCCCGACCCGGCAGTACGCGCGCAGAAGCTGAAGGCGGGCGAGTGCGATATCATGTCATACCCGGCGCCGGCCGACATTGCCGGACTGCAGGCCGACACGAACCTCAAGGTCGACGAGCAGGAAGGCCTGAACATCGGCTACATGGCTTACAACACGACGCAGCCGCCCTTCGACAAGGTCGAGGTCCGCAAGGCCCTCAACATGGCGGTGAACAAGAAGGCGATCATCGACGCGGTCTATCAAGGCGCCGGCGCGCCGGCCATCAACCCGATCCCGCCGACCATGTGGTCCTATAACAAGGACATCAAGGACGATCCCTATGATCCAGAGGCGGCCAAGAAGATGCTGGCCGACGCGGGCGTCAAGGATCTGTCGATGAAGATCTGGGCTATGCCGGTCAGCCGTCCCTACAACCCGAACGCCCAGCGCGTCGCCGAGTTGATCCAGGCCGACTATGCCGCCGTCGGCGTCAAGGCGGAGATCGTCAGCTACGAATGGACCGAGTACCGCCAGCGCGGCAAGGCTAAGGATCGCGACGGCGCCTTCCAGCTGGGCTGGACCGGTGACAATGGCGATCCGGACAACTTCTTTTTCCTGCTCGGTTGCGATGCCATCGGCCAGTCCAACTATGCAATCTGGTGCAATCAGGAGTTCGAAGGCCTGCTGAAGAAGGGCAAGGCGACGACCGACGTCGCCGAGCGCACCAAGATCTACGAGGAAGCTCAGGCCGTGTTCAAGCGTGAGGCCCCGTGGCTGACCATCGCCCACTCCAAGGTCTTCATGCCGATGAACAAGAAGGTCGCGGGCTTCGCTATGGACCCGCTTGGCATTCATCGGTTTGATGGCGTCGACGTCAGCGAATAAGTTCTGAGAAATTGAACGGCGGCGCTGGACTCCCAGCGCCGCCGTTCTATGAAGCAAGATGCTCCGTTATCTCCTCCACAAGCTCGCTTTGATCATCCCGACCGTGTTCGGCATATCGCTGGCGGCGTTCGCTTTCGTCCGGCTTCTGCCGGGCGATCCGATCCTGGCCCTGGCCGGCGAGCGCGGTGTCAGCCCCGAGCGCTACGCCCAGCTCATTGAGCAGTTTGGCTATAACCGGCCCTATGTCATCCAGTACCTTGAATATATCGGCAGGGTCCTGACCGGCGATTTCGGCATATCGATTGCCACCAAGCGGCCAGTGCTCGGCGAATTCCAGGCGCTGTTTCCGGCCACGCTGGAACTGGCGACGGTGGCGTTGATCATCGCCATACTGCTTGGCATCCCCGCCGGCATTTTCGCTGCGGTCAAGCGCGGCTCGTGGTTCGACCAGGCGACGATGGGTGTCGCGCTGACCGGCTATTCGATGCCGATCTTCTGGTGGGGGCTGCTGCTCATTATCTTCTTCTCCGGCTATCTCGGCTGGACGCCGGTTTCCGGCCGCATCGGCCTGCAGTATTTCTTCAGGCCGACAACCGGGTTCATGCTCATCGACAGCCTGATCTCCGGCAGGAGCGGCGCTTTCAAATCCGCCGTCAGCCATTTGATCCTGCCCTCGATCGTGCTGGCGACGATCCCGCTTGCCGTCATAGCACGCCAGACGCGCTCGGCGATGCTCGAGGTGCTGGGCGAGGATTATGTCCGCACCGCGCGCGCCAAGGGCCTGGCGCCGCGCCGTGTCATCGGGCTGCACGCTTTTCGCAACGCGCTGATCCCGGTGGTCACCACCATTGGACTGCAGGTCGGCACGTTGATGGCGGGCGCCATTTTGACCGAAACCATTTTTTCCTGGCCAGGCATCGGCAAATGGATGATCGACGCCATCGGCAAGCGCGACTATGTCGTCGTCCAGAGCGGATTGCTGATCATCGCGCTGATCGTCATGGCGGTGAACCTGATCGTCGACGTGCTCTACGCCGTCATCAATCCGCGCATCCGGGTGCAGTGAGATGACCGACGAATCCGCCGCCGAAGCTACCGCCGCCTCCATCCCGACAGGTGGCAGGCAACGCGCTTTCGCCGAGTTCTGGCACTACTTCTCGATGAACACTGGGGCCGTCATTGGCCTTGTCGTGTTTTCGGCGCTGGTGCTGGTGGCGATCTTTGCGCCGTTCGTCGCCCCACATTCGCCCGACGAGCAGTTTCGCGATGCGCTGCTGGCGCCCCCTGCCTGGCAGGAAGGCGGCAAAACGATGTTCCTGCTCGGCACCGATGCTGTCGGCCGTGACATGCTTTCACGGTTGATCTTCGGGGCGCGTTTTTCGCTGTTCATCGGCCTGGTGGTTGTCGTCTTCTCGCTCACCAGCGGCATCGTGCTTGGCGTGCTCGCCGGCTATTTCCGCGGCTGGGTCGACACGCTGATCATGCGCATCATGGATATCATCCTGGCCTTCCCGTCGCTGCTTCTGGCGCTGGTGCTGGTGGCGATCCTCGGCCCCGGCCTGTTCAACGCCATGCTGGCGATCGCACTGGTGCTGCAGCCGCATTTCGCGCGTCTCACCCGCGCCGCCGTGATGGCCGAAAAGAACCGCGAATATGTGATCTCCGCCAAGGTGGCTGGTGCCGGTCATCTTCGCTTGATGGTGAGGACGATCCTGCCGAACTGCCTGGCGCCGCTGATCGTGCAGGCGACGCTGTCCTTCTCCAACGCTATTCTCGAGGCTGCGGCGCTCGGCTTCCTCGGTGTCGGTGCGCAGCCGCCGACGCCGGAATGGGGCACGATGCTCGCCTCGGCGCGCGAGTTCATTCTGCGCGCGCCTTGGGTGGTGACCTTCCCCGGCCTTGCCATCCTGATCACTGTGCTTGCCATCAATCTGATCGGCGACGGCTTGCGCGATGCCTTCGATCCCAAGCTGAAGAGGTCATAATCCAATGCCTCTTCTCGAGATCAAGAACCTGACCGTTTCCTTCGACACCGCCGCTGGACCATTCATGGCGGTACAAGGCATCGACCTGTCGATCGAACCGCGCGAGGTGCTGGCGATCGTCGGCGAATCCGGTTCCGGAAAATCGGTGGCGATGCTGGCGGTGATGGGGCTTTTGCCCAACACGGCGACGGTGAGGGCGGACCGCATGGCCTTCGACGGCATCGACCTGCTTCAGCTCGGCCCATCCGAGCGGCGCAAGATCGTCGGTAAGGACATCTCCATGATCTTCCAGGAGCCGGTCGCCAGCCTCAACCCGTGCTTTACCGTCGGCTTCCAGATCGAGGAGGTGCTGCGCTTTCATATGGGCATGGACCGCGGCCAGCGCCGGGCGCGCGCCATCGAACTGATGAAGCTCGTCGGCATCGCCGAGCCCGAGGAACGGCTGGGCTCCTTCCCGCATCAGATGTCGGGCGGCCAGTGCCAGCGCGTCATGATCGCCATCGCCATCGCCTGCAATCCCAAGCTTTTGATCGCCGACGAGCCAACCACGGCACTCGACGTCACCATCCAGAAGCAGATCCTCGATTTGCTGGTCGGCCTGCAGGCAAAATATGGCATGGGCCTGATCATGATCACCCACAATATGGGCGTCGTCGCCGAGACCGCCGACCGTGTCATCGTCCAGTATAAGGGCCGCAAGATGGAAGAGGCCGACGTGCTGTCGCTGTTCGAGTCCCCCAAGAGCAACTACACGCGCGCGCTCCTGTCGGCGCTGCCGGAAAACGCCGTCGGCGACCGGCTGCCTACTGTTTCCGACATGCTGTTCGAGCCGGCCCCGTCTGTAGTCGCAGCCCGGTCCGCAGGAGGAACCGCCACATGAGTGTGACGGTAGTCGAAGGCAAGAACATCGTGCGCGACTATCATGTCGGCGGCGGGCTTTTCCGCCCCTCCCGTACGGTTCATGCGGTCAAGGGCGTTTCGTTCAGCGTCGACAAGGGCAAGACGCTGGCGATCGTCGGCGAGAGCGGCTGCGGCAAGTCAACACTCGCCCGCATCATCACCCTGATCGATCCGGCGACCTCCGGCGAGCTTTTCATCGACGGCAAGAAGGTAGACATCGCCAGGGACGGCCTGTCGAAGGAAATGCGGCGCAAGGTGCAGATCGTCTTCCAGAACCCCTATGGTTCGCTCAATCCGCGCCAGAAGATCGGCGACGTGCTTGGCGAGCCGTTGCTCATCAACACCGACAGCACGGCCGACGAGCGGCGCGATCTCGCCATGAAGATGCTGAAGAAGGTCGGTCTCGGTCCCGAGCATTACAATCGCTACCCGCATATGTTTTCGGGCGGCCAGCGCCAGCGCATCGCCATTGCCCGCGCGCTGATGCTCAACCCCAGTCTTCTGGTGCTGGACGAGCCCGTCTCGGCACTTGATCTTTCGGTGCAGGCGCAGGTGCTGAACCTGCTCGCCGACCTGCAGGACGAATTCCAACTGACCTATGTTTTCATCAGCCACGACCTGTCCGTGGTACGCTATATCGCCGACGACGTGATGGTGATGTATTTCGGCGAAGCGGTCGAATACGGCTCGCGCGACGAGGTCTTCGCCGACCCCAAGCACAGCTACACCAGGACCCTGTTCGCGGCGACGCCGCGTGCCGACGTCGCCAGTATCAAGGCAAGGTTGGCGAAGAAGAAGGCCGCCTGATCCGGCGATGTTTGCCGGCTACGGTTTCTGGATCCCCGCAATGCCGGCAATCTGCTCGGCGAGAAAGTCGACCAGCAGCCGCACCCGGGCAACACCGGCGCGTTCCGGAACGATCAGCATGCTCAGCGGGACGGGAGGCGGAAAATAGCCGGGCATGACCACCTCCAGCCGGCCGGCCGTCAGAAGATCGTCGACAAGCCAGTGGTGCGCGGGTGCGATACCACGTCCGGCGACAAGGGCTTCGCGCGCGGCAAGCCCATGGTCCACACGAAATCGCCCGCCAAAGGGCGCCGCAAAGGTCTCGCCGCCCGGCCCCTGCAAGGTGAGCGTGTCGCTTCCCGCGATGTTCGACATCCGGATGCCTTCATGGCCAGGCAGATCCTGCGGGACAGCCGGTCTGCCCCGCGCCGCCAGATAGGCCGGCGCCGCCACCAGCAAACGTCGAGACTGGCCGAGCGCCCGCAGTTTCATTGAGCTGTTGGTGAGCGGGCCAAGGCGAAGCGCGATGTCGACGCCCTCCCGCACAAGATCTATGCGCTCGTCGGTGAGGCTGAGATCGATGCCGATGTCGGGATAGCTGTCCTGAAAGCCGAAGATCAGCCGGCTGACATGCAAGACCCCGAGCGCCGCCGTGCAGGATATCCGGATCGTGCCGGCCGACGCGCCGCGCGTGCCCCGCGCCTCGTCGCCGGCCTGCTCAACGAGGCGCAGGACCTGGACGCTGTCGGCATAGTAACGGCTGCCTTCATCGGTCATCGTGACACGCCGGGTGGTCCTGCTGAGCAGGGGCACGCCGACGGCCTCCTCGAGTTCCCGCAAATGCCGTGTGACCGTCGACTGCCCAATTCCGAGCTCGCGCGCCACCGCCGAGAGGCTGCCGCGCTCGGCGACGCGAACGAAGGTGCGCATGCGCTCGAGGGTGACGTCCGATCTATCCACTATTCGGCATTATCTTATACATTTCCTACATATAGTGGATCAGCCCATGGCTCGCTATCTTTGGTGTCTATCGTCCTTCTTCGGAGTAGACCCATGAAAGTCCTGCTTGTTTTTGCTCATCCTGAACCGCGTTCGCTCAACGGCGCGTTACGTGACGTCGCCATCAGGGAACTCCAGGCCCAGGGCCACGAGGTGCGGGTGTCCGACCTCTATGCCGACGGCTGGAAATCCGAGGTGGACCGTGCCGACTTTCCGTCGTGGCCGCCCGAAGCACGTTTCCTGCCGGCCGGCGCCTCCAAAAAGGCTTTCGCGACGAACACTCTGACCGATGACGTCAAAGCCGAGATCGGCAAGCTGCTATGGGCCGACACCCTGATCCTCCAGTTCCCGCTGTGGTGGTACGCCATGCCGGCGATCCTCAAGGGCTGGGTCGACCGGGTGTACGCCTACGGCTTCGCCTATGGCGTTGGCGAGCACAGCGACGAGCGGTGGGGCGACCGCTTTGGTGAGGGAACGCTCGCCGGCAAGCGCGCAATGCTGATCGTGACCACCGGCGGCTGGGAGGAGCATTATTCCGCCCGCGGCGTCAACGGCCCGATAGACGATCTGCTGTTCCCGATCAATCACGGGATTCTCTACTATCCGGGCTACGACGTGCTTCCGCCGTTCGTGGTCTACAGGGTGGACCGTTTCGGGGAGGCCGATTTCGAGCCTGTCGCGGAGCGACTGCGCGAGAGGATGCGGACGCTCGAGACAATCCGGCCCGTTCCTTATCGGCAGCAGAATGGCGGCGATTACTTGATCCCGAGCATGCAATTGCGCCCCGGCCTGGAGAACCCGGGTGCGACCGCCTTCGCGCTCCACGAGAATCGCGCAGGCGCCGCCGGTCAGCCCGATCAGGACAGCCGGGCGATGATGGTGCGGAGCGCCTCGCCGAAGCGCCGGACTTCCTCGATCGTATTGTAATGCACCAGCGAGGCGCGCACCGCGCCGCTGTCCATGCTGAGGTTGAGCCGCTTCATCAGGCGCGGCGCATACATGTGGCCGTCGCGAATGCCGATCTGCATCTCGGCCATTTCCTCGACGATCCTCTGCGGCGACAGCGTGCCGATGTTGAAGCAGAAGGTCGGCACGCGCTCGCTGAGGCGTGCCTCTTCGGCCACGCCGTAGATCGTAGCGCCGCAATCTTTGAGCACCGCCAGCATTTCGCGCGCCAGCACCTGCTCGTAGTCGCGGATGGCATTCATGCCGGCGACGATGTTGTCGCGGCGCGACCGGTTATTGGCTGGAGCAAAATTGCGGCCGATCGATTCGAGGTAGCGCACCGCGGCATCCATGCCGGAGACGTTCTCGTAAATGAAGGTGCCGGCCTCGATCTTGTAGGGCGGCTCGTCGGGGATGAAATCCTCGCGGAAGGTCGGCAAGCGCTTCAACGTTTCGAAGCGGCCCCACAGGAAGCCCATATGCGGCGAGAAATTCTTATAGCCGGAGCAGACCAGATAGTCGCAATCCCAAGCCTGCACATCGATTAACCCGTGCGGCCCATAATGCACGCAGTCCAGGAACACTTCGGCGCCTGCCGCATGCGCAATCCTAGCCACTGAAGCAACGTCGACAATCGAGCCGATCGAATGCGCCGTCACCGTGCAGGCCACGAGCCGGGTGCGCTCTGAGACCAGCGGGCGCAAATCATCGACATGCAGATTGCCGTCTTCGCGCATCCGCCACCATTTGAACTTGGCGCCGGCCGGCGCCAGCGCCAGCCACGTCGCGATATTGGCGTCGTGATCCATGTCGGTGATGACGATCTCGTCACGTCCCCCATTTGGGCGCTCGGAAAGCATCTGGCCGATGCCGAGGCTGACCAGGCGGATGAAAGAAGTGGCGTTCATGCCGAAACAGATCTCCGCCGGGTTGGTGGCGTTGATCAGCAACGCCACGCTTTCGCGCGCGCCGGCGACGGCTTGGTCGACGGTGATGCTGCGTCCGTAGCGGCCGCCGCGCTGCACATTATGCGCGACCAAATGGTTGGTGACCGCATCGAGCACGCTTTGCGGGATCTGCGCGCCGGCAGCGTTGTCCATGAAGACGAAGTCGCCCGCCTGCTGCAAGGCGGGGAACATGGCGCGGATCGTCTCGACCGGGAAAGCTGCAGCATCGCCGGTTTTCGAAATCTGATGCTGGTTCAAGGTCGTCTCCTGCGAAGTGCGCTGACAGAATCAGCGGGTCTTTTCGGTTTGAAAGCGGCGTTCAAGGAGGCTGACGAGACGGACCATCGGCCAGAGAAAGATGAGGTAGACCAGCGCCGCGCCGATCAGCGGTGAGGGGTTGGCATAGAGCGATTGCGCGTTGGTCGCTTCCTTCAGCAGTTCGGGCAGGGCTACCGTGGAGGCGAGCGAGGTGTCCTTGAACATCGAAACGCAGTTGCTGGTCATCGGTGGAATGACGACGCGGATCGCCTGCGGCAGCACCACCTTGCGCAAGGTCAGCAAGAACGGCAGGCCGAGCGCCTGCGCCGCCTCGAACTGGCCGCGCGGAATGCTTTGTATGCCCGAGCGGAACACCTCGGCCGAATAGGCCGCCATGATGATGGCGAACGCCATCACCGCGGACGTCCACGATGACAGGCGAATGCCGAGGAACGGCAGCGCATAGTAGATCAGGATCAGCACCACCAGCACCGGCATCGCCCGGAAAATGTCGATGTAGCCGATAGCCAGCAGCCGAAGCGGCTTTGGCGCATAGAGCCGCACCAGGCTGATCGCGAGGCCGACGGGAATACCGATGCCGATGCTCATGATTCCGAGCAGCAGCGTGTTCAGGAAACCGCGCAGCAGCGCCGGCAGGCTGGAGACCATGACGTCGGCGTTGAAGAAGGTGTCCAGCAGCGACATCGCAGCATTTCCGAAACGTTTGGCGTCCCGCGACGCTCGAGCCCCAGCCCGAAATCCCGAAATCGTGCCGGTACGAAAGCCGGCACGAAATTTAAGCGCGAACTGTCGCTCAGGCCTTCGGTACAGGCATTTCCTTGACGGTCGAGGAATCGGCCGGTGCGTCGCTGCCGAACCACTTCTTGTGGATCGCGGCCAAGGTGCCGTCCTTCTTCATCGCGGTCAGCGCGTCGTTCAGCTTGCCGAGCAGCGGGTGGTCCTTGGTCATCATCAGACCGTACTGCTCGCCGGTCTTGATGCGCTCTTTTACCGCGAGATCCTTCATCCTGGTGAAAGAATATTCCAGGCCCGGAATATCGCTGACCGCCGCATCGACGCGGCCGGAGCTGAGATCGAGCAGCAAATTCTGCTGCGTGTCGTAGCCTTTGACGTCACTGAACCCGTCCGCTTCCTGGTGGGCCTTGACCCAGGCTTCGCCGGTTGAGCCGGACAGCACGCCGACGATCTTGCCCTTGAGGTCGGCCTCGGCCTTGATTGGGCTGTCGGCCTTCGCGGCGATGCCCATGTCGGAATCATAGTAGGGCTGCGTGAACGACTGGGACTTCAGCCGCTCCGGCGTGATGGTGATCGACGAGATGGCGACGTCGATGCGCTTCGAGGTGGTGGCGGCGAACAGCGCCTGGAAACCGAGGTCGGCGATATCAGTGGTCATGCCGATACGCTTTGCCGCCTCATTGATGATGTCGACTTCGAAACCCTCGAATGTGCCGCTCTCGTTCTTGTATTCAAAAGGCGGATTGGTCGGATAGGCGCCGACATTCAGCGTGCCTTCGGCATAGGCCGGGCCGCTGGCGATGCCGATGGCGGCAGCAAGAAGCAGCAGGTTGCGACGGGTGAAATTCATTTTCGTTCCCTCTGGTTGTGATCGGACGGGTTGGCCCCCGCACGGCTTTGATACGCCAAGTGACCGGACTGCCGGAAAGCCCTCCCGGCACGGCAGTCGTAAGATCGGATGCTATCCAAAGTACCGCGCTTTTCAAGGCGAAAGTTTTAAGCTTAAAAAATTTGCCGCGTGTTGCCGTCACTCCGGAATAACCGCCGTGGCCTGGATCTCAACCTTGGCGCGGTCCTCGACAAGCGCCATCACCTGGATAGCGGCCATCGCAGGAAAATGCCGGCCGATCACCTCGCGATAGACCTCGCCGATCCCCTTGAGATTGGCCAGATATTCCGCCTTGTCGGTAAAGTACCAGGTCATCGAGGTGATATGATCAGGCGTGGCGCCGGCCTCGGCGAGCACGGCGACAATATTGGCCAGCGTCTGCCGCACCTGGCCGACAAGATCATCGGTCTCGAAGCGGCCCTGTCCGTTCCAGCCGACCTGCCCGCCGACGAAGACAAGCTGTCCACGCGCGGCGACGCCATTGGCGTAGCCGACGGGTTTCGCCCAGCCTTCCGGCTGCAGGATGGTGTGCATGTCAAAACCTCCCAATGCTCAAATCCGGTCGCTTAAAACTCAAAGACAATCAATTCTTCCACACAACTCCGGTCTCAGGCCGCCCCCATCACCTGCCGTGCAATCACTACCTTCTGCACGTCGGACGCTCCCTCGTAGATGCGCAGCGCCCGGATCTCACGATACAAGCTTTCGACGATATGACCCTTGCGGACGCCGTCGCCGCCATGCAGCTGCACAGCCTTGTCGATCACCCCTTGCGCTTTGTCGGTAGCGAACAGCTTGGCCATGGCGGCTTCGCGGGTAACCCGAGCCGCGCCCATGTCCTTGGTCCAGGCGGCACGATAGACCAGCAGCGCGGCGGCATCGACATCCAGCGCCATATCGGCGATGTGGCCCTGCACCATCTGCAGCTCGGCCATCGGTGCACCGAACAGGCTGCGCTCGGCCACTCTTGCGATGCTTTCGTCCAGCGCGCGCCGGGCAAAGCCGAGCGCCGCTGCGCCGACGGTCGAACGGAACACGTCGAGCACGGACATGGCGATGCGAAAACCGTCACCGGGTTTGCCGATCAGCGCCGAGGCTGGAATGCGTGCATTGTCGAAGGACAGCCGGGCGAGCGGGTGCGGCGCAATCACCTCCAGCCGCTCGGCAACGATCAGCCCCTCGGTTTCGGAAGGCACGACAAAGGCGGAAAGCCCCTTGGCGCCGGGCGCCTCGCCGGTCCGGGCAAAGACAACATAAAAGTCAGCGATACCGCCGTTGGAGATCCAGCTCTTTTCGCCGGATAGAAGATAGCTGTCGCCGTCACGCCTGGCCGTCATTTCCATGTTGGCGACGTCCGAGCCCGAGCGCGGCTCCGACAGTGCGAAAGCCGAAATCGCTTTGCCGGCCCGCGTCTTCGCCAACCAGCTCTGCTGCTCGGGCGAGCCGAACAGGCTGAGCGCACCGGTGCCGAGCCCTTGCATGGCGAAGGCGAAATCGGCCAGCCCGTCATGCCGGGCCAGCGTCTCGCGCGTGAGGCAGAGTGTGCGCACGTCGAGCGGTGAGGGATTGTCGGTATCGAGCGCCGTCGGCTTCAGCCAGCCGTCTTGGCCGAGCTTGGCCACCAGCTCGCGGCAGGCCGCGTCGACATCGTCATGCGCGACCGGCAGGTTCTTGGCGCACCATGCCTCCAGCCGCTCCGCCAACTCGCGGTGATGGTCCTCGAAGAACGGCCAGGTAAGGAAGGAACGGTCAGGCATTTCTGCCTCCGCCGCTCTCCAGCCCCTGCGCTCTACGGCGCCCCCCTCTGTCCTGCCTGACATCTCCCCCACTGGGGGGGAGATCGGCCGTCACCCCGGCTTTCGCCAATCTCTGACGGTGCAAGAGTGGGCGGGTCGCTGAAGCTGCCAATCTCCCCCCTCGTGGGGGAGATGTCCGGCAGGACACAGGGGGGCGCTGTCCCGCCAACCTGTCTTTTTTTGTGGACTCAGCCGAACCTTCCATCTCAATCCCCCTCGAACACCGGCTTCTCCTTAGCCATGAAAGCCGTGTACGCCCGCTCGAAATCGCGGGTCTGCATACAGATCGCCTGCGCCTGCGCTTCCGCTTCGATAGCCTGGTCGAGACCCATCGACCATTCCTGATTCAGCTGCGTCTTGGTCATGCCATGGGCGAAGGTCGGACCGGAAACGATGCGGGCGGCCATGTCGAGCGCGTCGGCCTCGAGCGTTGCGGCATCGACCAGCCGGTTGTAGAAGCCCCAGCGCTCGCCTTCCTCGGCGCTCATCGTGCGGCCGGTGTAGAGCAGCTCGGCGGCGCGGCCCTGGCCAATGATGCGCGGCAGGATCGCGCATGCGCCCATGTCGCAGCCGGCAAGGCCGACGCGGGTAAACAGGAAAGCCGTCTTGGCTTGAGGCGTGGCGATGCGGATATCGGAGGCCATCGCGATGATGGCACCGGCGCCGACCGCCACGCCGTCGACCGCCGCGATAATCGGCTTGCCGCAATTCAGCATCGCCTTGACGAAATCGCCCGTCATGCGGGTGAAGGCGAGCAGCGCCTTCATGTCCATCTTGACCAGCGGGCCGATGATTTCGTGGACGTCGCCGCCCGAGCAGAAATTGCCGCCATTGGGCAGGAACACCGCGGCATCGATGTCATCGGCGTAGACAAGGTCGCGAAAAATGTCGCGCAATTCGGCATAGCTGTCGAAGGTCAGCGGGTTCTTGCGCTCCGGCCGATCGAGCCGGATCCTTGCGATCTTGCCTTCGACCTGCCAGAGGAAATGCTTCGGCTTGCGGCCGGCCAGCTTCGTCATTCCCGTCCCTCCCAATTGCTGCGGAAGGAGGTCAGCATGCCGGTCAGCCGGCGGGCCTCGTCCTCGCTCACATTGCCCAGCAATTCGCCGACCCATCTTTCATGCGCGGCGGCGATTACGGCGAAAGTCTTCGATCCCTCTTCCGTCAGCCGCACCATCGAGGTGCGGCGGTCGCCATTGCGTCGGGCCCGCATCACCAATCCTTCCGAGACCAGCCGGTCGATGATGCCCGTGACATTGCCGTTGGACACCAGCAGGAACCGGGAAAGATCGCTCATCAGCATGCCCTCGGGCGCCCTGTACAGCGCGGCCATCACGTCGAAGCGTGGCAGCGTCGTGTTGAACTCTCGCCGCAACCGCTCGCGCAGCTCGGCCTCGATGGTGCGCGAGGCGCGCAGCAGGCGTATCCAGAGCCGCAGGCGGTCCTTGCCGGGTCCGGACGGGGCGGGCAGGGGACCTGCTACCATGTCTCACCTCCGGAGATCGAAATCGTCTGTCCGGTGATCGACCGCGCGGCGTCGCCACACAGATAAAGCACGGCGGCCGCAATTTCCTCCGGCTGGATGAAGCGGCCTTGCGGGTTGGTCGCGGCAAGGCTTGTTCGCGCCTGCTCGGTCGAGCGGCCGGTCGTCTCGACGATGCGCTGGACGGCATTCTCCAGCATCTCGGTTTCGACAAACCCTGGGCACACGGCATTCACTGTTATGCCGGACTTGGCGGTCTCGACGGCTAGTGCCCGCATCAAGCCGACGACGCCATGCTTGGCTGCGACATAAGCTGCGACATAGGGATAGCCTTTCAGTCCGGCGGTGGAAGCGACGAAGATGATACGGCCAGTCTTGCGCGCGACCATGCCGGCCAACGCCGGCTTCACCGTCAGGAACGCACCGGTCAGGTTGACGTCGAACGTGCGCTGCCAGTCCGCCAGCGAGGTCCGCTGCGCCGGGGCACTGCCGGACATGCCGGCATTGGCAACGACGATGTCGAACGGTCCGCGCGCCGCTTCCGCGGCCTCGTAGAGCGACGCCATCGATGCCTCGTCGGTGACGTCGGCGGCATTGGCGAAGATGCGTTTGTTCTCGGCGGCGACCGCAGCCAGCGCCGCTTCGCGCCGGCCGCAGATGGTCACGTCGACGCCGGCGCCGGCCAGCGCCAGCGCGATCGCGCGGCCGACGCCGGAGCCGCCGCCGGTGACCAGCGCATGGCGCCCCGAAATCGTCGCGGCTGCACTCATACTTTCAACCCCGCTGCCGCTTCGCGCTCGGCCAGCCGGTAGAGCTGGTCGCGGCCGGGCAGATAGGGATCCGGCCATTTGACGCCGCGATCGCCAAGCGTGACGGCCGCGTGCAGCGTCCAATAGGGATCGGTAAGATGCGGCCTAGCCAGTGCGACGAGATCGGCGCGGCCGGCCATCAGGATCGAGTTGACGTGGTCCGGCTCATAGATATTGCCGACCGCCATCGTCGCCATCCCGACCTCGTTGCGGATGCGATCGGAAAACGGCGTCTGGAACATGCGGCCATAGACCGGCCTTGCCACGGCCGAAGTCTGGCCGGCCGATACGTCGCAGATGTCTACGCCGGCCTCACGCAGCAGCCGCGCGATCTCGACGGCATCGGCCGGCGTCACGCCTTCGATACCTAGCCAGTCATTGGCGGAGATGCGCATCGAGATCGGCTTCTCGGCCGGCCACGCGGCGCGCACCGCATGAAAGATTTCCAAGGGGTAGCGCATGCGGTTTTCCAGCGAGCCGCCATAGGTGTCGGTGCGCCGGTTGGTCAGGGGCGTGATGAAGGAGGACAGGAGATAGCCGTGCGCGGCGTGGATTTCGAGCATATCGAAGCCGCAGCGCGCCGCCATCTCGGCCGAGGCGACAAACTGGTCGCGCACCATGTCCATGTCGGCCCGGTCCATCGCCTTGGGCACCTGGTTCTGCGGCGACCACGGTACGGAAGATGCCGCCATGACCGGCCAGTTGCCCGAAGGCAGCGGCACGTCGGTTCCTTGCCAGCCGAGTCGCGTTGATCCTTTGCCGCCGGAATGGCCGATCTGGGCGCAGATCTTGGCCTCGGTCTCGGCATGGACGAAATCCACCAGCCGCTTCCAGGCGACCTCATGCTCGGGCGCATAGAAACCGGGGCAGCCAGGCGTGATGCGGCCCTCCGCGCTGACGCAGGTCATCTCGATGTAGAGGAGGCCGGCGCCGCCCTTGGCCCGTTCGGCGTAATGGGCGAAATGCCAGTCGGTCGGACAGCCGTCGACCGCCTTGTACTGTGCCATCGGCGAGACGACGACGCGGTTCTGCAGCGTCATGTCGCGCAGCCGAAATGGCGCGAACATCGGCGCGCGACGCAGACTGTTGCCGCCGGCACCGGCCTGACGCTGGAACCATTCCTCGGCGCCGGCCAGCCATTCGGCATCGCGCAGCCGCAAATTCTCGTGACTGATGCGCTGCGAACGCGTCAGCAGCGAATAGTTGAACTGCACCGGATCGAGGCCGAGATAGCGCTCGACCTCCTCGAACCATTCGAGCGAATTACGCGCCGCCGACTGCAGCTTCAGCACTTCGGTGCGCCGGGCGTCCTCATATTTGCGGAACGCGGCCTCCAGGTCCGGCTCGGACTCGACATAGTCGGCCAGCGCCACCGCGCTTTCCAGCGCCAGCTTGGTGCCGGAACCGATCGAGAAATGCGCGCTCGCCGCCGCGTCGCCCATCAGCGCCAGGTTCTTGTAGGACCAGCGTTCGCACAAGACGCGCGGGAAATTGATCCAGGCCGAGCCGCGGATATGATTGGCGTTGGTCATCAGCGCGTGGCCGCCGAGATGGCGGGCAAAGATACGCTCGCAAACAGCAATCGATTCCTGCTGCGACATCGCGCCGAAGCCGAAGCGCTGCCAGGTCTGCTCGCTGCATTCGACGATGAAGGTCGCGGTGTCACTGTCGAACTGGTAGGCATGCGCCCATACCCAGCCATGCTCGGTTTTCTCGAAGATGAAAGTGAAGGCATCATCGAATTTCTGGTGGGTGCCGAGCCAGACGAACTTGCATTTACGGACGTCGATATCGGGCTTGAACACGTCGACGAAGGCGCCCCGCGCTTTCGAGTTCAGCCCGTCGGCGGCGACGACCAGATCGTGCGTCTCCATATAGGGCTTTGGATCGGCGATGTCGGTTTCGAAGACCAGCTTGACGCCGAGTTCGCGCGCCCGCCGCTGCAGCAGCGTGAGCAGCCGCTTGCGGCCGATGCCGCAAAAGCCATGACCGGTCGAGACCGTGCGCACGCCGTCATGGATAACGGCGATATCGTCCCAATAGGCAAAATGCTTGCGGATCCAGACGGCGCTGACCGGGTCGTTTTTGGTCAGGTTCTCCAGCGTTTCGGCCGACAGCACGACGCCCCAGCCGAACGTATCATCGGCACGATTCCGCTCGAACACCGTCACTTCATGCGCGGCATCCCTGAGCTTCAGCGAAATTGCAAAGTAGAGCCCGGCTGGTCCGCCGCCGAGAACCGCAACTTTCATCGTGCGATCTCCTCTTCGCTTCTTTCTGTCGAGTTTACGCCTGAGGCGGATTAATTCAAGCTTGAAGTTTCAGGATTGAAACAATCGGCCCCAGATAACCCGTCTTGGCGGAAGTCGGCTTGCCGAGGCCATGGACGCCCCGGGCTATTTTTCCGGGTCCTTCGGGCTCCACAGCACCGTCTCCGCATCTTTTTCATAGGCCATGCCATTGGGATAGCTGATCGCTTCCAACTGCAAGCCCCAAGGCGCCTGGAAATAGAGGATGGTCTGGCCGGCAGCCGGGCCTTCGGTAACCGGCAGCGGCCCCATCCGCGTCTTGACGCCTTTGCCGTCAAGATAGGCTTTTGCGGCGGCGATGTCGTCGACATAGAAGGCGATATGGAAGCCGCCTATGTCGCTGTTGCGAGGCGTCAGGTCCTTTTGGTCCGGCGCGGTGTATTTGAACAGCTCGATGTTCGACCCGTGTCCGCAGCGGACCAACGTGATCTCCTCGATCACCGACTTGGGATCGACCCCCAGCAGATCCTGCATGAATGTGCCCTTGTCGTCGGCGAACGGGCCGAACGACATCGCCTTCTTGCAGCCAACCACTTCGGTGAAGAAATCGACCGCCTGCTGCATGTCGGGGACGGTGACGCCGGTGTGGTCGTGGCCGCGCATGCCGGGAATCGAATCAGCCGAGGCTGCTCCCATCGGGCCGAGCAGAGCGGCCGCGAGCATCGTGTTTCTGATTGCGTATTTCATTCCAGTTCTCCTCCGTTTCGCGAGCTGACTTGTCGATGCACGTCCGAGGCCCGCTTTTCGCCGTGCTGATGCGTTGAGCTTTCTCATGCCGGGGATTTCGCGGCCGGCAGCAGCCAATCGCTATCGATCTCGGGCAGCGGAATGGCGGCGAGCAGGTCGCGCGTGTAGGCCTGCTGCGGTTTCTGGAATAAAGTATCCGTCGCGCTGGCTTCGACGATCGCGCCTTCGCGCATGACGACCACTTGCCGGCAGAGCCGCCGGATCACAGACAGATCATGGCTGATAAAGGCAACGGTCAGGCCCATTTCGGCGGCGAGTTTTTCCAGCAGCGTCAGGATCTGCGCCTGTGTCGAGACGTCGAGGCCGGAGACGATTTCGTCGGCCAGCACGAATTTCGGCGACAGCGCCAGCGCCCGGGCAATGCCGACGCGCTGGCGCTGGCCGCCCGACAATTCGTGACGGTAGCGGCTGGCGAAGCCTTGCGGCAGGCCGACGCGGTGAAGCGCTTCAGCAACTCGGGCTTTCAGATTGTCGCCAAGGCCATTCTGCTTGAGCGGCGCTGCGATGATGCTGGCGATGGTACGGCGCGGATTGAGCGACGACATCGGATCCTGAAAAATCATCTGCAGATGGCGGCGCAGCGGTCGGAGCTCCGCCTCCGGGAGATGCGTAATGTCGCGGCCGTCGAAGATGACGTTGCCGGCGCTGGGCTCCAAAAGCCGCACCAAGGCGCGGCCAAGCGTCGATTTGCCGGAGCCGGATTCGCCGACGATGCCGGTCACCGAGCCCCTGGGCAAGTCGAAATCGAGGCCCTTCAGGATCTCGGCCAGCGGCGGCCGGCCGATCAGCGGCTTGCGCGTCATGTCGGGTAGCGCGACCTTCAGCCCGCGCACAGAAAATAGCGGCTCAGCCATGGAGCGGCATCCATGCGTGATCAGCGGCGGCGATCTCGGCCGCCAGCCCGGCCAGCACCGCCTCGTCCACCGGTTTCAGCAATGCAAGCGGATCGGTGTAGCGCGGCGTCGCAGACATCAGTGCCCGCGTATAGGGGTGCCGCGGGGCGGCGAAGAGGGCAGCCGTCTCGGCCTCCTCCACCACCTTGCCGGCATAGAGCACGGAAACTTTCTGGCTGATCTTGGCGACGACGCCGAGATCGTGGGTGACGAACAGGATCGCCGTGCCGTGCTCGCGCTGCAATTGCGCGATCAGCCGCAGGATCTGCTTCTGCACGGTCACGTCGAGCGCCGTGGTCGGCTCGTCGGCGACGATCAGCCTTGGTTCGGCTGCGAACGCCGCGGCGATCAGCACGCGCTGGCGCATGCCGCCGGACAGCTCGTGCGGATAGCATTTGAGGACACGCTCGGGGTCGCGGATTTGCACCTCGTCCAGCAATTGGCGGACGCACGCATCGGCCTTCTCGCCGCTCCAGCCGAGGATGCGCACCAGCCGGTCGGTCATTTGCGGGCCGATGCGCCGTGACGGATTGAGCGCCGTGAGCGGGTCTTGCGGGATCAGCGCGGTGCGTGCGCCGATCAGTGTGCGCCTTGCCTTGGGTGCCAGCCGGCCCAGATCCTCGCCCTCGAGCAGCATATCGCCTTCGACGATACGCACGCTCGGCGGCAGCACGCCGAGCACGGCCTTGCCGATCATCGTCTTGCCGGCACCGCTCTCGCCAACCAGCGCGCGGACCTCGCCGGGCTGAACGGAGAGCGATACCGAGCGCAGCACGCGCAAGCCATTAGGCAGCACCGCGCTAAGGTCGCGTATGTCGAGGCAGGATTTCGCCGGCGCGCTCATCGCAGCACCGGATCGAAACGTGCCCTGAGACCTTCGCCGAACTGGCTCAACGACAGCACCGTCAGGATCAGGGTGACCAGGGGGAACACGAGCACCCACCAGGCCTGATGGATCGACAGGCGACCCTCTGCGATGATGCCGCCCCAGGTCGGGTCGTCGGTCGAGATCGACAGATTGACGAAGGACAGGATCGCCTCGACGATGATGGCAATGCCCATCTCCAGCGACAGCAGTGCGACGATCGACGGCACCACATTGGGCAGCACTTCGCGCAGCATGATGCCGATGCGGCCGTAGCCGGCGATGCGGGCGTTCTCGACATAATCCATGCGCGATTGGCCCATGGTCTCGGCGCGGACCACTCGGCAGAAGCGCGTCCAGTCGATGACGGCGATGGCGATGATGACGGAGCTCAAGCCCGTGCCGAGCACGGCAACCAAAAGGATGGCAAACAGCACCGGCGGAAACGCCATCCAGACATCGACAACGCGCGAGATGATGCGGTCGGCCCAGCCGCCGAAATAGCCGGCGATCAGCCCGAGGGTCGAGCCGACCAGGCAGGCGGCAAGAGCTGCCGCGAAGGCGACGATGAAGGCGATGCGGGAACCGAAGATCAGCCGCGACAGGAGATCGCGGCCGAGGCTGTCGGTGCCGAGCCAATAGCCGGGCTCTGCACCGTTCAGCCAGATCGGCGGCAGCCGCTCCAGCATCAAATCCTGCGCCAGCGGGTCCTGCGGTGCGACCAGCGGCGCGAAAATTGCGGCAAGCAGCGCAATCAGCAGCCAGCCGCCGGCCAGCCATAGGCGTGCCCGCGAGCCATGTCTTGAAATACGGGCCTCATCCATGGCGCAGCCTCGGATTGAGCAGCGCATACATCATGTCGACGCCAAGATTGATCAGCACGAACAGCAGCGCGAAGACCAGCACGATGCCCTGGATCAGCGGCAGGTCGCGGTTGATGACGGCATCGATTGCCATGTTGCCGAGACCCTCATAGGAAAACAGCCGCTCGACGATGACCGTACCGCCGATCAGGAAGGTGAACTGCACGCCGACTAGCGTCAGTGTCGGCAGGGCGGCATTCTTCAGCGCTTCGCGTAGGATGACCTGCGTTTCCGAAAAGCCCTTTACCCGCGCCAGCACGACATAGTCGAGGTCGAGCACTTCCTTCAGCGACTGTTTCAAGAGCTGCGAGATGATCGCGGCCAGCGGCAGCGCCAAGGCCACGGCCGGCATCAGCATGTGCGCCAAAAGGTCCTTGGTCAGGTCGAATCGCAACCGTACGATGCTCTCGAACAGGTAGAACTGGGAGACGAAGGGCAGGTCTAGCTGCGGCGACACCCGGCCGGAAATGTCGAAGATAGGCACCAGGACGCCGAACAGAAGGATCAGCACCAGGCCCCATAGGAAATCGGGAATCGAAAGCGCCGCACCGCTGGCAATGTCGATGCCGGCTTCGACCGCGGTGCCGCGCTCGCGCGCGCCGAGGATTGCCGTCGTGCCGCCGATCGCCACCGCCATCAGGAGCGCGACGACGGCGAGTTCCAGCGTTGCCGGGAGGCGATTGAAGACCAACCCCAGCACGTCCTGCCGCAACGAGATCGAAGTGCCGAAATCGCCCCTGACGACACCAGCCAGCCAGATGAAGAACTGCTGGACGATGGTCTTGTCGAGCCCGTAAAGCGCGCGCAGCTGCGCGATGTCGGCACCGGTGGCGCCGGGCGGCAGCATCATCGCGATCGGGTCGCCCGGCGCCACGCGGATGACGACGAAGACGACGACGGCCACGCCGAACAGCGTGATCGCCATCGTCAGAAGACGGATCAGGAATCTATGCAGCAGCATGGTCGCCCGTGGCGGAAAATGCGCGCCGTCATTCCGGACGGCGCGCGGCAAGCCGAAGACCGTCTCAGGCCGGGCTCATCAGCGCCGGCAGAAGTGCGCCGGACACATGCTGCACGACATTGACGCCCTTGGCATGCACGATCGGTTGCGCATACTGGATCAGCGGCAGCACATAGGCCTGTTCGGCGATGTATTTGTCGACGGCCTTCCAGCCGGCGATGCGCTTGGCCTCGTCCTTCTCGCCCCACAATGGATTGATCATGTCGATCAGATCCTGGCTGTCCCACACCGAATGCGGGCTTGGGCCATACATGGCAAAGCCGGTCGAGGTGGTGGGATCGCCGATGGCATTGCCCCAATTGTAGAAGGCCGCTGGCGCCAGCTTGTCGGCGGCGCGCAGCTCGTAGTGCTTGGCGATCTCGTAGACCTCGATCGTCGCCTCGATGCCGACCTTGCGCCACATGCCGACGATCGCCTGGATCATCTCATAATCCTTGGGCTTGAAGCCCTTGGTCGTCTGTATCGTGAACTTGACCGGCTTTTCCGGCGAATAGCCGGAGGCGGCCAGCAGTTCCTTGGCCTTGTCCGGATTGTGCTCCACCTTGATCGACGCATCGTAGGCGGCGTATTCCGGCGTCTCCAGCGTATCGATGGGCCGGCCGTAGCCGCGCAGCAACCGATCGACCAGCAGCTTCTTGTCGACCGCCATGACCGCCGCCTGGCGGATGTTCTTGTCCAGCATCACATCGATATCGTTGAAGAAGATCATGCCGATGTCGGAAACGTTCTTGCATGAGCCGGCAAGCCCGTCCTTGGCGATCAGGCGGTCATATTCCTCATAGGAGATTTCCAGCGTCACCTGCGAGGAACCGGACTCGATCTCGGCGACGCGGCTCGCCGCATCGGTGACAAACTTGATGGTCACGTTTTCGAAGGCCGGCTTGCCGCCCCAGTAGTTCGGGTTGGCCTTGAGCTGCAGGAAGGCATTGCGCTCGAATTTGTCGACCATATAAGGCCCGGTGCCGATCGGGGCTTTCTCGAAGCCCTCGGCGCCGACCTTTTCGTAATAGGCCTTCGGCATGATGTAGCCGGTCAGGAACGACATCCACTTGAAATACACCGGGTCGAATTGCACGACGTCGCCGGTGACCTTGTTGCCGTCGATCTTGAAGTTGTTGACGTTCTTCCAGACGAACTGGATCGGGTTGCCGGTCTTCTCGTCGCCCGCCCGCTGCAGCGACCAGACCACGTCTTCGGCCGTGAATGGCGAGCCGTCATGCCAGGTGACGCCCT
Organism: Mesorhizobium sp. WSM4836; assembly: GCF_055811815.1. Taxonomy (NCBI): domain Bacteria; kingdom Pseudomonadati; phylum Pseudomonadota; class Alphaproteobacteria; order Hyphomicrobiales; family Phyllobacteriaceae; genus Mesorhizobium; species Mesorhizobium sp. WSM4836. Next base: position 175,323 of record NZ_JBVVQF010000002.1, read on the forward strand.
CGCGCACCGTCATCATGATCTTGCTGCGATCTTCGTTCCAGCCCCATTCGGTGAGCAGGCCGGGCGCGAAGGAAAGGTCCGGCTTCTGCGGGATGAACTGGTCGAACACCGACTGGTAGAGGCCCTGGATGGTCGGGTTGACCGCCGAAGGCCCGGTGGTCGGGTCCCAGGACGGCAGGTTAACATTGTAGGCGATGGTCAGTTCGCCGGCAGCCTTGGCGATCTGCGGCAGGCCGAGCGCCGTGGCGCCAAGCGCGGCCGCGCCGTATCCGAGCAATTCTCGTCTGTTGATTGTCATGGTCGTTCCCCTGTTGCTTTTATGCGCGGTGTCGTTGTCGTTTCGTGGGTTCAGGCTCCTTGGGCAACCGCGCCTTGTCCTCCTTCACCCTAGTTGAAAATTACGGCTTTACCTCCCGCCAAGTTGTTGCGCGAGCATGAAGCCCGAGCCCGCCCCGGTGCCGGCGCCCGGCCATGTTGCCGCCCCGGTCAGGTGCAGATTGCCGACCGGCGTGTTCCAGCCGGCGTAACCGCGCGCCGGCCGAAACAGGAAATTCTGCGTCAGATGATGGCTGCCGCAGATCTGGTCGCCGCCGACAAGGTTCGGGTTCTCGCGTTCGAGGTCGATGGGCGAGAACACGGCGCGGCCGAGGACCTTCCGGCGAAGGCCGGGCGCATAGCGCTCGATAATGTCGAGGACGCGCTCGGCGTAGTGCTCCTTAGCCTCGTCCCAGTGAGCCGCCTCGATGGTGCCCGCCGCATCGCCCACAATCTCGGCTGGCAGCATCCGCACCTGCACCCAAAGCACGTGCTTGCCGTCCGGCGCGCGCGAGGGATCGACCGCCGTCGGCTGGCCGACGACCAGCACCGGCTCGTCCAGCAGCATGCCGGACATCGCCTGCTGGTAGGTTCGCGACATGGCGTCGAGGGACGGCGACAGATGCACATAGGCGAACTGCCGAAGCTCGACGCCGGCACGCCAGTCCGGCAGATCGTCGAGCGCCAGGTGAATCATCATCGTTCCCGGCGCGTGGCGGAATTTTTTCATGGCCGTGTCGAAGGCAGCGTCGCCCGATCCATTAGGCAACAGTTTCCCGGTCAGCGCCTTGGGCGCGACACCGGCGATGACGGCCTTGGTGGCGGTGTGGGTCTCGCCTGAAGCAAGCCGCACGCCGGTCGCCTTGCCGGCGGAAACCGTGATCTCGGCGACATCAGCCCCAGTGACGATCTTGCCGCCGGCGGCCGTGAGCACGCCCGACAATGCGCGGATGATGGTGTCGGCGCCGCCCCTGCCGAGCACCATGCCGAAGCACTGGTTGGCCATGGATTCGAGGTAAGGAAACACCGCGCCGCCGGCGATATCGGGGGCGAAGTCGAGATGCATGCCCCAGGTGGCGAGCGTCGCCCTGACATGCGGTGACTGGAAAGTCTCCTCGAGCCAGGCACGGGGTGACGAAAGCAGCAACCGCCCGGTATCGAGCGCGCCAGCAAAACCCTTCTTGCGCCACAGGTTCCAGGCGGTGCCGGCGAGCGCACGGCCGCTCATCGGCGAGCCCAGCAGCCGCAACAGATGCTCGGCCTCCGCCGGGAATGCCGCAACCAAGCGGCGCCACGTGGCGGCGTCGGTCGCCGAGAACGCGGCCATCCGTGCAGCGGTTTCTTCCAGATCGCTACTGATGCCGAACCAGCGGCCGTCGGGGAAGGCACTGGCAAAACAGTCGGCCACCGGCACGAATTCCAGCCCGTGGGTTTTCAATTCATTTGCATATTTCTTGTGAAAGGCGGAGCCGGCGAACAGGCTGAGATTCATTGCGCCGAAATCGTGCCGGAAGCCCGGAAGCGTGAATTCGCGCGTCTGGACGGCGCCGCCGATCGCTGCGTTGCGTTCGAAAACCCCTGTTTTCCAGCCCTTAAGCGCCAGATGCGCGGCGCATGCCAGACTGTTGTGGCCTGCCCCGACAAATATGGCGTCGAACTCGCTCACGCCCGTCCCATTTCCTTTATGCTTAAAGATAATTGCAGATGCATATGTTTTCGTCTAGTAGGATATTAAGGGCCGCGAGAGCCTTCAGCACCATCGAGAAAGAGGGAACAGAGACCATGCACACACAACAACTCCTCGGCGAAGTCGCCGGCCAGCTGCTTTCTGGCGCCATCCAGGTGGTCGACCTGACGGCGCCGCTCGGGCCCGACACGCCGCTGATCAAGCTGCCGCCGGAACTGGCGGTCGACACGCCGAAGATCGAGATCCACGCCATCTCCCACTATGACAAGAACGGTCCGTGGTGGGCATGGAACTGGCTGAAGCTCGGCGAACATTCGGGCACGCATTTCGACGCGCCGCAGCACTGGATCACCGGCAAGGATTATCCGGACGGTGCCACCGACACCATTCCGGTTCAGAATTTCGTCGGCCCGGTCAATGTCATCGACTGCTCGAAGCAAGCGGCAGCCGATCACGATTTCCTGCTCACCGTCGATCATATCAAGGCGTGGGAAGCCGAGCACGGCACGATCAACGCCGGTGAATGGGTGGTGATGCGCACCGACTGGTACAAGCGCAACGGCTCGGAAGCCGAATTCCTGAACGCCGACGAGACCGGCCCGCACACGCCCGGCCCGACCGCCGAAGCTATCCAGTACCTGATCGGCAAGGACATCAAAGGCTGGGGCAGCGAGACGATCGGGACTGATGCTGGCAAAGCAGGGGGAATGGAGCCGCCGTTCCCGGCGCACAGCCTGATGCACAAGGCCAACCGCTACGGCCTCGCCAGCCTCTGCAACCTCGAGCGGCTGCCGCCGAAAGGCGCGATCCTGATCGCGGCACCGCTCAAGATCGAGCACGGCACCGGCAGTCCGATCCGCGCGCTGGCGCTGGTGCCGAGACAATAGGACGGGTGGCGGTCTTCGGGAGAAGATCATGCTTGCAGGCAGCCATGTGGTGACGAATTGGGAGCAGCAGACCTGCAAGGCTGCGGCTCTACGGCGCGAAGGAACGCGACCTTGCGCGATTGAATCCCACCTCCTGCCGGCTAGGAGCACGCATTGATGAGCGCTCCCGATCACATCATCGTCGGCAGCGGCATCAACGCGCTGGTCTGCGCGGCGATGCTCGGTGGCAAGGGGGCGAAGGTGTTGGTGCTCGAGCGCAACGACCGCATCGGCGGCTGCGTGCGTACCGAAGAAATCACCGCGCCCGGCTTCATCCACGATGTGATGGCGACGACCTTCGTTCTGTTCATCACCTCACCGGCCTATGCGGCTCTGGGTAAGGATCTGGCGCGGCACGGCCTGGAGTTTTGCAACACCTCCACGCCGACCGGCGTGCTGCGCCCGGACGGCAGCCATGCCGTCCTGCGCACCAACCGCACCGCCAATGTAGCGGCGATCAATGCAATCGCCGCGGGTGACGGCGACCGGCACGCCAACGATGTCGGCGAGATCGAGCGCAATGCCGGCCTGCTGTTCGAGCTGCTCGGCGGCAGCCTGTGGTCCTATCCGACGATGAAACTGCTGGCGGGCGAAGCCTGGCGGCGCGGCCCGCGCGGCCTTGCCACCTTTCTCGGCGACGCGCTGGTGCCGGCGCGTGGCTGGCTGGAAAGCACCTACCAGTCGGAAACCATGCGCGCGCTGTGGGCGCCCTGGGTGCTGCATGCCGGCCTCGGGCCTGAAGACGCGTTCTCCGGCCAGATCGCTAGGGTTATCGCCTTCGCGCTAGAGGCGGCCGGCGCACCGGTCGTCAAGGGCGGCACTGGGAACCTGCTGTCCGCCTTCGAAGCCCTGATCAGGGAACGTGGCGGCGAAATCCGCACCGGTGCCGACGTCGCGGCCATCGTGCAAAGCGGAGGCCGCGCCACCGGTGTGCGGCTGACTTCGGGCGAAACGATCAACGCGAAGAAGAGCGTTATCTGCTCGGTCACGCCGACCCAACTCTACGGGCGGCTGCTCGGCGACGCGACCCCGAAAACCGACGTCGAGGCAGCGCAAAAATACCGCTACGGCAAGGGCAATTTCCAGATCCACTATGCCTTGGACAGGCCGCCGGCATGGCGCGGCGAGGGCCTGGACAAGGTCGCGCTGCTGCATCTGACGCCGGGGCTCGACGGCGTCTCGAAGGCCTGCAACGAGGCCGTGCGCGGCATGCTCCCGGAGGTGCCGACCATCTGCGTCGGCCAGCCGCACGCGCTCGACCCGTCGCGCTGCCCGGACGGCAAGGCGATCCTGTGGCTGCAACTTCCCGAGGCGCCACGGCAGATAAACGGTGATGCAGCCGGCAAGCTCGAGACGTCTGCGGACGGCCGCTGGACCGAGACGCTGCGCGAAACCTATGCCGACCGTGCCGAAGCCATCCTTGCCAGCCATATCGACGGGTTCAAGGACAGCGTCATCGCACGTCGCGCCTATTCGCCGGCCGACCTGGAAGCGATGAACATCAATCTGGTCGGCGGCGATCCCTATGGCGGCTCCTCGACCATCGACCAATCGTTCCTGTGGCGGCCGTTCAAGACGAGCCGCAATCACGCCACCGGGGTCAAGGGGCTCTATCATATCGGCGCTTCGACCCATCCCGGCGCGGGGCTTGGCGGCGGCTCCGGCTTCCTGCTGGCGGGGAGGTTGTGATGGAACAGAAGGTTGAAAAGCGCCAGCGCATCTCGACTTTGGGCCAGATCGGCCTGCAGCAATTCGCGCCCTATCTGATGAACCGCATCATGGGCCGCTACAACGCCACCTTGCGCGACAATTTCCGCAGGCAGGGCCTGACCATTCCGCAGGTGAGGACGCTGGCCGTGCTGTCGGTCACCGATGGCGTCACCGTCAACGATCTCTCGGTCTATACCGTCATCGAGCAGTCGACCTTGAGCCGGACGCTCGACACGCTGGAGGGGCAAGGGTTTGTGCGGCGCGAGCAGGGGGTCATCGACAGCCGTATTCGCCATGTGTTCCTGACCGACGATGGCCGCGCCGAGTTCGCGCGCGCCTGGCCGGCCATGCACGACGCTTTCGAGACGATGTTCGACGACATCGACGATGCCGAATACGCGGCGCTGATCGCCACGCTGCAGAAGATGCTGAAGAACATTCGCAAGCACGACATCTGACAATCTTACGCGCCGCCAGATTCCTGGCGGCAACGGAAGGAGCCCAAAATGGCCGAACGGTCTTTTGTCAAGGAAGTCGAAAAGCTCAGACTCGGCGCCGGCGAGGAGTTTTCCGGCGAGGGCATTCTCGCCATCACCAAGGCGCTGCTGCAATGCGGCGTCGGCTATGTCGGCGGCTATCAGGGTGCACCGATCAGCCATTTGATGGACGTGCTGGCCGACGCGCAGGATATCCTGGGCGAGCTCGGCGTGCATTTCGAGGCCAGCGCCTCGGAGGCGACCGCCACCGCCATGCTGGCGGCATCGGTGCACTATCCGATCCGTGGCGCGGCGACCTTCAAGTCGACGGTCGGCACCAATGTCGCGTCCGACGCGCTCGCCAATCTCGCTTCCGGCGGCGTCACCGGCGGCGCGCTGATCATCGTCGGCGAAGATTACGGCGAGGGCTCCTCGATCATGCAGGAGCGCAGCCACGCCTTTGCCATGAAGAGCCAGGTCTGGCTGCTCGACCCGCGACCGAACCTGCCGTCCATCGTCAAGGCGGTGGAGGACGGCTTCGAGCTGTCCGAGGTTTCCAACACGCCGGTCATGCTGCAGGTCCGCATCCGCTGCTGCCATGTCCACGGCCATTTCATCGCCAAGGACAACAAGCGCCCGGCGATGACGGTCGCCGATGCGCTCGAGGCGCCGCGCCGCGACACCGGCCGCATCGTGCTGCCGCCCGCGTCCTTCCTGCACGAGAAGGAAAAGGTGCAGAAACGCTGGCCGGCGGCGGTGGATTTCATCCGCGACCACAAGATCAACGAGTTCTTCGGCCCGGACCACGGCGCGGTCGGCATCGTCATGCAGGGCGGCATGTACAATTCGGTCGTCCGGGCGCTGCAGCGCCTAGGCCTCGCCGACACCTATGGCGAGACCGACGTGCCGCTTTATGTGCTGAATGCCGTCTACCCGCTGGTCGATGACGAGTTCCTGTCCTTCTGCGAGGGCAAGGACGCTGTGCTCGTCGTCGAGGAAGGCCAGCCCAACTATATCGAGCAAGCCTTTGCCGCGATGCTGCACAAGGCCGGGCGCGGCACGAAACTCGTCGGCAAGGAGCATCTGCCGATGGCCGGCGAATATACCGGCCAGGTGATGCTCGACGGCATCGGATCGTTCCTGCGCGCCACCATTCCCCATCTTTTGCCGGGCGAAGTCCGCGCGCCGAACAAGATCGGCGACGGGCTCGATACCGCCGATCTGATCAACGTCGTCCCCGGCCGTCCGCCCGGCTTCTGCGTCGGCTGCCCGGAGCGGCCGATCTTCGCCGCGACCAAGCTGGTCGAGCAGGAGTTGGGCAAGCACCACATTGCCTCCGACATTGGCTGTCATTTGTTCTCGATCATGCCGCCTTTCGAGCTCGGCGCCACCACTATGGGCTACGGGCTGGGGCCGGCCTCGGCCTCGGCGTTCAATTCGCCCGATGCCAAGCGCCGCTCGATCTCCTTCGTCGGCGATGGCGGTTTCTGGCACAACGGCCTGACCTCCTCGATCGGCAATGCCGTGTTCAACAAGAACGACGGCGTCATCGTCATCGTCGATAATTTCTATTCCGCCGCGACCGGAGGGCAGGACATCCTGTCGTCCCGCGCCGGCAACAAGACCAGGTCGACCAAGCATCCGATCACCGAGGCGGTGAAAGGCATGGGCGTCAAATGGCTGCGCCACATCGACCGCACCTATGACGTAACCAAAATGCAGGACACGCTGCGCGAGGCGCTGACGACGGATGAGAAGGGGCCAAAAGTCATTGTCGCCTCGTCCGAATGCATGCTCAACCGGCAGCGCCGCGAAAAGCCCTTGGTCGACAAGGCGATCAAAGGCGGGACGCGCATCGTCAAGCCGAAATTCGGCGTCGACGAGGATATCTGCACCGGCGACCATGCCTGCATGCGGCTGTCCGGCTGCCCGTCGCTATCGGTGAAATCGCTGGACGATCCGTTGCGCGACGATCCGGTGGCGCATATCGACCAGAGCTGCGTCGGTTGCGGCAATTGCGGCGAGGTCGCCGACGCGGCGGTGCTCTGCCCGTCCTTCTACCGCGCCGATGTCGTGCACAATCCGAGCCGCTGGGACCGTTTCCTTGAAGCCGCTCGCCGCGCCGTGATCAGCCTTTTGCAGCGGCGCCGCGAAAGCCGGCGCCTGATATTCGCCGATGCTTGACGCTGTCCCATCAGCTCCTTCCCGGGCCGGCGCGCCGGACGACGAGCGCGTCATCAAGCTTGCCGTGCTGGCGGTCGGCGGCCAGGGCGGCGGCGTGCTGGCCGACTGGATCACCGACGTTGCCGAGCGCAACTTCTATGTCGCGCAATCGACCTCGGTCGCCGGCGTCGCCCAACGCACCGGCGCCACCATTTATTACGTCGAGATGTGCCGCGACACCGGCCGCCTGCCGGTCTTCGCGCTGTCGCCGTCGCAGGGCGACGTCGATATATTGATCGCCGCCGAACTGATGGAAGCCGGCCGCGCCATCATCCGCGGCTTCGTAACGCCCGAGCGCACCACGCTGATCGCCTCGTCGCACCGCATCGCCGCCGTCTCGGAGAAGATCGAGCCCGGCGACGGCCGCGCCTCGTCCTCCAAGGTGCACGCCACGGCGGAGGCAGCGGCCAAGCGCTTCATCGCCTTCGACATGGAGAAGATCGCCGCCGACAATGGCTCGATGATCTCGGCCAGCCTGCTCGGCGCGCTGGCCGGCTCCGATGCCTTGCCGTTCACACGCGAGAGCTACGAGCAGGCGGTCAGTGCCGGCGGCCGCGGTGTGAAGGCCAGCCTCGCCGCCTTCGGCGCCGCCTATGATCGGGCGCGCGGCATCGCGAGTGCGCCTTCGGGCGACAAGACTGAACAGCCGGCGGCGGCTGAAACCGGCTCGCGCGCGGCGACAAAAGTCAGCGGTCCGGAAAGCCTGTTGAGCGGCTGGCGACAACTCGCGGCGCGCGTCGCCGAGCTGCCTGTATCCGTGCGCGACATGGCGCTTCGCGGCCTGAAAAAAGTGGTCGACTATCAGGACGTTGCTTATGGCGGTGAGTATCTCGATAGGCTCGACCGGGCCGTCGCTCTGGACGATGCCGAACACGCCTACGCGCTGTCGATCGCCGCCGCCAAGCATCTGGCCAACGCCATGTGCTACGATGACATGATCCGCGTCGCCGACCTGAAGACGCGCTCGAGCCGCGACCGACGCGTACGCCGCGAGGTCGGCGTCAAGGACGGCTCGGTCCTGCAGGTGACCGAATATTTCCATCCGCGCATCGAGGAATTCTGCGGCACGCTGCCGGCCAGGCTCGGCAGCTACATCGAAAGCCGGCCAAAGCTCGCTGCCTTCCTCGATCGCCGCATCAACCGCGGCCGCCATATCCGCACCGACAGTTTTGCCGGCTTTGCCGCTTTGTGGTTCATCGGCGGCCTGCGCCGCTGGCGCCGCCGGCTGCTGCGCCACAAGGTCGAGACCGCGCATATCGAGCGCTGGTACGCGCTGGCGCTCGGCCATGTCAGGGAAGACTACGGGCTCTCCGTCGAGATCCTCAACTGCCGCCGGCTGATCAAAGGCTACAGCGACACCCATGCCCGCGCGCAGTCGAAATTCGACCGGGTGCTGTCGGCGCTCGACCTGGTCAAGGGCCGCCCGGACGCCGCCGACTGGATCAGACGCCTGCGCGAAGCGGCGTTAAAGGACGAAAAGGGCGACATGCTCGACGGCGCGCTGAAGACGGTGGCGTCGCTGGGCGACACCTCGCCGAGCTGAAGCGCTCGTTCAACCCGGCTGCAACTCAGTCTGTCGTCCATGGCGCCTTCGACGCGGCAGTCTGCAGAGCAATTCTGAGGCCAATGATCTCGGCGATCGCAGCAGCACCAGGACGATCGTTTCCTTCGCCACATCATCGAAATTCTCGGCGACATAGCTCAGGTCGCTTAGGATATCGTCTTCCTCTTCCATGATTTTCTCCCCCTGTTGAACGTCAGGCCGGAACGGCCGACGATGAGATGGGCTTTGGGCTGGATCGATGGAACGCGTTTTTTCACGCTGTCATCACGGACGTGAGGCTATCCAGCCCGCTTTCGGGTCGGGGAGGGTCCGCACCATCATCGGTCACCGTCCCATGATTGATTGGACGAATCGACGCGGAAAATCGATTAAAAATCAATGCTTAAGGCAAATCGGATAGTCCATGCTGTACCAATTACAGTACCGCATTTGGTAGCTGGTAGGCGACATTAACCCGATCGGCCTGTGCCAGCGCCCGACGACGGCGTGCATTCCGGATGTGGTGGTCGGCTGATGAGCCTTCCGCCCCTCTGGCGACCGACTAAACGGGTCGGACCAGCCGGCCAGGCGCACTTCAGGACGTCACAACAGTTCGCTGAAATTTCCAACGAGTTGTGGTGGCGAGCTAAAAAGGCGAAGTATCGCTTTTCAGTCGTCGACGCCAAGGAGAAGAATACGCTCCGCCGCTCCATCGAGATCCCCATATTGGCCGCTCCGCAACGCCCAAACGAAAGCGGCGAGCCCCACTCCACCGAGGAGTATCGCGACCGGGATGAGAAGACGAGCGTATTCATTCTGCAGCCACAAGGTGCGCCGACGGGTTGGTTTGGGCGTCACCGCGTCTGGTAGCATCCATTGGCGCTCTGCTGTCTTTTGGGCGGAGCCGCATCGCATTGCGATGACCAGTAGCGACGACATCGATACCGCTGCCGCCGCAATCAGCGACGTGACATAGCCAGCACAGCGACCGGAACGGCAATTGGGCTGCAGCAAGCGCGAAATTCTGCCTTATCAGACGGTCTACGCGTCTGAGACTTCCAGCGCCAGCGGCAGCGCCGACAGGATTTCGCGCACGAAGACGAAGTCAGCAGCGCTGCGGCCGACGTCAGCAGCAGTGGCAGGTGCCATCGAAGGATGGGTAGCCGACAGCGCAGCGGTGTCGTTCAGACCAACGCCGCAGCGACCGCGAAAATGGTAGCAGCCAAGGCGATGAGGCTCGGAATGATGACTGCGGCTCCTAAAACCACAGCTAGCGCCGCCACCCAGTCGAATGACCTGTTACCGGCCTCGGTCATAGTCTGCTCCTTGGGTTGTGCCCGTTCGACGAACGGTCCCGCGCGTTCCCGTCGTGGATTCTTTCAGGGCCTGATCGCTGTCCCACCGAGCCTGACGAAGGGGGGAGTTTGCCGCGTCCGCAAGCAGCACCCTTTCGGCAGCGCCGTCGAGATCTTCGTATTGGCCGCTGCGCATCGACCAAAGAAATGCGACAAGGCCCACGATGCCCATCCCCAAGGCAATCGGCACTAGCCAAGCGAGATAGCTCATGCCGCCTCCGCGACACTCAAACCGCGCCGGGCCGGAAATCGTGAGGCCGAGGATCCGTCGCCAGAAAGACGCAACGCGTTGCCCACCACGAGGATCGACGACGTCGACATCGCGACCGCGGCCATGAGGGGCGTTACGCAGCCCAAGATCGCGAGCGGCACGACCAGAAGATTGTAGACGACGGCAAGAGCGAGGTTCTGCCGCACCAGTTGAGCGGCAGCTCGCGCGACGCCTATCGCCTGCGGCACAGCTTCCAGGCTCGTCCCCAGGAACACGAGATCGGCGGCGTTCCGCCCGACGTCCGCCGCCGACGAGGGAGCCATGGAGGCATACGCGGCGGCGAGCGCCGGGGCGTCGTTCAACCCGTCGCCGACCATCAAGACGCGACGGCGGGCCGCCTCGAGTTGTCTCAGGCGTTCGACCTTGTCCTCGGGCACTGCACCGTGGCGGACCTTAGCGATTGCCAGCGCGGCCGCTACCCTGTCCACCTCCTCAGCATGGTCGCCGGAAAGCACCTCCGTTGCCAGTCCGAGGCCTGCCAGCTTTTGGACGGCGAGCCTCGCGCCGGGCCGCACTTCGTCCGAGATGGCAAACGAGCCGGCCGGCTGGCGGTCCTTCGAAAGCCACGTGGCGGCTTCACTCGGGTCATGGGAAACGCCGCCGGAGACCCATTCCTTTCTTCCCAGCCTGTAGACGTGTCCACCCACCCGCGCTTCGATCCCGAAACCCGGCACATCGCGGAAATCTTCAACTTCGACTTCGGCAGGTCGCAGGGCGGCCACGGCACGCGATGCCGGATGCCTCGAAAGTGCAGCGAGCGAGGCCGCGGCGACTAGGTCCCGAGCGGCAACCGTGTGGCCGGTGACGCGCGTGGCGCCTATCGTAAGCGTGCCGGTTTTGTCGAAGACCACGGTGTCAACCTCGGCGAGGCGCTCCAGCGCGCTGCCATCCTTCAGGGTGACGCCGAGGTTGAACAGCCGGCGCGCCGCCACGACCTGGACCATGGGGACCGCCAGCCCCAACGCGCACGGGCAGGTAATGATGAGCACGGAGATCGCCACGGTGACCGATCGATGCCAGTCGCCCGTCAGCAGCATCCACGCGACGCAAGTGGCGAGTGCGACCAGATGGATGACCGGGGCGTAGAGCGCAGCAGCGCGGTCGGCGATCCGGCGATAGCGGGCGCGACCATCCTCCGCCGCCTCCATCAGCCTCACCATATCGGCAAGGAAAGAGTCCCGCGCCCGCTTGTTTGCGCGGACAGTGAGCGCGCCGTCGACGCTCAACGCGCCGGAAAGAACATCGCTACCGGGTCGCGCGTTTTCGGGCGCGGATTCGCCGCTCACCACCGAAACGTCCAGCTTGCCCGTGCCCGCAACGACCGTCCCGTCCACGGGTATGCGGTCTCCAGGCGATACAAGGATCAAGTCACCGGGTTCGATTTCGGAGAGATCACGGAACTCGCGGCCGCCATCCGCCCCGATCACTGTTGCCCCCCTTGGCATCATGCGTGCGAGGCCCGTGACGGCATTCCGTGCCCTCCGCCTCATCGCGTGATCTAGGGTCCGCCCGGCAAGGAGGAAGAAGATCAGCGAGGTCACCGCATCGAAGTAGGCGTGTGGTCCTCCGGCGAAGGTGTCGTAGAGGCTGAGTCCAACAGCGAGCACGATGCCCACGGAGATCGGGAGATCCATGCTGGCCGTTCGCTTCCGGAGCGAACTCCACGCCATTAGGAAGAACACCCGTCCCGAATAGGCGACGGTGGGGACGGCCAGCAGCGCTGATACGAGGTGAAATGCCTCCCGCGTCTCCTGATCAGCGCCCGACCAGACAGACACCGACAGCAGCATGATATTCATGGCGGCGAAGCCTGCAACCGCTGTTGCCCGCAGCAGCCGCGACATCTCGGGATCGCGTCCACCGTCCTCCAGTTCCGCGAGGCAGGCATCGTATCCGACGGTTTTCAGGGCGTCGATCATCGGAGGAACTTGGCGTTTGCCTCTCCACCTCACGGCGACGCGCCGGGAGGTGAGGTTCACACGCGCCGCGACGACACCATCGAGACGCTGCAGGGCGCCCTCAATCGCAGCGATGCAGGCGGCACAGCGCGCCTGTGGTACCGAGAGGTCTGTCTGGAAAACGCCGTCGCCGAGGCCGCGGCTGGCAAGCACGATTTCACGCATGGGAATCTCCCGCCCCGGCGCGAGCAGCAGTGCAGCCTCTGTTCCCGGCGCGCAGCAACTCATCGTATCAGTCCTTCGGACGTGCCACGGCCCGATATGCGTGCCAGGTGGCGTGGCCCAGTAAGGGAAAGATGACGATCATCCCGATGAGGCCGGTCGCCACGCAGGCTGCAAAAAGCAGAAGCAGCATTGCGCCCCACGCCAGCATGGGAGCGAGGTTGTTCCACACCAGCCTCAAGCTCGAGGCCATAGCGGTCAGCGCGTCAACCCGCTGGTCGAGGAGCATCGGCACCGAGAAGACGCTAATGGCGAAGGCGAACGCAGCGAAGAGGCCTCCTATCGCACCCCCGACGACGAGCATCGCCGATCCGTATACCGTTCCGAAGAGCATGCCGACGATATGGTCGAGGCCCGGGAACGGGGTCACGCCGAAGAAGAGAGCGTAGAGGAGCACCGCCGCGCGCGTCCACAGAAGCATCAGGAGGCAGAGCAGCAGGCCCGAGAAGAAAACCTGCGCGCCGGCGCGGGGTCGGACAAGCAGCATGGAGCCTAAGCCGATTGTCCCTCCTTCTTCGATCGACCGACTCTTCTCGTAGAGACCAATCGCGAGGAATGGCGCCACGATCATGAACCCGGCAAGCGCGGGAAACAGGATGTAATCAAGCCCGAACGCAACGAGCGTCCACACGAAGGCGACCGACAGCAGGAACACGGCCACACCGTAGGCGAGGCTAGAGGCCGGCCGGGTCCAGAAGTCCCGCCATCCTGCCGACAGCCAGCGGAGCCCCTCCAGGAGCGACAGCCCCCGGTTGAGGCGCGGATCGCGTGTATCTCCGATGCCCGAAGTTTCGCTGAGCAGCCAGTACGACTTGTCGGTCTCGCTCATCTCGCCTCCTCAGCACGCCGGCTTGGCGGCGCGATAGCCGTGGCCGTGACCCGCGCCCATCAAGTGCTCGACACAGTCCGGCTGCGACTGGACGGCCACGTAGAGGAGGTGCGCGTTGGCGCCGGCCACTAGCAGAATGCCCACCGGCACGAGCACCCAAGCGAGCCATGCCATTCTGCGAGATATTCTTGCGCGACCCGTCACGGCTGCTGCGTCCCGAGGTCGTGGACGTAAAGCGCGAGCATCCGGATCTTAGCTGTCGTCAACCTCTCGTCCCAGGTCGGCATATGGCCCTGCCGTCCACCGTGCACGGAAGCAATTATCGAGTCCAGGTCCCCGCCGTAGATCCAGTGGGCATCGGTAAGGTTAGGAGCGCCTACGTCCCGGTTCCCTTTGGCGTTCTCGCCGTGGCACGGCGCGCAAGTCGTGAGGAACACCTTTCGCCCGGCTTCTATGCGGTCGACATCCTGCGGTGTCGAATACTCGGGATGGGTCAGCGAGTAAACATAGGCTGCCACGCTCCGGACCTGTTTGCGGTCGAGCATCTCGTCGCGTCCGAAGGCGGGCATCTGGCCGACCCGGCTTTCCGGATGCAGTGAGTTGATACCTACGCGCATTGTCTGCTCGATCAGCTCCGGGCCTCCGCCCCATAGCCAGTCGTCGTCGGTAAGGTCGGGGTAGTTCGCTCCGCCTTTGCCATCCCTGCCATGGCAGGCGGAGCAGTTGTCGCCGAACAGCTCGCGCCCCGTGCTGCGCACGATCCGCATGAGACCCTCGTCGGCGAGGATCGCATCGTAGCTTTCGCTCTCAATGCGGCTCGTCCAATTGACACGATCGTGCTGAGCTTCGACTAACTGCGCCACGACCGTTTGCCTTTGGTCAACGCCAAGAAAGCCCTTCGTGTAGGTCGTGCCCAGTGGCCAGGCTGGCACGAAAAACCACCAGACGAACGCCCAGATGTGGGTCATGATTAGGAACATGAGGACGCCGCGCGGAACCGGAGTGTCCAGCTCCTTGATGCCGTTCCACTCGTGGCCGGTCGTCTCGCGGCCGCTGACGGGATCGCGTTCCATTACTTCCATGGCCTGTCGTCCCGGTCGAGGATGCTGTGCTTGGCTCGGTCGAAGCGGTTCCGATTCGATGGCCAGAACGTGTAGACGAGCACGCCAAGGGCAAGAGCGATCAGGTAGAACAGCCCCCAGCTCTTTGAGAACGCAACGACGGCGTCATGATCGAGGTCCATCCCGAAATCCTCCGCCATCAGCCTGGTGGATCCGGTTTTTTCTCGGGAGCGGCCGTATTCTCGTATGCAGCTCCCGTCAGCCGTCCCAGAACCTGGAGATATGCGACCAGCGCATCCATTTCGGTGACGTGCGTCGTTACACCGTCGAACGCGCTCACCTGAGTCTTCTCGCCGTAACGCTCGGTGACGCCGGCGGCGAAGTCCGTGTCGGGTGTGGCCTGGCCGTAGGCGTCTCGCGCCGCGTTCTCCACCATCTCGTCGGTAAAGGGGACGCCAAGCGCTTGCTGCGCCGCGAGATGCAACGGTAGGTCGTCCATCTTGAGCGGGGTGCGGGCCAGCCAGCGGTAGGCGGGCATGTTTGACTCCGGAACGACGTCCCGTGGATTGGTGAGGTGTGCGACATGCCAGAAGTCGGAATACTTGCCGCCGATGCGAGCGAGGTCCGGTCCCGTACGCTTGGACCCCCAAAGCATCGGGCGGTCGTACTGAGACTCGACGGCTAGCGAGTACGGCCCGTACCGCTCCACCTCGTCGCGGAGGGAGCGGATCATCTGGCTGTGGCAGGCGTAGCACCCCTCGCGAATGTAGATGTTGCGCCCGGCTAGCTCCAGAGGCGTATATACCCGCATGTCCGGTGCCTGTTCGACCGTCTCGTCGATCGTGAAGAGAGGCGCGATCTCGACGATGCCGCCGACGCTCGCGGCGGCGATGATGGCGAGCATGAATGCGATCGCGGAGCGCTCAAGCTTGCGGTGGAAAAGCTCAGGCATCTCGTCATTCCCCCGGCACGGCGGCGGGGACAGCGGGCATGTCCGCTTCTCGCGCCACACGTAGCGGCACGGACCGAACCGTCATCCAGATGTTGAAGCA
Source organism: Mesorhizobium sp. WSM4836 (assembly GCF_055811815.1). Classification (NCBI taxonomy): domain Bacteria; kingdom Pseudomonadati; phylum Pseudomonadota; class Alphaproteobacteria; order Hyphomicrobiales; family Phyllobacteriaceae; genus Mesorhizobium; species Mesorhizobium sp. WSM4836. The sequence goes on from NZ_JBVVQF010000002.1 coordinate 190,951, forward strand.
GCCGACGATCGCGCCCAGCAGGAAGAGCAGGCCCCCGAAGGTACGTGCGATATAATACGGATACATCGCCACCAGGGAATCGACGAAAGAATAGGCGAGTGTCCCTTCCTCGGTGTAGGTTCGCCACATCAGCCCTTGGATGATGCCGGAGTTCCACATCGCGAAGACGTAGATCAGCGTTCCCGCAATCGCCAGCCAGAAGTGGACCTCGACAAGGCCCGCCGAATACATGCGCTCGCGCTTCCAAAGGGCAGGGACCAGCGTGTAGATCGAGCCGAAGGTGATCAGCGCGACCCACCCGAGCGCTCCCGCGTGGACGTGGCCGACAGTCCAGTCCGTATAGTGCGACAACGCGTTCACCGGCCTGATGGCGAGGAATGAGCCCTCGAAGGTCGTAAGCCCGTAGAAAACCACCGCGGCCACCATGAAGCGCAGCGTCGCGTCATCCCGCACGCGGTGCCAAGCGCCATTCAGCGTTAGGAGCGCATTGCCCGCCGAGGCCCAGGATGGAACCAGCAGCATCACGGAGAATGTCATGCCGAGCGTTTGAACCCAATGTGGAAGTGCGGTGTAGTGGAGGTGATGGGAACCGGCCCACATGTAGAAGAACGTTATGCCCCAGAAGCTCAGGATCGAAAGCCGGTAGGAGAAGATCGGTCGCTGCACCCGGACGGGAAGGTAGTAGTAGAGCATCCCGAGAAAACCGGCCGTCAGGAAGAAGGCGACCGCGTTGTGCCCGTACCACCACTGCACCATCGCATCCTGCACGCCCGGCCACACGGTATAGCTCTTGGCGTGTCCCCACGAGACCGGAAGGGCGATGTTGTTCACGATGTGAAGGATCGCGACGACCAGGATGAACGCCATGAAATACCAGTTGGCCACATAGATGTGCGGTTCCTTCCGGCGCGCGATCGTCCTGACGTAAAGGATAAAGTAGGTGACCCAGACGATGACCAGCCACAAATCGGCGTACCATTCGGCTTCGGCGTACTCTTTGGACTGGGTGACGCCCATCAGATAGCCCGAGACGGCCAGCACGCAGAACAGATTGTAGCCGAAAAGCACGAACCATGGGCTGAGCTGCCCCGCGAGGCGCGCCCTTGAGGTCCGTTGAACGACGTGGAAGGAGGTCGCAATCAGCGCGTTGCCGCCGAAGCCAAAGATGACGCCGGTGGTGTGGGTGGGCCTCAGCCGCCCGAAACTGGACCACCCGGCGTCGAACGCAAGATCCGGCCAGGCGAGCTGCGCCGCCACCCAGACGCCCATGAACATCCCGAAAACCGCCCAGGCCATCGCCAGCGCGATGCCGACTTTGATGGGATCGTCGTAGTATGACGCCTCCCGGTCCTCCGACGGTTCGGGCTCGTAGAAAGAGGACATGACCAGATAGAGGAGCCCGCCCGCAAACAGCATGACGATCACGCCGTGGACCCCGAAAGGATCCGAGCTGCCGACAGCGGCCATTGCTCCGCCGGCTATTGCGACAGCGGCTGCGATGACCAAGGCGCCCCGGCGCTCCGAGGACGTAAGTTGCGTGATCATTCTCTCTCCTCCCGGCGCACATGGCAGTTCATTCACGCCGCCTCTCGAGAACGGCCGCAGATGTCAAGCAGTGCGGCAAGTGCGCCCGGTTGTCGACAGCCCAGGGCACCAATACGTGTATGGGTACCGCGTTGGTGGGATGCCGATCGGAGTGAAGCCAGCGGCATGTGCATGCATCCCGGGCGCAATTCGCCGTGGAGAGCGTTGCGACATTCATACGCTCCCGTGAAGGGGTGTGTTGTAAGTTACAGTAGCGATGGGGGAGGGAGCGCGACCTGTTGCCGGCGCGATCCTTTGGACGATTGAAGTGTGAGCGCCACGGGATTTCTCGGCCAGATTTCCCATCATCATGGCGGGTGCGCTCGAGCGTTCACTTGGCTATTGACCCAGCCCTCCTCTGCCGACACCATGCCCAATTGACGGGCTTTCTCTGAAGATCGATTATATTTGTTGAAGAAGCGGCGGGGATCGTCAGACGAAGACGGCAAGAGGAGTGGATCGAGAGCTCGTGACCGAAGATCGTGTCCTCGCGTGCAAGCTTTGCTCGACGGGGCCTAGGGATCAGTCTTGCTCTCAGACTAGGTTAGCAGCCCCGGCGGCTCTCCTGACGCAATACAACAGAAAGGTCGAAGGTCGTGCCGGCAGAAAAACGCACGAGGCCGCCATCGATGCAAATGAGGCGGCTCTTTCTTGCTGAGCTCGTCGATCAGCTTCGCGTTATCTGGCCGATCCTCTCCGGGATCCTCGTGGTAATGGTCGGATCCGGGCTTGCAATTTGGCGCATAGAGAATTGGCGCCTCGACGAGGCCCTCTACTTCACCTTCGTGACAGGGCTCACCATCGGCTATGGTGACTTTACTCCCAAACATCTCTCGGCGCGGTTGTTGGCGTTGGTGATCGGTTTTACGGGGATTGTACTGACTGGCGTCGTCGCGGCTGTTACCGTGCAAGCCCTTAATGCGGCGGGTCGCGACAGCGCGGAGTAAGGTGGCTCCGATGGGCACAGCCTGAGAACGAGCGCGACGGTACGACCCCATCTCCGCGCCACAGGTGCACTTTCAGTCAACGCACGATCTTACAGGATGTTACGTGCCTGTTGATGGGGCGATGCTGTAAAGTCGCAGTCTTCATATGTCGCAGACTTTAGGCGTCGCTTCAGACTAGAGAGCACTATGACCTCTATGGCATCCATTTCGACAGCGACCAGTCCATATTGCAGCCACCCGCCGGCCCGCTGCTCGACGACATAGCGACGGCGTTGAAGAACTTCCCCGACTGGGGCCTGAGGATTGTCGGCCATACTGACGCGACCGGCGATCCAGCAGCCAACGAGGCTCTCTCGGTTCAGCGTGCCAACGCCCTCAAGGCAGCGCTTGTCGAACGGGGTGTCGCCGCAGACAAATTGCAAGCGGCAGGCCTTGGAGAAAAACGCCCGGTTGCCAGCAACGCGACACCCGAGGGACGAGCTCTCAACCGTCCTCTCAACCGTCGGGTCGAGCTCGTGAGGTTCACCGATTCAGCAGAAGCAAAGAAGATGCTCAAGGCGATGTCCGACTATCTGACAGCGCAGAAGGCGATATCGTTCGGCTACGATGCCAACCTCCAGATTGTCACCAATTCCGATCAAAAACTTGGGCTGACCAGTTCAGGCACTGTGAGCCTCAGCCGGCCTGACAAGGTTCGCACGAGCCGTTCCGGGGGTTTCGTCGATGTCGAGACTGTCTTCGATGGAAAGACGCTCACGATTTTTGGAAAGAACGCCAACAAATATACCCAAGTCGAAATTCCCGGCACGGTGGATTACTTGGTGGACGAGCTGAAGGACAAGTATGGATTGCCCCTGCCGGCGGCCGACTTGCTGATGGCCAATTCATACGACGAGCTGATGCAAGGTGTTTACGACTCAAAGGACTTGGGAAGCGGCGTCATCAATGGTGCCGAGTGCGATTCTCTTGCCTTCCGCAAGGACGACGTGGATTTCCAGATCTGGGTAGCCCAGGGAGAACAATCGTACCCCTGCCGTTTGATCATCACGTCTACGCAGGTTGGCGGTGGACCGGAATACAGCGTCCAGATCAGCGATTGGAAGACCGGGGATGCGGTAGCGGCGGCCGATTTTGGCTTCAAGCAGCCGCCCGATGCCGAGAAGATTGACGCAAAGGACCTTAAGGGCAAGTTTGGTGATTTGCCTGAGAATTTCGTAGCAGGAGATGGAAAATGACCTTTTGGAGACGCGCAGGGATTATCGGCCTTGCTGGGGTGTCTGTGGTATATGTCGGCGATCTCACAAAGGAGTGGGAGATTGCTCCGTTCCCCAGCTGGTCTCTTCCGCTATTGCCAGGGTCGGTCGACCGCTGACGCCGGTCAGCGTGGCCGGCGTCGCTCGCAGGACGACCCGGCGTTGTGCCGCCGGTGTTTACAATTGCTAGCAACGATGGTGGCTAGTGCATCCTCACCAAGCTGGCCGACCGCATCGAGAAACACGTGCGGCTCTACGGCGGACTAAAACCTTCATTCAGCGACGCCGAGCTGATCAACCAGAGAGCGCGTCAACCTTGCCGCCCTCGTGCGCGATCGCGGTGAGACACTCGAGCCAGTCGCCACCCCGGTCTTGCTCCGGGCAGGTACGGACGACGTCACGCCTCGGCAGCCTTGACGTCTTGGCGGTGGTCCTGGGGATCTGCGCCGAGCCAGTGTACCCCCTTGAGACCGAGAGCTGCTCCAAGACGGATCCGGTCGACACCAGCGTCCACACGAACGCCGCGAGAACGAGGCCGCTAAACATCGCAATCGGGTAGTTCCGACAACGCTGGCGCAGAGCGAGAAGCAGAAAGGAAGCGTGAGTGGAAGTCGATTGAGCATGAGTTGACGCGGTGCATACCATGACCCTAACCCTCAACGCTTCGCGTCTCGTGAGCGCGGCGTCCAAGACACATTCGATTCTGGGCGTTGCTCGAATGACGATCGCCAGATGGCAATGTTACCAGCCTGGGCACATTGTAATCAGCGGGCGCAGTTCTCCAATTGTACTTGTGAGCCTTGTTCACCGGGACAATGTCCTCAGACGCAAGTCAGCCCGCCGGGGGTAATGTCTCAGGTTGAAATTTGACGCCGGTGAGGCCGCCGTCGCTGGAATCAGCGATCCTGTGCCTATGCTTACCGCCATGCACGACCCATTCACGGAAGGGACCGACGCTTTCTGTCGTGGCTGGCCTCGCGGTAGCTGCCCCTACCGACCAGGAACTAGCGAACGCGAGGAATGGCTGCGAGGCTGGGACGACGCTCAACAAATTGCCAAAGAGGAAATACGCCCACCGGACCTAAAGACCGCAAGCGCCCCGCCGACGTGATCAGCAGCGCCGTTCGCGGTCAAGCGCACCGCGGCCACCTACAAACCATCCGGCACGTTTTCGCGGAGCTTGGACAGCATCGCTAGCGCCACCAAAGAAATCGCCCTGCGATGGAAGATCGTTCCGGCCTCCCGACGACGACAGCCCCGAGCCAAAGTGAAAGCCGCGTAGCATCGCAACAATTGTTAGAACAATGGGCTGCACGCTGTCCAAGAGTACAATGTCTGATTGGACAATAGCCAGAATAATCGGCTTTCCCTAATGAAGCTATGTCCCTTGCCACTGCGAACTGGCCATCCATTCCCTCCGGCCAGCCGCACAGGGACCGAACCGGGCCTCAATAGGATACCCCCGTCCATCGAGGCGACACGTTGGCCGCGCCACGTTTCCTCCTCTCAAAGGTGACCGGCGCGGCCCCTTTCGTTGGCCGCCTCATGACCCGTCGACATTGTTGATGACACCACGCTGCGCCCGCACTGGAACTGCCTTCGCAAACATGGCCCCCAAGCACATCTTTGCAATCACAAGGCGCGACCGGTGCTTACCAGCCTGGCCACCTTCTTCGCGTGGCGGACCGCAGCGCGACCACCGGTCGTCTTGGTGAGCAGGTCCAATGTCGCATCGCCGTCGTCACGCACGGGAGTGAGCGCCCGGTCCATGTAGGCTGTCGCACCCGCCTTACGCGCGATCGCCCGCGCCGTCAGAAATAGACGGACGATCCGGCTCATGATGACAATGTTCTTCGTCACGGTTCGCCAGGCCAGACGGAGCCAAAAGACTTGGGCGTTTTCGCGTGGCAGGCCGGGCCGGCGCTCGGATGGGCGGACGAGTCGCAGAATGCCGGTCTGCAGGGGGTGCATGTTTTCGAGAGGAACGGAGGTCCCGAAAGTCACTAGGAGCTTTACGAGGCTGGCAACAGGCACTCCTGTCGCTACCGCGCGCCTCAGAAGCGTCTGCATATGCTCCGGCGAATAGTAGAGCGACCAGGCTTCCCGATAAATATCCTCCCACGCCTGCTTGCTCATCAAGGTATGCGACGTGCAGACATGCTCGACGTCGTAGGAATTAAGGTCGGGGTCCATCTCGACTCGGTCTTTCCAGAGAACCTGATGGTCTTCCGAGCCCGGCAACGGAGTTAGGCAGAAGAACTCGATGATATCGAGCGGCAGTTCACGCTGGATGATCGCGATGTCCCGCCGAATTGTCTCGGGGGTGTCGGCAGGGAAGCCGAGAATGTATGGTAATAATCCCCTGCGCTTTCCACGCGAGCAGCATCTTGCGGTACTCGGTGATCTTGTTCTGGCGCTTTTTCGCCGCCGCGAGATTGTCAGGGTTGATATTTTCCAACCCGATGAAGACGCGCGTAACGCCGGCACGCTTGGCCTTTACGACGAAATTCGGAATCTTGTGACATAGCGTGTCGACTTGGATCATCAGGCCGAGCGGGATCGTGTGCTTCTCACGCAGCTCGATCAGCCGATCCAGGATGGCTTCCCAGTCCCTGTTTCGGGCGAAATTGTCATCGGTGATGAAGAACTTGTGGATTCCCTCCTTCCAGTTCAAACGCACGAGCTTCTCGACATCGTCCGCCGAACGGAAGCGCGACTTGCGGCCCTGCACGTTTTGATGATGGTGCAGAAGGAGCACTGATAGGGGCAGCCGCGGCCGGCATCGAAGCTGGTGGAGAGCCCCAGCGTATGCTCGACACTCGCTTTCGGCAGGAACGGAACCGGCGACCCCTCGATATCAGGCAGGTCGTTCATGAAATTGTACAGCGGCTTCAACTCTCCTGCAGCGGCGTCGCGCAACACTATCTCAAGGCGTCCTTCGGCCTCGCCTGCAAACATCGAGACTCCCATTCGGCGGCACTCGTCGAGCCCAACGGCCTTGCCGTCGAGCATGGCGAGACATCCTGAAATGTGAAAGCCTCCCATGACGACGGACATCCCTGCATCGCGGAATGGTCGAGCTATATCCAGCGCACGGGGATACTGGTTGGACTGGACGCCAACTAAAGCGACAAGTCCGAAATTGTCGTTGCATCTGAGTTTCGCGATCAGCTTGGAGATGTGGACGCGCGTGTTGGTCTCGTCGATCGCGGTTATGTCGACAGTGACGCGCGGTCCCAGCACCTCGCGCGCGGCAGCGTCGGCCGCGATGCCATAAAGAGCGGCGAGCGAGTTCGACGGGATTATGGCCCGCCACCAGCGGATGACATACCCATCATCGTCATAGTGCGACGGCTTGATCAGGACGAGCTGAAAACGCCGCCGAGTTGCGCCGGATTCTGGCAAACTATGCCCTTTGTATAGCGTGCGGCACTAGCCGGAGTGCTTGGCCGATCGGCACTGCAGGTTCAACTGTGAAGCAGCGCGCCCGGACCAACCATGTAACTTCCAGTAACATCATGCAGGATCGCCAGCCAGTGCCGCGGAGTTGCATAACGAGCCAAACGATCCCCCGCACAGCGACCCGCGTCATGATCAAAGCACTCACCTGTCAAATGCCTAGTCTGAGTCCCTCAATGTGAAGGTCGTTCGTGGTTTGGCCGAAAAGAGCGTCTCTTTGCCGGGTTGGCTTATCCCTTCAAAACAACTTTCCGTACTTCCGGCCAGGGTAGTGCAAAATCGATTGCCCTCTATCCGCCATCTCCCTCTTTTGAGGCCGTCAACCCCGTCGACTGTCATTACCAGCCGACCGTCTCGATAGCAGGTTGCCACGCCGCTTGACCCGAATGCTTGCGACTTCCACGCCCAGGCGTGTCCAGCCATCTTCCGCTGAAGCTGTCGTCCAGTCAGAGTTCCGCCGGCCGAGCCCTGTTCGGTCGAAATCATCGACAGGCCGGTCGCGACGGCGATTGCGAAAAGAGAGGAGTGCTGAAGCTTGCTCATCGCCGCCTGCCTAATGCCACGTATGGCCTGAGCACCCGCCGGTCCTGATATTTGTGTAGTCGTGTGTGTAGCAGTGGGCGGTCAACACATAGGCACTGGCAATCGATGCGCCGTCGAGAGATCCGCAGCCAGCAACAACTACGGAGAGAATCGGGAAGAAGATAGCCAGCAATTTTCTCATGACAAATTCTCCCGCAAGGCAGACGCCCGACATTTTCAAAGCTCGTTGGTTAGAGTTCGGGAGTTTGCCGTATCGCCCGTAGCAAGGGAGCCGGCGTTACAACTCCAGAACGGGCGGGTTCTCTCGATTTTTGACCAGACAGATTTTGCCCTCATCCATTCCGACCGGGCGTGCGAATTCTGGGTGCCAATCAGCCAGCCGGCCGCGTACTCTAGCCTGGTATGTCTTTTGGTCAGCGCTTCCTTCGTCAACATGGCTTGGATCATCGATGCGTCGCTGACGCTGCCGAGCAGCGTTTGAAGGTTCCGCAGGGAGCCGAGAAGCGGGCGGGTCTGTGACTCCGCGAACAGCGAGTTCAGAAACTCGACTGTGTATCGCAGCTTCCTGATTTCCTTCCTGAATTCGTGAGACCGGTCGAAATCCAGTCCATCGAGTCTTCGAGATGCCTCGCAACTGGCCTTCCAGCAGTCGCTGATGGCAATCCTGGCGAACTCGTTGATCGTTGCCGGCACATCACCGCTGCCTCGGCATTCTCGGTTGCGAGTCCAGCCCCGGTTCTCCACGAGACGGACCAGGTCGATAAGGAAATATCGCGAACATGGCAGCGCCAGTCGGCGGCGGAGTTGCTGGCGTCGGTCCTCGGCTTTCCGCGCGAACCGCTCGGCAATCGGTCGGAGCGATGGCTCATCCGGATTGGCTTCGGTTTCGGACGCGATCTTGTTGGCTGCGACGTCGAGATCGCGCAAACTGCCTACCGCACGCGCGAGCCATCGCGCTTCCCCGGCCAGCCGGGCTGACTCGGCGTTGTTCAAGATCGAAGCATAGATCGAGAACACGCATCGTAGCCGCCGCAAGCCGGTTCGCAGCTGGTGTGGACCTTCGGTATCAGCCAGTTTCACCACGACCAGTAGATTGGTCGCTATTTGTTCAAGGCATTCGCGAAGAGCATCATGGACGGCAATGTCGATACCTTGATCCGGATCGATGACGACTTTCTCCGCTGCTCGGGGAACGAGCGGCAGTTCCATTCGTCCCTCAACCGCCAACTGATAGCATTGAGTCGACTTTGAGAGCGCCGACAGTTGAACTGGCGAGAGTGGCGGCAGGACGCACGCCAAGCGGCCAGAGCTCGCGTCCACAGTCTCGCCCCCGGATTCCGGAGCAGGGCCGTTCCACAGTGAAGTAGAGTCCTTTAGACCCATTTGGGAACCTGACCGTTGCTGCCCGGGGCTCGCCTACTTCGCCTCGGGCGCCCAACTCAGAAAGAAGCCGACATCGCCGGGCATACCACCTGGGAAATTGACGATCATCGCCTTGAGCTTGAAGCCTTGCGGCCGACCAAACTCGACATAGCGATTGTAGAACTCCTTCGCCTTGCCTTGCAGCGTTTCGGTCCACTGCGGATCGCCGCTGTTGATGGCCCTCCCGCTGTCGGTGCAAAGTTCCGAGGGGAAGCTGTAAACAAGCGCCTCGAACTTGCCATCCTTGACGGCGTTCATGACGAGCCGGCGTACCATCGCCACTTCGCCTTCGGTAACTTGGTTCTTGAGGAAATTTTCTGTGAACTCCGTGAGCTTGTCTTGCTCCCGCTTCACTTGACTTTCGCGTTTTTTTGCTTCCGCCATCTGCTCCTTCAGCAGGAGCATCCGGAGCTCGCTCGCGCTCGGGGGCGCCGCGTTCATTTCTGTGCCTTTTATGTCGGCCATTTCCTGTCCTCCGAATTGACATACCGTCTGCTGGGATCCTGACTTGAATCGACTTGCGAAGGCATTCTGCTAAAACACGTCCGGCACCACGTTTCTGGCGGTCGTGCCCTCCACAAAGTCGTCCGGGCGCTTCTGGCGCTTGCCCAATTTGGGTTCTTCGAACGCGACGCGCTCGTAGGGAATTGAACTCAGGATGTGCGAGATGCAGTTGATGCGCGCGCGTTTCTTGTCGTTGGACGGGACGATCCACCACGGCGCGTGGCGGGTGTCGGTCATGCTGATCATCTCGTTGTAGGCGTTGGTGTAGTCCCACCAACGCCGGTATGATTCGACGTCCATCGGGCTCAGCTTCCACTGCCGCAATGGATCATCGATACGCTGGCGAAAACGCTTCTCCTGTTCGTCTTCGCTGACGTCCAGGAAGTATTTCAGCAGCGTTATGCCGCTTTCGACGATCGCAGCCTCGAAACGCGGCGCCAATTCGAGAAAGCGACGCGCCTTTCCCTCCGGGCAAAAGCCCATCACGCGCTCGACGCCTGGACGGTTGTACCAGGAGCGGTCGAAGATCACGATCTCGCCCGCGGCCGGCAGGTGGGCGACATAACGCTGCATATAGATCTGGGACTTCTCACGATCGGTTGGCGCGGGCAGTGCCACGACGCGAAACACACGTGGGCTGACCCGCTCGGTGATGCGCCTGATCACCCCGCCCTTGCCGGCGGCGTCACGGCCCTCGAAGATTATTGCAATACGCGCGCCGGACTTCTTTACCCACGCCTGGAGGTGAGCCAGCTCGACCTGCAGCCGGGCGATTTTCTTGCTGTATTTACCGCCCGACTTTTCCCCGGCCGTGTCCGAAACGCCGTCGGTCCCCTCGGCGGGATTCGCAATGTCTCCCCGACTCTCCTCCTCGCCGTCGCGTTCACCCTTCCTGTTCTTCTCTTTGTCCTTGCTCATGCCATTTCTCCAGACCTGTCATCGGCTCTTGACGTGCCATCTCGCCGTGAACCTGATCCCTGATTGATGCGGGTCGTCTATTTGGGTTGTTAAGCGCATCATCCGCTCAGAGGCGTCATTTCGACGCCCAGCTCCTTTCAGTCGTTCACGATGCTCCAGGCGTCGCCGGGGTTGAAGCGCTTGATGGCATTCGCCATCGATTCGGTCGTTTGGCCGAGATCGACCTGGTAGACGACGCCCTGCTGGTTTACGGCGAAGGTGGCAACGCCAGTTTCGGCGTATTTGACCGGCCAGGCGAGAAGCGCGAACCCGGCGATCATGTTGCCATTGATCCCGTAATCGTAGCGCCCGCCGGCGACGTTGTCGCCTTGGCCGGTCAGGATGCGGAACCTGTACCCGAAGTACCCTTCGCCCTTCTTTGCTTTGCCCAGGGCTGCCTGATCGGCAAACTCTCCCACCGGGCTGTCGCCGTCGCCCTGGTCAGGCGGCCAGTACAGTCCGTCGGTCTTGCCTGGCGTGCTGATCAGCTTCTGCGCGTACTCCAGCATGCCGTCGCCATCTCGGTCCTGGGAGGCATACTCGCGCTGGGCATCGGCATACGCCCGCATGGTGTTAATTGCCTCGAGCTCGTTTTCGCCGACACGCCGGTTGACGATCTCCTCCAGTCCAGCGGTCGTGTCGAAGGCCCACTTCGCGTCCTTGTCCTTGACCAGCGGAAACGGGAAGGGCCAAAGCTTTTCACCCAGATGCAGCACCCTTCGGTCACCCAGATCTTCGATGGTCAGTTGCTTGGCCGCAGCCTCGCGGATCTGGGCAAAAGTCGACGCCGCGTCTTCATCGGCTTTCAGCTTCTCAGCATCGAGCCCCACAAGCTTCGCGAGGGCAGGGAGATCATTAGCGACGAGCGCTGCCTTGAAGGCGCCGACCGCCGCCGCGGGATCATCGAAGGTCGGCGACTTCTCCGACGCCGCGAATGAGGAGATGTCGATCTGTTCCGCCGCAGAGGCGGAACGCGTGTCTGAGGCCGCAAGCACCGCAAGAATGGCGGCAGCGAAGGCCGAACGCAGAATGGTGGAAAGACAAGTCATCGTCCGATCCTCCGTTCAAGTCACCGCCGGCGTCCGCCGCCACCACCACGACCGCCGCCGCCCCCGCCGCCTCGGTGACCACCGCTTCGCGCCTGGGGACGATGGCCGCCGCTTCGTGCCGCGGGATGACGGCCGCCGCCTCGCGTGGCGGCACGCTGGCCGCCGCCGTGTGCCCCACCACCCATGCTCTGACGGCCGCGGTTCGAATTGACCTGCGAGACCTTGCCGCGGTTGACGTTGCCCAGCCCCGACGGCTTGCTTGGCCGGCGGTCGACTTTGGCGCCGGCCTTCGGCTTGCCTGAAGGGCGATTGACGCCACCCTGCTTCCCGACGTTGCCTTTGTTGACGCCGGCGTTCGGCCTTTTCGCATTCGCGCCGGTGCCTGCGCCCCGGCGGTCGCCGGCCAGCCTTTGCTGGTCGCCCAGCGCGCTCTTTCGTATGTCCCGGTTGGGTGTCCGGTCGGCGCGGTTGCCGGCGCGCTCCCTGTTGACGTCAGCCGCTCTGCTTCGAATGGAGTTGGCGCCGTTCGCCTTGATGCCGTCCTTGATTTTCGTGCGGTCGAAGTTGGCCAGCTGATTTCGATCGAAGTTGATCTTCGACCGGTCGACGTTCTTCCAGTCGACGTCCTTCCAGTTGACCTTGCCGTTGATGTTGTTGAAGCAGTTGTTGCAGTCGATATCGAGGTCGCCACCGTTCCAGCCTCCGCCCCAGACGTCCCAGTTATCCCAGTCCATGGCGGCGCCCCAAAGGACACCGGTCACGGCGCCTGCGAAGTACCCGGCGGTCGGGTAGTAATAGCTGGGATACGGCTCCGGATAATAGGAAATCGGTTGCGGTGGGTAATCGGGCGCATAGAGCATTTGCGGCTCATACTGCGGCACGTAGATCGTCTCCGCGACAGTCGGTTGAATGACGACATTGCCGCCACTCTGGACGACCTGAACCTTCTCGTCGCTCTTGATGATTCCCTTGGCAACCGCCTCATCGCGCAGTTGCTGGATCGCAATCAGGACGTCCTTCTGCTGGTAGGTCAGGGCATCTCCAAGCGACTGCGTCCAGTCGAGGTCGTCGCTCATCATCCTGACGACCTCGGGGTAATTCAGCAGTGAGATCACGCTGCCGTCCCAGTCCTCCTTCGGCTTCAGGTTTTTGTCCTTCTTCAGTTTATCAAGGAAGCGGGCCGCCTCGACGATCTGCAGCGGGTAGAGCGAAGCTTCCGAGATGACGGCCACGAGTTCGTCAGGGTAGAGCGCAATGCGCGCGACGAGGACTTCCATCTCGTCGGCGGACAGCGGCTCGGGTGCCTCAGCCTCAGTGGCGGGTGCCTCGCTGGGCGTTTGGGTCTCAGCCGAAACGGCAGCTGAAACGCCGCACGCCATCAGCAGGGCCAATGCGATCGCGGCAACTCGAGTCAGTCCCACGTTAACAATGGTCATGACACCACCCTTCCGAAATCGCGGCAGCGTCGGCGCCAGAGGTCGGCTTCCACGACTTCGCCTGCGCTGCAGATGGCGCGCACTACGCAACGCAGCACGCATGCTTCTCTGATCTCATTGATTGTCGCCGGTCGAGGCGCGTTCAAGGATCAAGGGGTAAGTTACCGTAGCGTCGGCGGCCTCACCTTCCACCGTATGGCGACTCCTGTGGGCGCGTGTTTAGCTCCTGCATGGGCGATCAGCGTGTGGCAGTGGTGCGCTGTATCTTGCGCAATCGGATGGCACTCGTCGCTGTCGACCGACGTGTTTTCCCGTTCAAGATGAGGGAACGCAGATGCAATGGAACCAGTGGTATAGCTTCAGGAGCTACATCAGATCCACGCTATGGATAGTTCCTTTTGTAGCGCTCTTGCTATACATAACAACCATCCAGACGCTTGATTTGATCAAGGAAAAATTTGTCTTGGTACAGTTGTGGCCGGGGGATCCGTCAGGTGCAGAAGCCGTTCTCCAGACTATTGTAACTCTTACTCTTACGTTCATAGTTTTTACGTTTGGATCGCTGCTTGTAGCTATTCAGGTGGCAAGCGGTCAATTGACACCTAGGATCATCGCTTCTGCGTGATAACGTTATCCGAATGACGGTCGGATTGTTCATCTTTACTCTCTTGTTTTCGGTCGGAGTATTAGGAAGAATTGCAGAGGAAGCGCGATATTTCTTGATAGGCATCGCCGGTGTTCTTGGATATTGCTCCATCATAGGCTTTCTCTATTTGATCGACCATGCTGCACGGTTGTTGCGGCCGGTCAGCATCGTCCAACGCATCGGCGATTTGGGAAGCGGCGTGATTGAAGACGTATATCCTGACCTATTCGACAGCCGGGATGTTCGCCACGAGACGCAACTGAACCTCGTGCCAGACCGCACGATATTCCATCGGGGCGGATCCGGAATCATCCTGGCGGTGAACCTGAAGGCCCTTGTTGGCGAGGCGCGGAGATCGGGCCTTGTCATCGAGCTGACCCAGCGTGTGGGCAGTTTCGTGGCATCGGATGAACCGCTTTTTCGGCTGTATGGCGATGCCGGAAAGATCGCCGAACGCCGGCTCGTTCGCAATGTTGCCTTTGGGCCCGAGCGCACCATCGAGCAAGATTCCGCCTTTGCATTTCGCATCATTGTCGACGTAGGGATCAAGGCATTGTCAAAGGCGATCAACGACCCGACAACCGCAGTGGTCGCCATCGACCAGTTGCATCGCTTGCTCCGAAAGGTCGGCGGCCGGCGCCTCCACGGCGATGAAGTCGTCGACGGTTCAGGGCAGTTGCGCCTGATCTTCCGGACCCCGGATTGGGACGATTTTGTGCAGCTGGCTGTCAGGGAAATACGCTATTACGGCGCGGAGAATTTCCAGGTGGCGCGCCGGCTGCGCGCGATGATCGAGAACCTTATCCAGACGCTGCCGAACGAGCGCAAACCCGCACTGCGTACCGAACTGAAACTATTGGACAGCGCTCTCAAATCGATCCACGTGCTGGCGGAAGATCTGGCCCTCGCTTCTTTGTCCGATGTCCAGGGTCTGGGCGCAGCATCTGGACCATGAACAGTGGCATGGCGAATGTCTAACTCTCAACAAGCCCCGCGCGCCGGCGTTGCCATACGAACACAGGAATTCCGAGCAGCAAAAGGACCAGTCCATAAAGGACCGGCTCAGCGCCGCAGCCGTAGAGCGTGAACATGGCAAAAACGAATGCCACAAGCTCGACGGCCGTGACGCGGGGGACGCGCGTCCCGCCGCTGACACGGGCCGAGACCAGGCTGCCTGCCAATGCGCAGAATGCGTAGGGGACCACTGCCGCCATCGTGCTCAGCCCGACGACCAGATTGTAGAACGCCGCGAACCCTCCCGAACCGATCGCCTGAACGAGGATGAGCAGCGTTGCCAGTGCGGCCGAGATGACGATTCCGATCGCCGGCACGTTTTGTTCCGATAAGCGGCTGAACATTGGCGGGAACAGTTTGTCGCGTGCCGCCGCCATTGGAACCTGACCCATCAGCAGGGTCCAGCCATTCAGAGCGCCGATCGACGACAGAATGACCGCCATCGAGATCGAGATCTGGCCGGCGCGTCCCCACATCATTTGAGCAGCGTCGGAGAAAGGAGCGAGCGAATGGACGAGTTGTTGTCGCGGCAGCACGCCCATCACAACGATCGTTCCAAGCACGTAGAGCGTGGCAGCAATCGTGATCCCAAGGACCGTCGACCGAGGTATCGTGCGCTCGGGATCGCGAACGTCGCCTGCCGGAACGGTTGCCGATTCGAGTCCAAGGAACGCGAACATCGTCAGCGGGGCGAGAGCGGCACTTGCCTGCAGTAACGGCACGCCGCTGGGGTTGAACTCACTGAAATGCGATGTGTCGATGAAGAACAGACCGACGAGCGCAACGGCACCGAACGGCACAAGCTTGGCGTATGTCGTCACCTCTGCCATCAGTCCCGCGGCCTTGACGCCTCGCAAATTGATGAGCACGACAGCCCAGATCGCGCCGACGGTCAGGACAATGACGATCGCCCGTACCCGCAGTATGGGGAGTAGGTCGACCACGGCACCGGCAAGAGCGACGGCGATCACTGGCAGAGAGGCCCAGATCGAGATCCAATAGCCCCACGCGATGAGAAAGCCAGGGAAGTCCCCGTAGGCCAGCCGCGTGTAGGCATAGGGTCCGCCGGTTGCCGGCGCCAGGCGCGCCAGCCTCGCGAATGTCAGGCCAAGACAGATCGCCCCGGCGCCCATCACGATCCAGATAAGAATGGCGAGGTTGCCATAGGGAGCGACGGCAGCGGGTGAAAGGTAGAAGCCCGACCCGACCATGTTTCCGACCACGATGGCTGTGCACGCTGCCATCCCGAGGCTCTTGCCCTTGTCAGGTGCTCGCACGTGATCTGCGACCGGGCTCGCGCGCCTGGCGGCTGGAGTTCGATTGCCGGTTTCCATCGCGCTTCCGTTTGTGCTGAGAGTGCTCGGAATCGTCGCGTTGCCGAATCGTCAGTGCCAGGTCAGACCTTCGAAGTCCTTTCCGATGATCGTTCCCTTCTCGCCGCGCACAATGGCTGCAATGTCGGCCAGCGCGCCGATGGCGGCTCTGTGTCCGGTACTTTCGGCGAAGCGGCAGGCAGCCTCTACCTTCGGTCCCATCGACCCGGCGGGAAACTTGTGCTCCAGAATGGCCCGCGGATTGGCTGTGTGGATGGCCTTCGGTTTGGGCGTACCCCAACCAACGAACACCGCGTCGGCGTCTGTCGCCATAACGAAGAGGTCAGCACCGAGCTCGCGGGCCAGCAGCTCCGAACACAGATCCTTATCGATGACTGCCTCGACACCGACAAGTTTGCGATCGGCGCCACGGTCATACATGGTCGGGATGCCGCCACCCCCCGCGCAGATCACTACTGTGCCTTGGTCCAAAAGCCATCTGATTGGCCGTATCTCAAATATCCGCTTCGGGAGAGGCGAGGGCACCACGCGGCGCCATTTCGCACCGTCCATTTTGAACGTCCACCCCTTGTCTGTCTTGATGCGCCGGGCTTCCGACTCGTCGTAGACGGGCCCCACGAACTTGGTCGGGTCCTTGAAGCCGGGATCGTCGCCGTCGACCTCGACCATTGTCAGCAGCGTGGCGAATGGCATCTCGAAGGGCAGGAGGTTACCGAGCTCCTGCTCGATCATGTAGCCGATCATCCCCTCCGTCTCTGCGCCGAGGACATCGAGCGGATAGATTTCATTGGCGTTGTAGGACGCGCCTTGCAAGGCGAGTAGCCCTACCTGCGGACCATTGCCGTGGCTGATCACAAGCTGATGCTCCGCCGCAACCGGTGCCATGGCTTCGGCGGCGACGCGGACGTTCCGACGCTGGACGTCCGCAGTCATTGGCTCGCCTCGTTTCAGCAACGCGTTGCCTCCGAGCGCAATGACGATCCGCATCGTTCAGTCTCCCAGGGTGGCGACCAACAGCGCCTTGATCGTGTGCATGCGGTTTTCAGCCTGCTCGAACGCAACGTTGCTTTCGGATTCGAAGACGTCGTCCGTGACTTCAAGCCCATCCGACATGCCGTAATTCTCAGCGATCTGCTTTCCCAGGACTGTTTCGGTATCGTGGAAGGCAGGCAAGCAGTGCATGAACTTGACCTGGGGATTGCCGCTCGCCTTCATCATGGCCCGGTTCACCTGGTAGGGCTTGAGCATCTTGATGCGCTCGGCCCACACTTCCTTGGGTTCGCCCATCGAGACCCAGACGTCGGTGTGAATGAAGTCGACGCCCTTTACCGCAGCGGCGATGTCGTCCGTGATGTTCAGGCGCGCACCGGATTTCTCGGCCAGTTCATTGGCGATTTTGGCGTATTCGTCGGAGGGCCAGAGCTGTTTCGGGCCGCAGATGCGAACATCCATGCCCATCAGGCAGCCGGCGATCATCAGAGAGTGCCCCATGTTGGACCTGGTGTCTCCCAGATAGGCATATTTGATATCGGGGATGGGCCGGTCGCTGTGTTCGCGCATCGTCATGACGTCCGCGAGCATCTGCGTGGGATGGTATTCGTCGGTCAGACCGTTGTAGACGGGAACTCCGGCATATTTTGCCAGCTGTTCCACGCCCTTCTGTGCCGAGCCTCGATATTCGATCGCATCGAACATGCGACCGAGCACGCGGGCGGTGTCCTTGAACGACTCCTTGTGACCGATCTGCGAGCCTGCTGGATCCAAATAGGTGACGTTGGCGCCCTGGTCATAGCAGGCAACTTCAAACGCACAGCGGGTGCGCGTCGACGTCTTCTCGAAGATCAGGCAGATTTCCTTGCCCTTGAGGTGCATTTGCTCGGTGCGTGCATACTTGGCCCGCTTCAGATCGCGGGCGAGATCGAGCACGTATTGAAACTCCCGCGTCGTATAGTCCTGCACCGTGAGGAGCGAGCGGTTGCGAAGATTGAAGCTCATTGGTTCTCTCCATTGGAGTCCGCGAAACCCGCCTCGCTAGGCGGCGTCACGCCACACCGGACACGTCATGCAATGTCCGCCTCCACGTCCCCGGCCGAGTTCTGCGCCGCGGATCGTGATGACCTCGACCCCGGCCTTTCTCAGGAGCGTGTTGGTGTGGACGTTGCGGTCGTAAGCGACGACCACGCCGGGCTCGAGGGCGACGACGTTGTTGCCGTCGTCCCATTGCTCGCGCTCGGCTTCAAAGGCGTTTCCGCCGGTGGCTACCGTCCGCAGCTTGCTCAACCCAAGGGCCTCCTGAACGACGGCCAGCAACGGCTTCTGATCCGGACGTACTTCGAAATGTCCGCCATCGTTGAGGGGGTAAATGCTGTAGCAGCGGATCTGGTTGACCACGTCCTCAAAGACAGTGACGAGATCGCGGTCGCAGAACGTGAACACGGTGTCGAGATGCATGGCCGCGCGGCTCTTGGGCATCAGGCATCCGATCACGCGACTCGCCGCCTTATTGCGAAAAAGCTCGAGGGCCACCTGGCCCACGGCCTCATGCGTCGTGCGTTCGCCCAGCCCAATGAGTACGACGCCGTTGCCAACCGGCATAACGTCCCCACCTTCGATCGACGCCGCTGCGAATGGCTCATCAGTGTCGCCCCACCAGATTTTGAAGTCGGCATCCCTAAACGACGGATGAAATTTGTAGATCGCCCTCTGCAGTAACGTTTCCGGTTTGCGGGCAGGCCAATACATCGCGTTACATGTCACCCCGCCGTATAACCAGCATGACGGGTCGCGCTGAAACAGGGTGTTGGGTATTGGCGGCAGGATAAATTCTACACCGCCGAAGGCCTCTTCCATCATGCCCTTCCCAATACTGTCGGGCAAGTCGGAGATGGTTATTCCGCCGATCAGATGATCCGCCAGCTTTGTCGGCTGCAATTCGTCGAGCCAGGGGCGAATGAAGGCGGCATTCTGAAAGCCGACCGAATTCGGTGTAATCAGGCGGTCGAGCAGGAAACGCCGGCCCTTGGGCTGTTCAACGGTTTCGGCGAGGAGCTCGTGCAGTTCCAGCACCTCGACACCGCGCTGCTGCATCTTGAGCACGAAGTCGTGGTGATCCTTCTGTGCTTCGTGTACCCACATCACATCATCGAAGAGGAGTTGGTGGCAGTTGCCGGGGGTCAGTCGCTGATGGGCAAGGGAAGGTTTGCAGACCAATACGGTCCTCAGTTTCCCGACCTCCGAGTGCACGCCGACCTGTCTCATCTTTTCCCGCTCTCTCACGCGCACCAGAAACGGCGCCGACCCACGTGGCGTCGAAGGCCGTTCGACAGTCTGCTTGCGGATATTCTCGACACCAAAGAGGTGTTCTGGCAAAGCCGCCCGCCGAGGCGGCGATCGCATCCTGCAATACATTGATCATCGCGGAGCTGGCGCCGATCAAGGATCAAGGGGTAAGTTACCGTAGCGTTCAGACGTCGTCGCGGCTTGAGCGATCTTTGACCTTCTCCAGCTTCGAAGCGGTTTGCAGCTTCACGGCCTGGGCCTTGGTGCATTGGAGTAGATCGCGAGCTCTGATCGCTCTTACAAGAGCGGCAATTGCGGCCTCAAAGCCAGCATCGACAGTTGGGCCAGGTCTCAGTAGGACCCCACCGGTCGGCGACTATTCGGCCCAGCGAATATCCGCCGTGAAGGCAACGACCAGCCAGCGATTGTGGCTCTCACCCCCGACAGCCGCGCCCACATCGTCGCGTATGCGGTCCCATTCCATGATGCCGGTCGCAGGAAAGTCTTTCGGCACGATGAAATACAACTCCACCCGTATCGCCCGGCCAACTTTCGCGACATACGCACGGTGGGAAAGGTATCCATGCTTTCGTACAGCCTCGCTGGCCATCCGGTCGACGTGGGCTTTCAGATCGGGCGGAGCGATAAGCAGGATGTCGGACAGGGCCCGCTGCACGGTGCCGACGGGTATGGGAATAATAACAAGGCACACCAGCGCCAGAACGACCGGGTCCACATAACGCAGATGAAATCGAAGCGCGTCCCCGCCACTGTCTGGCCTATGATGAACGCAACGAGCAGGGCCGAGCTTATGCCGCCCGACATGATCCATGACTTCACGTCGAGAGCTATGAAATCCGATTTCAGGCTTCGGTTCGCTCGTGCTCCGATCAGAGCCATGGTTGCACAGGAGGCGAGTGTGAAGAGGGGTAGAGGATGGCAAGGTCGAACCGGAGTTCATGCCCTCCGTTCAGGACGCTGGTCGCGGCATTGATCAGCGCGTAGACTGCAACAGCGATCAGCAGCGTCCCGTTCAGCCCGAGGACGATAGGTTCCAGATGCCAAAACCCCAAGGTGAATCGGCTAACAAGCGCGCCGGATAAGCCGTTGCCCTGTCCCGATCTCAGGATCAGATTTGAAACCCACAGGGCCAGCATTGTCATACCGGCATCGATCAGCGAATAGGCACCATCAAAGGCGATCGAGAACGAACCCGACAGCAGGCCGAAGGCAATGCCCAGCGTCGCTACGAGCACCGTCGCGACGATCGAGGCGCGGAGGAAGCTTTGTTCGCTGCGCATTGTTCCGTCTCCGCGCGCGTCCAATCCGCCAGTCTGCGCGATTCGCCGCCCGCCAGAGTATCGGTGTCACCCTGCGGAGACCGCGAGCAGCCCATTTCAAGCGATCACTTTCCGGACATCCAATCCTTCAGTTCCGACCAGCTCGTATCGATAGAAAGAGTAGCGACGACACGTGAATCGCAACCGTCCGCGAATCCGCTGCGGACGACGCACCCCTCATCGGAGAGATCCGTGCCCCAGTAGCGGACGTCGACCGTCACTGCTTTCCAACTGTATGAGATGCCGGCAGTCCAGGCGAGTTGTTCGAACGCATCCGGGTCATCGATGAACTGGTAGCCCAATCCGGCGTACACGGAGAAATCGTGCGGCAGGGGCACTCTCACGCCACCGGCAACCCAGGTTGCCGTATTTCCGCTCTGATTGAAGTCGGGCGCAAAGTATATTCGGCCGCCGAAGGTAACAACGTCATTGTAATTATAATCTGCCTTTGCGAAGATCTCCCCGTAGTCAGGGCTCACGTGTTCAGGCGTGTAGAGATAGTGGACGTAGCCCACGTCGAGTGAAACCGGCCCGAATTGCGGCCGGAGGCCAGCGGCGAGGTCGATCTCGGCACCTGAGAAGCCTTCTCCATAGTCGACGTTTGAGGACCATACGTTGATATAGGCTGTGCCAATATCAGGGATCTCGACGCTGGGCTCGATATAGCCCTGGATGGCCGGTTCGCTATTCGAATTGGTTATGCCGCGCGAGACATAGTCGTTCGTGAATGAGACGCCGAACGCGACGTCGAAGGGCACTCCCGGCGTCGCAGCGAGAGGCAGAACCGGCGGTGCTGCGTCGGCCGCGTCTCGCTCCCCGGCCTCGGCGCTTGCCACAATCAGGGACAGCAATGTTACAACCATTGCTTGTATTGATACTTTCCAAGTGCTGATGCGCAGAAAGTCACGAGCCGATTTTATCATTTTTTTATCCCTTGCAAGAATGATTATCGTTGCGCGTTTTTGATATTACACCTGGCGGTACTTGCGGAAAATCACGTTTTTTCCACGCAGGTTTTTCGCGGTTCGGCGTGTCATAATTGCATCACGGATCACGGCTGTGCCTGGCTCGTACATCCGACAAGAACGCCGATCATGCATAGGCTGTGCAGAATTACTTGTAGGCCGAGAGCGATCTGGGTGACGCCGAGCACGACGGCGAACACCTGTAGCGCCGTGCCGATTCGTCGGAGGATCGTCTCGGCAAACAGCATCGCCACCCAATCAAGGGCCAATATGAGCAACACCATGCCGGCCATAGTGAGCTCCGCGCCCTCCCGGTCTGCAGCAAGGGTTGCGAAGACAATCACGGCGGCGATCCCATAAGGCGTGACGATCGTCGGGAATGCGAGCGGCGCGAAGGCTGATTTCAGGTTTAGCGGCTGGGCAGCGAGACTCGCGGAAGCGGATGCACCAGCCGATTGCTGAAGCACGGTTCGCAGAGCCACGAGGAACAGAACCACGCCGCCCGTCAGCGCGAGCACAGGCAATGAGATTTCGAAGTTTTCGAGCATGCTGCGGCCAAGCACGCCGGCAAGTGCGAGCGCTGCGCCGGAGAACAAAATGGCCCTCCTCGCCAAGGTTCGACGAAACGCGCGATCGGCGCCATGTGTGATTTCGACAAACGGAACGAGAATCTTGATCGGGCCGATCATCAGGAACAGCATGAGGAATATCTTGCGGGCGCCGAAATCGGACGCGGTGGTCATCGGAACGTCAAGCATTTGCGCGTGCGCGGGCACGGCCGCCAGCGCAGCAAGTGCCAGCGCGTATGAAAGGAATGTCGGAAGGTGGCTGGGGCAAGGACCGGAAAATGCTTCGCGCTCGCCATGCCGCCACGATTGCCGCTTTTTGGCGAACGTCGGCTCTGACCCAGATGGGCCAGCGCTTCCACCGGGCGCAAGGGCGTAGATCACTCAGGCATCGCGCTCTGTCGAAAGAAAGCCAATATGGCATCGTCCGGCGCCCCGAACCATTTGGAATAGACATCGGGGAAGTCATCGGACTTGAAAGCCCGGCTCAAAGCCCGATCGACAACGAGCCGGAAATCATCGTCGTTCCTGCCCAGCGTCAGGGCGACCGGCTCGTATGTGAAGAGCTTGTCAAGCACGACAAGATCTGCGGCCGATGCGCTTTCCGCAGCGGCTTCCAAAAGGATCGGCCGGTCCCCAAAGAAGACGTCGGAGTTCCGGTCGAGGACCTGCGTGATGCCGTCGTCATAGCTTGCTACTCGATCGACGTTGGCGGTGAGCTGGAAGTCCTTCAAACGGCCCGACAACCAGGTTTCGCCGGTCGTACCGCTGACCACGGAGAAGGTCTTGTCTTCGAGGATTCGAGCTGGAGAGGCGCGCCAGATAGGCCCCGAAGCCGGTCGCCCGGCAAGAACGTCGCGCAGCGGCGCTGGGGCATCTGCTCTCAGGACAGCCGCAATCCCGCTTGGAAAGATCGGAAGCGAAAACGACACCTCCTTGCGCCTTTCCAGCGTCGCGCTGTCGGCCGCGCACATCAAGTCGATCTTGCGCTGCGCGATCGCCTGGAAACGTTGGTCCAAAGTGACCGGAACCCATTCGAGCGCGAGGGCCGGAAGCCTAAGCTCCCTCTTCACCTCTGCCGCCACCTGCTCGCACAGGGCGATAGAGTAGCCGATCGCCTTGCCCGAGGCGTCCTGGTAGGAGAACGGCCGTGCGTCGACCCGGAAGCCGATCATGAGCTTGCCCGTCTCGCGGACGCGATCCAAGGTTGCCGCGGCGGCTGGAAACACGGGAAGAAGCGACAGCCCTGCCGAGAACAGGAGCGCCAAGCCGGCCTGGATGACTGTTCGCCGGCCGGCACAACCTTTCGACCTTTCGTGTTCCATGCTTCATCTCCTATTGACAGGACGACGACCCGGGTCAGGCTGCCTTGGCCAGCTCGGGAGTCTGTTCCGGGATCACGAGGGGTTTTGCGGCGAAACGCGGAGCGATGAAGCCCCACACCACGAAGGCAAGCGCGGTGGCCAGCATGCCGCCCATGACCGCTCCGAAGCCGGACGCGTAAAGCGCGTAGGTGCTGTAGAGCATGGCCACCAGGGTCACTGCCACATTCAGCCGGAACTTTTGGCGGGCGACGCCAGCCGCCTTCATCATCACCACCAACGCAGACAGAGAGATGATGTAGGGCAGGACGTTGGTCACGACCGCCAGATTGACCAGGGCAGCGAATTGCTCGCTAAGGGTCGGCGACATGGTGGACAACGCGAGCAGGGACTGGACCACGCCAAGTACGATCATCCCTGTGACCGGTGCGCCGAGCCGGTTCATCTTGCTGAAGAAGGACGGGAACATGCGCTCGTCGGCCGCCGCCTTGCCGGTCTGGGCTATCGTGAATTGCCATCCGAGGAGTGAGCCGAGGCAGGCCATGACTGCCAGCACCATGATGATCGATCCGATGGTCGGATTGAACATCTGCGCGTAGGCGAGGCCGAACGGGCCGGTCGACTTGGCCAGATCCGCATTCGGGACGATTCCCTGGATGACCGTAGTCGACAAGATGTAGATGACGCCGGCACCAAGCGTACCGAACATGCAGGCCAGTGGCACGTCCCGTTTCGGGTTCTCGACGGCAGCGGAGTTCTGCGCAGCCGACTCCATGCCAAGGAATGCCCACAGCGTCAGCGAGATGCTCGACCCCATGCCCTGCGCGAGGCTCAGCCCGCCCGGATTCCATGCGGCTGCAAATACGCTCGGACTGAACCAGAACCAGCCGATGATGGAAAGCAATCCAACGGGTATGATGACACCCCATACGGTGATCGATCCGATGCGCCCCGTGATGCTCGGGCCGCCGAAGTTTGCAACCGTCGTCAGCCAGAGAAGCGCTATCACTCCGATGCAGGTCGTCACGGGAGTGGAGGACAGCCATGGGAAAAAGGTCGCAAGATACCCAACCGCCGAGATGCCGATCGCGACATTTCCGATGGCGAGTGAGAGGAAGTAGAGAATGAAGACGAGGAAGTAGCCTGACTTGCCGTAGGCGTCTTCGGCATAGGCTGACATGCCGCCGGGACGCTGGTTGAAAAGACCGGCCTGCGCGAAGCCGTACGCAATCGCCATGGAGCCGAGCGCCGTCACGAACCACGACAGCAAGGAAATCGCGCCGACCTGCGCCATGTTGGTCGGTAACATGATTATTCCGGAGCCCATCATGTTGACCGCAACGATGAAGGTCAGCTGCATCAGGCTCATGCGTTTTGGCTGGCTCTCTTGCGGCATTTGCTGCTCCTTCGCGGCCTTGTCTGCGACCTTCACTGGCGAACGACGTAGGTATGGAACTTGATGCGACCGTTCACGCGCTCCTGGAAAACGCCCTGGACCTCGTAGTTGAATCCCGGGAAGCGGTTGAACGACTCCTGAAATGCAAGGAAGTAGTCGAGCATCGGACGCGCCCTATCGTCCCAACGTTCGCCGGGCACCACGACGCCGATGCCCGGCGGATAGATCAGCGCGAGCGTGGCGGATACGCGATCCTTGATGGCGTCGAGCGGAACGTAGTCGACATTGTTCGCGACGAGCGCCTCGTAGGCCTCCTCGGAAGGCATCGCGAGTTCGGGAAAACTGGACGCCCTAAAGCATTGGCGCTGCAGCTCCTTGACGTTTGCCTTGCGGTAAAAGTCATGCATCTCGTTGCATATCTTGCGAATCGTATAGCCGGCGTAACGACCGCCGTTGGCCGCGCAGACGGTCGGCAGAACCTCGGGCAACGGCGCATCGCGATCCCACAGGTTCTTGAATCTGACCAGCTTGGCGATCAGCGTGTTGAGCTTGCTCTCGTCCTCCGCCGGCGTCATCAGGAAAAGCACGCTGTTCAGGTCGCACTTCTCCGGGACAATCCGCTGCTCGCGCAGATAGTTGGCGACCACGGTCGCCGGCACACCGAAGTCCCGGTATCCGCCTGTCGCGCGATCGATCCCTGGCGTGAGCAGCGCCAGCTTGTTGGGATCGACCATCGCGTAGCCGTCGGCGTAGCCCGAGTACCCGTGCCAGGTAGCCTCCGGATGGAAGTTCCAGCACTGCTGTTCCCGTTTGAGCACGTCGGTGGGAAGGCTCTCCCAGGGTACGTCGGTGACATCCGTGGTTGTCGCGGAATCGCGGATCGTCACCTTGTCGGGCACGAACGGGTCGAAGAACCACTTCTCCTCGTCGCCCTCGCCGTTCTCCTCGTAGAATAGGCAGAACTCGCGCAGCTTCTTTCGGCATTCTATGCCGAGCGCGATGCAGCGATCCCACAGCATCTCGCCCGCCCTGCCTTCATGTATCTTGGCGTTTACCTCGAGCGAGGCGAACAGCGGATAGAACGGCGAGGTCGACGCGTTCATCAGGAAGGATTCGTTGAACCGCTTGTGCTCGACGAACCGGCGCTGGCCACTAATATGCTCGTCGCGCTTGTGGATTTGCGACGCTTGCGAAAAGCCAGCCCCCTGCTTGTGGACGGATTGGGTCGAAAACAGGCCGGCCATTTGCGGCCCAAGGTTCTCGATCCGCATCGGGCTGTGGTCTTCGAAGAGTGGGTGGAAGGCGTTGTAGCCGATCCAGGCTTCGTCCCACAGGATGTAGTCGCAGAGGTGACCGATCTGCTCCAGAACCTTGCGGACGTTCAAGACGGTGCCATCATAGGTGGCGAGCTGGATGCAGGCGAGCCGGAACGGGCGCTCTGCCTTGTGCCGGCCAGGGTCCTTCACCAGCGGGTTGTCGCGGATTTGCTTGCGGAGATACTTCTCGTCCCAGGCGTTCCAGTCGACAGCGCCGATCATGCCGAAGGAATTGCGTGCCGTGGGCAGGAAGATGGGGATCGCACCGGCCTGCACCAGCGCGCCCTGGTGCAGCGATTTGTGATTGTTGCGGTCGAACAGCACCAGATCGCCGCGCTTAAGCACGGCGTTCGCCACGATCTTGTTGGAGGTGCTCGTCCCGTTCAGCACGAAGTAGGTCTTGTCCGCACCGAACACTCGCGCGGCATAGCGCTGCGCCTCCACGGCCGGGCCTTCGTGGATAAGGAGATCGCCGAGATCGACATCGGCGTTGCACAGGTCGTTGCGAAAGACGTTCTCGCCGAAATGCTTGAAGAACAGCTGGCCGGCGGGAGACTTCCGATAGAATTGGCCGCCCTGATGCCCGGGGCAATCGAAGGCGATGTTTGCCTCGCCGTCATACGCCATCAGCCCGCCGAAGAACGGTGGCAGCAGCGTCTTTCCGTACATTAGCAGGCTGGCGACGACCTGCTTGGCATAGAAGGCAGGAGTCTGCTGTCCGAGGTAGATATAACCGTCGACCTCGCCCGTCTGGGCGAGCACCGCCATGTCCGCGAGCTGGTGGGAATCGGCCAGCGCCCACAACGGCGTGCGGAACCCGATCGCGCGCACCGCGCGGGCCAGGTTGCGTGCCCCCTCCAGGCCGCCAGCGTCAACCGAAGCGATATAGGCGCCGACCGATGCATCCTCCGAGACGTCGCGGTCGGGACTGTCGGCGATCTCGATCTCATAGCCGTCGGCCGCGATCTGCTCGAGCAAGGTCTTGGTCAGCGCGTTGCTGTCGTCGACGATCGCGACGATCTTCAGCAGCTTGTGGAACGGGATCGCCCTGGTCGGCGACCTGACGTCACGCGGGATCATCGCCAACTCCGCTCGCCACGCAGTCGATCAGGTAGCGTCTTCCATCTGAGGTCGGCTCGAACCGCAGTCCATGAATATCCGTTTCAAACCCGGGAAACTTCTTGTCGAAGTCACGAGCGTAGAGAAGATATTCGTGGATCGACTTGGTGGCCTCGGTGACACGTTCACCGGGCATGATGAGCGGGATGCCGGGTGGGTAGGGCACAACCATCACGCCGAGGATACGTCCCATCAGGTCGTCGATCTCGACGCTGTCAATGCGGCCGCGCACGAGGTTTTCGTAAGCGTCGCGGGGCAGCATCGCCATCTCGGGCAACGTGGTATACATCTGCCGCTGCGCCTTTGGCAGATTATCCTCACGATAGACCTTGTGCATCCCCTCGCACAAGTCCTTGAGGCCCATTGCCGTGTAGGCTTCCGCATGCGCATCGACGAGAGCCGGTAGGACACCCTTCAGAGGTGCGTTGGCGTCGTACAGCTCTTTGAAATTGAGCAGCTCTGTAACCAGCGTGCTCCACTTGCCCTTTGTAATGCCCATCGAGAACAGGACGAGGAAAGAATAGAGTCCCGTCTTTTCGATTTCGATGCGGCGCGCCGATAGGAACTTCACCACCACAGCAGCAGGAATGCCGTGTTCGTGCATATCACCGTTCGGCGACAGGCCGGGGCTGAGGATCGTAACCTTGATGGGATCCACCAATACATGGTTCTCAGCCAGGCCCTCGAAGCCGTGCCAGCGATCGCCCGGCTTCAACACCCATTCCGATCTAGTCTCGATGGGCCGATCGGCAATGGTGTCAGGCTGCCAGACGTCGAACCACCAGGAACCCTGAACCTGCTTCTTGACGGCCGATATCGCACGTCGGAAACTGAGCGCCTCCTCGATGGTTTCCTGTATGAGAGCGCGGCCAGCCGGCTGTTCCATCATCGCCGCCGCGACGTCGCACGATGCGATGATGCCGTATTGGGGCGATGTCGAGGTGTGCATCATGAAGGCGTCGTTGAAGCGTGCCATGTCCAGCCGCCTGTTCTCGCCGTGCTGCACATGGATCATCGACGCCTGTGACCATGCCGCGAGCAGCTTGTGCGTCGAGTGGGTCGCGAAGGTGATTGCGTTGGCCGACCGCGCGCGGCTTGACGACGAGATACCGTGATAGCCGTCGTAGAACTCGTGGAAGTTAGCATAGGCATACCAGGCTTCGTCGAAATGAAGCACTTCGACAGAATCGCCGAGCGTCTCCTTTATCGCATCAATGTTGTAGCAGAGACCGTCATACGTCGAATTGGTTATGACCATCAGGCGGACCTTGCCGTCGGTCTTCTTGGCGAATTTGCTTGCTGCGATCTTCTTCTTGATCGACTGGGGCGTGAACTGTTCCCTGGATATCGGACCGATGATCCCCAAGCCATTTCGGGAGGGCAAGAGATAGATCGGCGTAGCCCCGGTCATGATCAGGGAGTGCAGGATCGACTTGTGACAGTTGCGATCGCACAGAACGAGGTCGTCACGGCTGACGGTCCCGTGCCATACGATCTTGTTGGAGGTGGATGTGCCGCCCACTACGAAGAGCGTCTCATCGGCTCCGAAGATTCGGGCGGCGTTGCGCTCGCCTTCCGCGATGGGACCCGTATGGTCCAGCAGGGATCCAAGCTTGCCCACCGACACCGAGATATCGGACCGCAAGGTGTTCTCGCCGAAGAATTCGTAGAACTGCTGGCCCACCGGGCTCTTGCGAAAAGCGACGCCGCCGCCGTGGCCGGGTGTATGCCAGGAATAGCTCGCATGAAACGTGTATTCCATGAGCGCCTTGAACATCGGCGGGGCAAGACGCTCCAGGTAAAGCTGGGCTGCGCGCACGATGGCGCGTGCCATGAATTCGGGTGAGTCTTCGAATAACCGCATGAAGGCATTCGCGTGCTTGAGCACGCTGATGGGAATCATCTCGGCGGTGAGTTCGTCGCCGAAGAGGAAGATCGGCAGCCGATCGTTGCGCTTGCGCTTGGCGGCCAGCACCTCCTCGAGCACCTGCCATCGGGTTTCGGCGTCTTCGGAACCGTCGACCGAGATCAGCCAGCAGGATTCGTTGTTGAAGATTTTGACGAGGCGCCGCGCGTCCTCGTAGGTGACGCCGGCGACGACACGGAAGCCCAGCTTTTCGATCGCGGCAGCGAGTTGCTGCATGCCGCGACCTGCAGCATTCTTGCCCTCATAGTCCTCGTCGATGATGGCAATTGGGAACGCTTGAACCGATTGCATTGACAGCTTCCGTTTGCCCCACAGGACAGAACACTTCCGCAGCCGCACGGCGGCGAAGAGGCGCTCCTTGCAAATTCGCTTCAAATCATTGTCGCCTGCAGGACGCCGAACAAGGCGGCGAAGTGTAAGTTACCGTAGTGCTCGGACTGCCGCGTATCTCGGGTGGGCTGCCCGATCGTATTGGTGCGGGCGATCTTGCGCGGGAGTTCGGCAGGGCGACCAAGGTCGATCGTTCGCGCACGTCGTCGCTCGTCGCTCAACCGCCGAGCGCGATCGTCAGGGCAACCAGGAAAGCACCGAGCAGAACCATCGAGCCAGCCATTATCCCCGGCCGGTATCCTGCGGCACGCCCGAAGGCATAGCCGGTGACAAACATCATCGCGACGGCGATTGCGTTGGATATCCGTAGCGCCACCCCGGCATTGTCCAGGATCACAAACGGCAACACGACAGGGATGGTGGACACGAATACCAGCAGGAACACAGCCACTGCCCCAAGCCAATCCTCTCTTTCGAGCCCAACCCGTTCGGCCTTATCGGGCAAGCGCGACAGCCCGAGGCGTATTCGGTCGAGATCGCCAGTGGTCAGGATGGTCGCCACGGGTGAGGGCAGGGCGCGAGCAACGATGTCTCCGGCTTGCTCGGCCGTCTCGGCCCGCCGGACCGCCTCGAGCATACGGCGATCCGATGCCCGCTCCGCAAGGCTGCTCATAAGGTACATGATGGCGTCGATGAGGCCCCAGGCCAGGTTGCAGCCGATGGCCCCGATCAGCATTGCCCGAACTTCAGCCTGACCGGACTCTGCCGCGCTCAGCGATCCCGTAAACGTAAGCACCATGATAAGGCCGAACAGCACTTCGGATATGCGCTCGATCGGCTCGAGCACCCTCACAGAGGACGTCTTGTGTGTTGCGCTCATCAGTTGTGCCCATGATTGCGAACGCGCTAGCACTTCCCCCGATGGTCGACGTCACGACTGCACCGACGCGACACAGAACCGCCGCTCAGAGGAGAGCTGCGGTCGACCCAAGTGTCGGCGCTCTGCCCAGTGCTCCAAAACAACCGAGCCGGCGCCCAATGGATATACTTGCCCGCAAATGTGTAACGTAAGTTACTGTAGCAAAAGCAGACGCATCTTGCGCCCAAGCCGGCCGGAAGATAGCGGTGCTCAGAAGTATCTTAGAGTGCCAATCGTCGGCCTCTGACTCCGAACTCGACGCATCGATGGTGCGCGGCAGGTTGGCGCCACCGGTTCCGCACGCGTTCGCACAATGTCGGCCTCGCCGGAAAGAGTGAGCCCCATGGCTATTCTCAGGGACCCTGTGATTCAAGGTGTCGTGCGGATCACCAGCGATGCGCCGGGACCGCATGTGATCATGTTCTGCGGCATCCATGGGGACGAGGTGAGCGGCATCCACGCCATCGAAAAGGTGCTGTTCGACTTCTTTGGAGGCAAGCGCGTGCTGCTACGGGGTTCTCTGACGCTGGCCCGTGCGAACGAGCAAGCGATCGCGGCGGAGCGCCGATACGTCAAGCACAACATGAACCGGATGTTTCGTGAAGACTATGGATCCGAAATAGACAACGATTCGTACGAATTTCGTCGGACCCAAGAGCTGAAGTCGGTTCTCGAAAGCTGTGACTATTTCATGGACTTTCATTCCGCGCCAATCGCCGACGTGCCATTCTTGGTCGCGGAAGAAAAGGCTGTGGAGTTCTACAGCAAGCTGGGAATATCGCGCATCATGACAGGGTGGAGCAAGTTTTCGTCAGGTGCTATCGGCGGGGACACAGAGAACTATGCCAACGCCCGGGGCGCTCTGTCGGCGACGCTGGAGTCGGGAAGTCATTTTGACAAGGCGTCGAACGATGTCGCCTATGCAGCCGCGATTTCACTCGTGTCGCTCTTGGGAATGATCGAGAGTGATGAAAAGCCGGCGACGGCTCGAGCTGACGTGTTTGAAATGCACTCGGTCGTGACCAAGGAGTTCGATGACTTTCGCTATGCGGGTGAACCGGGAAATTTCCAGTTCGTGAGAAAGGGGGAGCCCTTCGCCTACCAGGATGGCCAGCCGATGATTGTGCCCGAGGACAGCTACCTGCTCATCCCCATGAAGCCGAGTGAAACCAGGCTCCATGAAGAGGTCTGTTATCTCGGTCGCAAGGTTCGGCCTCCGTTATCGGAGGCCTGAAGGGCCGGGCCTGGCTGACCCACGAAAGTCTGTCGGTTCTTTCGGCCGGAAAGCTGAAATCATTATGGTATCACGCGACTTGCATGGGAAGCCCGGCGTCTGCCAGCGCAGTTTCGATTTCAGCGGCGAGGTGCGCGTCGATATTGCCGCCGCCCAATTCGAGTAGCGCGCCGCTGCCACAGTGCGGATTGATGCTCAGCATGCGAGCGACGGACGCCGACGCTTCTTCGCGGCGGCCGAGCCGGACAAGAGCGATGGCCCTGCACACAAGTCCGTAGGTGATGTGCGGTGATCGAATCCGCCTCGCTTCGGCAAGGGCCTTCTCGAAGCGGCTGTTCACGAAGTGATACAGAGAAATGGCGACGCGGCCGGAGTCTGCCTGAAACGGGTCTCGTTCCAGCGTTTGTTGGAGCAGGGAAATACCGCGGTCCCAATCCCCGAGCAGTGACCAGTGCAAGCCCAGGTCGCCCGCTACCTCGATGGCGTTCGGATTGAGCTTCAACGCGATTTGCAGAGCCCTCCAGGCTTGGCTCCACGTCCTGCAGGAACCAATGCGCCAGGCCTTGAGCGTGATAGCCGCGGCTCGAGGTCGGGGCGAGATCGACTGCCCTCTGGGCGAACTCCGCCGCTTGCCTGCGCAGTCCAAACCGGGCGCAAAACCAAAACGATGCCCGTCGGTGTAGATCTGAGAAAGGCAGGCGAATATCTCCGAATGGACGGGTTCCGCAATGACGCTGCGCTCGAGGCGCTCGCGAACCGTCGCGAAAAGGTCGCGACGATACGAGCGCCGATATCTGTAGAAGCTGGCCAGGCACTCATATGCCGCCAGATCTGCGGCCTTCACATCTCGGTCCAGCCCGCAGCTATTGGCAAAGATCACGCCGAAGGGCTGGGCCAAAGTACGCACGATGCAGTCCGCGATGCTGTCGCCTGCGCTGCGAACGCCCTTCGTCCCCAGCTCTTGCTCGAAGGTCTGTCCCCAGATGACCTCGCCCGTACCCGTGTTCGCGAGCATGGCCTTCACGTTGAGGATGTCCGCGAAAGCGGCGGTGCTGCCGGACAACACGAAATCAACCTGCGGACTATCACGGGGTGGCTCGCCGCTCGGCTTCGAATTGTCTCCGACCATAGCGATCGGGCCGAAAATGCAAAGCTCTGGAAATCGGCTTAGGCCAACCAGGATTTGGCGGGTAAACCCATCGCCAGCAATGAGGAAATCCTCGCCACCGACCAGAACCTGAGCTCGATTCAGCGGTTCTCTCTTCACGCAGTTGATGCCTTGGGGTTGGTGCATGCCATGATTATCCGGCTGCAGGCAGTGGTGCTCCCCGTGCGAACGCTTGTCCTGTCGGGTCACTGAAAGAAGCAACTCGCGGCATAGTCGCCAACGGCCGTCGTTGCGGACCGGGCATCACACAGGTCAGTCAGCGGCGAGACCAAAGGGCCTGCGGCCAAGTCGCACCAGCCGTCTGGTACGGAGCATCTTGGCGGGTGCTACGGGTAACTTACGTCTACCTCCTTGATCGCTATTGGCAAGGCGACGATCAATCGACGGATGACCAAGCAACGACAAGCGCGACGCTTTGGAAAAGCAAGCCAGACGCAGTTCCGCCTGTTGAGGCAGACCCGGCAAATGACCGAATATTCCTGCGGGGCCTCAGCCCTGCAGTCGGTGCTGAGTTACTGGGGTCGTGACGTCGACGAGGAAGCGCTGATGGGGCTCATTGGCACCAATGCGGAGGTCGGGACTTTTCCGGAGGACCTCGTACGCGGTGCGCGCTCCCTGGGCTTTGACGCCGAGGCGAAAGCGGGTCTGACACTCGAAGATGTCCGCCAGGCGACGAGCCTCGGGCATCCCGTCATCGCCCTTGCCCAATTGTGGAGAAGCCAAAAGGACACGCCTGCCTCGGCAGCGGACGAATGGGACTGCGGACACTATATCGTGGTGCTCGCAGTCGACGACGACTTTGTCTACTTTCAAGATCCCTATGTCCGGATGGGCAAGGGCTTTGTGCCGAGAAAGACCTTTGAGGATCACTGGCACCAGATCATGGGTGGCCGCGACCTGGCCAAGTCCGGCGAACTGATACATCTGGCAATCTTTATCTGCGGCGAAGAGCCGTCGCGAAAGCCGAGTGGGCGCGACACGCCGGCGACGCTGGATCTGGGTCGGTTAGGCTCCATCAACGTTCTCAACGTGAGCTTCCCGGAGCACCTGATGCCCTTCGACTTTCTCGACGATCTGAGGTCGTGGCTTGTCGACAATGAGGAAATTCTTCGACCCGATGCTTTCGTGCTTATCAGAAAGGATGGCGAAGGTCGGGTGTCGGCTATGCAGGGAGGACGCCTGCGAGACGCACAGGATGCGCTCGAGGTCAACGCGCTAATTGCCGCGATGGCCGCCCAGGCGACGGGCGCGAGCGTGGACAAGATTCAATCGAGCATGCAGGCAGCGGTTCGTGCGGCCTCAATGGCGGACTTCGGGTTCTCGGCCAGGGACCTCCGTCGACTGGCGGAAAGCTTAACCGCCGGTCATTCGGAAATCATCATCCTGTTCGAAAACGTTTGGGAGCGCAGGTTCCGGGAGACGGTGCGGAGGTACAACGGCACGCTGACGGATCAGAGGCTGATGAC
This sequence comes from Mesorhizobium sp. WSM4836, assembly GCF_055811815.1. Lineage (NCBI taxonomy): Bacteria > Pseudomonadati > Pseudomonadota > Alphaproteobacteria > Hyphomicrobiales > Phyllobacteriaceae > Mesorhizobium > Mesorhizobium sp. WSM4836. The sequence goes on from NZ_JBVVQF010000002.1 coordinate 225,446, forward strand.
TGCCGCCGCGATTGCCAGACTTGGAAACAATTTTGGCTAAGCGACGGGTGAGCCGAGCTCCGCCGGTAGGCACACTCGATGCAAGCGGGCAACCGAATGGAACTGCACCGCGACTGGACTGGGCTACCGTAAGTTACCCACCAGTTCTTGTGCTGAGCGAAGCCAATACGAGATGGTTGGCCAATCCAAGAGCCGCTCCGCATGAGGCCATGTCGGTATCGACCCGCTCCGCGTCGACGTCGCAGCATTGTCCTACCAGGAACACGTCGGGTCGGCTCGTTGCATGGAAGGATACGGCAATGATCAACTAAGGCGCCATGCCGTTCCGAGCACGCGCTCTCATAATCGATAATGATCTCGGCAAGCTCGAGACCAGCCTCGGCCGGGCTACCGAAAACCTGTCACGCGTGCTCGAGGAGCGAGGCGTCGACGTCGCGCGGGCATACTCGCTGCAAGACGGGCTGGCTGTCGTCGTCGCCGACGCATCGATTCAGGCCGTGCTGTTGGACTGGGACCTTGGCGATAACGACGACGGTTCGCATCTCCAGGCGACGGAACTGCTGGAGAAGCTGCGCGAACGCCACGGCGAGGTACCGGTGTTTCTCTCGGCAGAACGCAGCACCGCCACACAGACAATCACGATCGAAGTCGCCGAAATGATGGATGAGTTCGTGCGGATTCTGGAAGATACCCCGGACTTTCTGGCAGGCCGCATCCTCGCTGCGATCGGGCGCTATCGCGCATCCGTGCTTCCTCCTTATGCGAAAGCGCTTGCCGACTATTCGCGCGTCCGCGAGCATTCCTGGTCGGCCCCCGGCCATCAGGGCGGGGTGGCATTCACCAAGATTCCGCCGGCCGGGCATTCTTTGATTTCTACGGGGAAAATCTCTTCCGCACCGACATGGGTATCGAACGAGGTCAACTCGGGTCTCTGCTCGACCATACCGGACCCGTATTGCAAAGCGAGCAATACGCGGCTCGGGTCTTTGGTGCACATCGCAGTTACGCCGGTGTCGTCGGGACCTCAGGCTCCAACCGGACCATCATGCAAGCCTGTGCGAATGAGGGCGATCTGGTGGTCCTCGACAGGAACTGCCACAAGTCGATAGAGCAAGGCCTCATCCTGACGGGTTCCCGTCCCGTCTACCTGGTCCCGACACGCAACCACCACGGCATCATCGGCCCTATTCTCCCATCGGAACTCGAACCCGAGTCTCTTAAGGCCAAGGTGGAATCCAGTCCGCTCATGCGCGGGTTGACCATGCGCAAGCCTGCCTATTCCGTAATAACCAACTGCACGTATGACGGTCTCTGCTACAATGCCACGGCCGCGCAGGAGTTGCTCGAAAAGAGCTGTGACCGCATTCATTTCGATGAAGCGTGGTACGGGTATGCCCGCTTCAATCCGATGTATGAGGGCCATTTCGCGATGCGGGGTGATCCTGCGACGCACAAGGGCTCCGCCATCTTCGCCACCCACTCCACGCACAAACTATTGGCAGCCCTGTCACAGGCCTCGTACATCCACATTCGGGATGGTCGCGGTGCTATCGACCATCAACGGTTCAATCAAGCCTACATGATGCATACGACCACGTCGCCCCTCTACCCGATCGTGGCGTCGAACGACATAGCTTCGGCGATGATGGACGGTCGGTCGGGCTATTCTCTCACACAGGAAGTGATCCGCGAGGCAGTCGACTTCCGGCAGACGGTTGGGCGCATCCGCAGGCGGTTTCAGGAGAAGAACGATTGGTACTTCAAGCCCTGGAACGCGGAAACGGTCCCGGATCCAAAGACGGGCCGCAAGATCGCCTTCGAGGACGCTCCTGCTGAGATGCTTTGCACGCAGCAGGATCCTTGGGTCATGCATCCCGACGATAGCTGGCATGGCTTCGAGGGCATGGCGCCGAACTGGTGTATGCTCGATCCGGTCAAGGTGAGCATCCTCGCGCCCGGAATGGGCGAAGACGGTCAGGTTGAAAAAACCGGCGTGCCCGCCGCCTTGGTGAACGCCTTTTTCACGCGTTTCGGTATTGTCCCCACGCGTGTTACCGACTTCCAGATAATGTTTCTCTTCTCCATTGGAATCACCAAGGGCAAGTGGGGCACCCTCATAATGAATCTGCTTTCCTTCAAACGCCACTACGACGCGAACAACAGGGTTGCAGATGTGCTGCCTGAGCTTGCCGCTCAGCATCCTGAAAGGTACCGAAAAATCGGGTTGCGCGACCTTGGCGACGAGATGCTCGAATACATCAGGCTCAATCCCCCCGGGGAACTCTTGAACCGTGCATTCGCAACCCTGCCGGTCCCGGATATGACTCCACGAGAGGCGTACGCCCGCATCGTTGCAAACGAGATCGAGCACGTCCCAGTCGAGGCTCTGGCACATCGGACGGCAGCGAACGGCGTCATGCCTTATCCGCCGGGTATCCCCATTCTGATGTCAGGGGAGAACTTCGGTGACGATGACGGGCCGCAAAGCGGCTATATGCGCGGCCTGGCAGCGTGGGATAAACAGTTTCCCGGGTTCGGGCATGTGACGGAGGGTGCCGAGGCAATCGACGGCACTTATCACGTACTTTGCGTCCGTTAGCATAGGCCGGCTGGGCGGCGCCCAGCCGCCACTCCTAGACTTAGACTAGGATGCCGCCGCCGATCTGTCGGGTTGGATCCACTGAGTCGCGGGCGAGTTCTCCTCGCTCGAGGATATCTCGGCGCTGGTATCCTCGGCCATCCAGGCGTTGAGCAGCGTGTATGTGACAGCGAGCACGGTCGGGCCGATGAAGATGCCCAAGACCCCGAACGCGACCAAACCGCCCACCACTCCACCGAGTATGAGCAGTAGGGGCAGATCGGCGCCCTTTCGTATCAGCACAGGCCGGATGAATTGGTCCACGGTCATCGCGACTATGGCGAAAACCAGCAACACTGTTCCCCACAGCATATCGTTGGAATAGTACATCCAGATCACGGCTGGAACGAGAACCAGGCCAGGGCCCAACTGGATCAGGCACAGGACGAACATCAGCGCCGTCAGCAAGGCCGCGAACGGTAGGCCGACCACCGCAAGGCCGATACCCGCGATGACGCTCTGCGCCAAGGCTGTCACCACGACTCCGAGCGCCACGCTCCGGATCGCCTGGCCGGCCAGATAGATGGACCTTTCTCCGCGGTCGCCGCCGAGCCGTCGGCCAAACAGCACGAGATAGGCGGCCGCTCCTTCCCCGCCGGCATACATGACCGCTGCAATCGCGGTCGTGAGCAGGAATTGAAGGAACATGCCGCCAACGCTCCCGGCCGCGGATGCCAGCCATTGTGTCAGCGTTCCGGCGTATGGCGCGAGCTTGGGTGCCAGCTGCTGCACGCCGGCCGACGTCAGCTTTTGCCACGCCTTGGCAATAGTTTCACCGAGGAGGGGAATCTGGGCGACCCAGTCGGGCGGCGGCGGAACGCGCATGGATAGCGCTGAGCTCACCAGGCCGCTGATGATGTCGATATTGGTGACGACCGTGCTGATAGCCAGCCAAAGCGGAATGAGCAGAACTAGCAGGATCGTCAACGTCATCAGCAGCACGGCAACACCGCGGCGGTTGCCGGTGTGGCGCTGTACCCAAAGCATCAATGGCCACGTCGCCAGGACCAACGTGGCTGCCCACAACACTGCCGGCAGAAAAGGCTGCATCACCCAGAAGCTGGCGATCAGGAGTCCGCCGATGAACAGCACCGTGAGGGTTATTCGGCCAAGGTCCTGGTGAGATGACGTCATGTGCACTCCTCCCGACTCGCTACCTTTGCGGTCCGCTCCTGCGAGTCGGTCGGATGCAGGGAAGCACAAGGTCATTCCGTCGCCGCCAGCCGCCTTCTTCCACGCTAATAGCACAACCAACCGCGCTATCGCGACGACGATCGGCGCATCCTTGTCGGGGACGACGCCGTTGCGATCGAGGTCGCCGGTGCCACGCTCAGTACCACCCTTCCGCAGGTCACGGCGGCGATATCGTAACGGCTGCGTGGACCCGGGCAATTGTACTCCGGGCCATCATGGCATCTGCGTGTTTTAGTTGATGTAGCAAAGGCCAGGATGCCGTCGAAGAACCCTGCCGGACATGCCGCGGGGATATGCATTGATAATCACGAACTGAGGCGCACTGTGCGATTATTGTCCCTGCGGCCAATGTCGGGGAACGTTCAGTATTGCTAGGCTACAAGCTACGCTCCTTCGGACAGCCCGTTGGGATGGAAGGTCACGCAAGGTCCTCCTCCTTTATTGATCAACGCCGGCGCGACCGCTTGCGATGTACAGCATGATGGCCAGGGCTCATCGGCGTGATGGCGCCGCTCCATGGAGGACGGGCAGAGGGGGATGCGGAGGGCCGTCTGATGGCCAATGAGCTAGAGCCCGCTAACAGCGACGGTCCGGGTGCCGGCTGGTCTGCCGCAGGCTTTCGGCCTGACCTCATCGCGGGCCTGACGGCTGCCGCCGTCGTCCTGCCCAAGGCGATGGCCTATGCGACGGTTGCCGGGCTTTCGGTCAGCGTGGGACTCTACACGGCCTTCGTTCCGATGCTGATCTATGCGCTGCTCGGGAGCTCGCGCGTGCTGAGCGTCAGCTCGACCACCACCCTCGCCATCCTCGCCGGAACAGAGCTCGGGCTTGTTGTCCCTGATGGCGATCCGGCAAAGCTGATCACCGCGGTTGCCACGCTCACCGCGCTCACCGGTAGTCTGCTTGTCGCGGCCTCCGTGCTTCGCTTCGGGTTCGTTGCCAATTTCATCTCATCGCCCGTCCTGACCGGCTTCAAGGCTGGCATCGGGCTGGTCATCGTGCTCGATCAGGTGCCCAAGCTGCTCGGCGTTCACATCTCGAAGGAAGGGTTCTTCCGCGACCTCCTGAGTTTGGTGCATCACCTGCCCGAGACATCCTTTCTTACCCTGGCTATTGCCGTCGCGGCGTTGATCGCGTTGCTGGCGATGGAGCGGCTCTGGCCGCATTCGCCTGCTCCTCTGGCAGCGGTCGGCGCAGGAATCGGGCTCTCGTGGTTGTTCGGTCTAGACGCAGCGGGTGTCGCAACAGTGGGGTTCATCCCCCAGTCGTTGCCCGCGATCACCATTCCCACCCCGGCCCTTGTCTGGCAACTCTTGCCGGGCGCGCTTGGTATCGCGTTGATGAGCTTCACCGAAACGATCGCGGCCGGCCGCGCTTTTGCGGCTCGCACGGACCCGCCGATCAAGGCCAATCGCGAGCTTCTTGCAATCGGCGCCGCCAACCTGGCGGGCGCATTTTTCGGCGCCATGCCTGCCGGCGGCGGCACCTCGCAAACGGCCGTCGTCCGCGCCGTCGGAGGGAGGACCCAGAAAGCGTCGTTGGTCACCGCCCTTGCTTCGGCGGCCACGATGCTCGCGCTCGCTCCGCTGCTCGGATTGTTGCCCCAGGCCGTGCTTGCGGCGATCGTGATTGTCTATTCGATGGGATTGATCGAGCCTGCGGAATTCGCCTCGATCCGCAATATCCGCCGGATGGAGTTTCGCTGGGCGCTGGCGGCTTTCATTGGCGTGCTTGTATTCGGTACCCTGCAGGGAATTGTCGTGGCGATTGTCCTCTCCCTGATTAGCTTGGCTAGCCAGGCGGCGAACCCAAAGGTTTATGTCGTCGGGCGCAAACGGGGTACCGACGTGCTCCGTGCGGTATCGGCCGAGCACCCGGACGACGAGACGTTCGAGGGCTTGCTTGTCTTGCGCCCGGAGGGGAGGCTGTTCTTCGTCAACGCGCAGCAGGTCGCGGACCAGATGCGGGAACTGGTTGCCACCCACAATCCCCGCATCCTCCTGCTCGACATGAGCCGCGTCTTCGACATCGAGTATTCGGCGCTCCAGATGCTCACCGAGGGCGAGCGTCGCATGGCCGGGCAGGGCATCACGCTGTGGCTGGCTGGTTTGAATCCCACCGTGCTCGAATACGTCCGTGCCGCAGGTCTGGCCGATCGGCTGGGGCCCGATAGGCTGTTCTTCAACGCCCAGGGTGCGGTCCGGGATTACGTGACGAACGCTGAGTCCAGCGGAGGCGGGCGCTCTGCAGCCTGACCCTTGCAGCCTAGGCAGCCTCGGATTGAGTACTGAATCACAACTGCGCCCTGCCTGGCGGCGAGACCACCATCTCGTGATGACATTGGCTGCACCGTGCGCTCGTTGCGGTGATCTCGCAGGCTTGATCTCCCGACATGATGGAGCGCCGGCATTTTGGGCAGTCGTATCCGTTGGCTATCGGGGGCAAAGTCATATTCGAGGCCGACATATGCGCACATCATGTGATGGAACACCGGAAAGAATTCGAGGCGGCCGCTGCAGGCTGGGCATGCAAGCTGGTCGGCTTCAATCTGCATCGCGCATCGCTCGGCTCAGTCGAGTCCGAACAGCCATATCAGCCACTCCGCGAAGCGTGCAGTGAAGCGTGTATAGTACATATGCACGTACACTGTTGAATTAGGCGCAGGCAGCGCCGCGCCCGCATTGAAGCGGATGCGGGCGATCTGCGTGGCCTGGCGGTCCCGCCCGAACTGCGGCTGCCGGCCGGCATAGACGTCGGACACCGGCAGGATGTCGACTATCGTGCCCGGGATTCGTCGGTTGCCGAACAACACCATGGCCTGATCGTCCACCCGGGGATTGATCAGCCGTTCATTGGGAATGCGCCAGTCGACGAAGATGTCGGTCGTATCGAGAATCTCGGCGATTGGCGCGCCGGCCACCAGGGATTGGCCGGGATAGGCGACATTGGTCGAGACCACCCCGGCAATTGGCGCAAAGACTTTGCCGCCCGCGAAGCTGCGATCAATGGCGTCCGTGTGGCCGCGAACCTGCTGGCTGATGTTGTCCAGGTCGGCGAGCTGTACAGTGGACTCCGAAATTTCGGCTTCGTGCGTGACAAGGGTCCCGAGGGCCTGAGCTCGCTCGCGATACATTTCGACGCGAAAGGTCAGGCTGGCGGCCGAGGTCTTTTCGATTTGTGTGATGGTCTGCTGGGTGAGATCCAAATACGAGCGGGTGGACGCGAGCGACTCCTGCGCCACCCGTAGTTTGACGCGCAGTTCGGCCCGGCGGACCGCGATGTCCGCCAGGGAGTTCATGTAGGTCGCGAGTATGCGTCGATCTGTGGCGAGTTGACCGTGCCGATCTCTTGGCCAGCCTTGACCGTTGCGCCGGGCGCCACGCTCATCGTTTGGACCTGCACGATGTGGGGTAGCGAGACCACGTAGCGGGGAGCTGTTACAGTGCCAGGTCCGCTGAGGAACACGAACGGCGCGCCGAAATAGACGACAAAGAACGCCAGCACACCGAACACCGTGGTACCATACGCAAAGCGGACCAGTCGTCCCGCGGCGCGCCGCCGGCTCTCTATCGGATCAGGCACGTTCGGATCGAGACGGTTGATCGTAACGTTCATGACGTACCTTTCAGACGGGATCTCCCAACAGGGCGCGCCGGACGCGAGGCGGCACAAATCGTCACGCCGCGAGGTGGCGAAGAGGATTTCAGACGAATATGAGAAGAATCGCGCACACTTGAGGTAGACGCCTTGGTGCAGCGGAAAGAGCAGCGACAACGAGAGTGCAAACAGGCTGGTGGATCGGCCGAACATGAGGAAGGCCAGCGCCATGTTGAAAAATGATATCCATAGCAGCAGAAGGTAGACTGCAAGCAGAAACCAGAATGCGTCGCCGCCGAACATCAGCACGACATAGGCCAGATAGAACGGAAGGCTGAGCGTCGGGACGAGGTCGGAGATGATGAAATCCAGCCGCTGCAGCGTATCGCGCAGACGCTCGCGGCTCTGGAACAAGCTGAGCTCGCCATACATCAGGAGACGGACCCGCAATGCATCACGATCCCACCTGGCGCGTTGGCGCAGCAGGCTCACGCCACCTACAGGCCCAAGCGTTTCCGCCCAAGCGTCGGGAACGAATCGGACTACGTGGCCTAGACGCCGCAGCCTCAGCGTGAATTCCAGATCCTCGCCGGGTCCTGTGTCGAGCCCGCCCTGCTGCAGAAATACGTCGCGCCTGTAGGCGGAGCAGGCTCCGGAAAGACAAGCGATGCCCCCGACGATGTCGAGCACTGAGCGTCCGGCGCTGATCGACATCAGATACTCGACGCTCTGCAGGCCGGTCCAAAGCGAGTCGCGATCGTTCATGATGGCAATGTTGCAGCTCGCGCCAGCCACGCGCGGGTCCTCGAAGACAGAGGCGAGCCGCGCGACGGCTGTCGGCTCGAACACAGTGTCTGCATCGACCGTCATGAGCAAGTCGCCGCCCGCAAATCTCGCCGCAGCGTTGATTGCAGCGCTACGCCCGCAGCGGGTGCCATGACAAATCACGATGTTGACCTGGCCGAGAGCGCGAGCTCGCTCGGCTGTCGCGCGGGTATCATCCGTCGAACCATCGTCGACGATGATGATCTGGACCGGCCGCTGGGTCTGGCGATGCAACGAGGCAATCGTGGGATGGAGACCGCGCCCGCCGTTGAATGTCGGGACGATCACGCTTACCGACAGCTGGCCGCCATGGATCGGTCTATGCCGAGCCTTTCCCCACGCACCGAACAGGGCCAGCGAGACCAGGGACAGGGTGTAACGCGGTATATCAAAGAGCAGCGCCGAGAAGGCGAGTAAGAATAAGTTGGAGTGGGAGAGCGTCTGCACGACTTCGAGCATGCCGGCCACCGGAACGCAGCCCTGTAGCTAAGCGCTGCAGCGCGCAGCTAACCACAGATATGCGGTGGCCACGAGGTCGAGGAGCGTTCAATTGTCCGGCGTGCTTAACGGGCCGGAAATTGCAAGAGGAGCTCATGGTCAGCAGCGACGTCCGCCATGGGGTAATGGCGAACGCGTTTGTCGCGGCCGACACTTGCGCGCTTGGACCAGGGCAGAGCCGTCGAGCGAGGCCTCTCCCGGAACTGGAGTGGGCTCGTGCCGGTCCATCGACGGCACGCGTGACTGAGCGCACTTGGTTGATGGAAGCCCAGTAGCCATGCGATTTGCGAGATTTGCAGATCAGGCTCCTGCAGGTAGCGAACAGCGAGATCCCGCCGAAGCTCATCCATGATAGTTCCAAACTTGAGCCCCTCGGAAGCAAGTCGGCGTGCGAAGGTCCGCTCGCTCAAGCCGAGGCGCCTCGCCACGTTCTTCGCATCCGCTTCGGCGTGCGGTAGGAGGGGCGCGATGGCGCTTTCGACCGCTGTCCGGAAAGCGCTCACGTTGGTGGGGCGGATCGCCATCGCCTGCTCGCAATTCTCAACCATCAGGCGATTCAGGAATGGATCATCGGATACCAGCGGGCGGTTCAGCAGCGCCGGATCGAAGCTCAGATCGTCCGAGCCGGCGCCGAAATTGACTTCACAGCAGAACATGTCTTGCGCACGGCGCGAAGCCCTCGACCGCTGGTGGACGAAGTTGACGACGAGCGGCGATATCCTTTGACCGACAAGTTGCCGGCAAAGCCGGACGAAAGTCAGTGCGAAGCACTCCATCTGATGACGATCCAGGTGCCGCGGCGGGATAGCTCGAGACGCAACGGAATGCCCTTGTGCAGCTTTGCGATCAACGCTTCGTTCGCCACCTGAGCATACCGTTCGAGGCGGCGCAGCGCATCGCCGAGGCAATGCGAGGAGGCGGCGACATAGTAGAGCATGCCGAGCTGACGCAGATCGAATTGCTGGGCGAGCGTCAGCCCAAGGAAATCGTCCCCGAGGGCGCGAGAGGCTAGCTCGAGGAATTCGACTTGGGACCTGGCATCGATCCGACCGCCGTGATCGAGGACGACGGGCGAGAGCCCGGCACCGGCGAGGAGGCTGCGGGGCTCGACGCCGCGACGGGTGAGCTCGGCCACCGCGAGGCGCGTGGCCAACCCCGCTGCGGTCGGGACCGCAGCTAGTCTTCGGGCGACTGTTTCATTTGTTTCAGTCACGATCGTCCACCGGCAGCGCGGCTAGCGGACAGTATGGGCTTTTGGCAGCTCGGCGCCAATCTTCGTGTGCATGCAGCACCTAGATCACGATGAAGTCGGCGTGGGTGAGCGCCAACATTGGGGTCAACTGGGCGATGTGAACTGCACCGCCGGCGGCGCTGCCGTTACTATCGTAGTTCAGCCAACCAGTGTCTGTCTCGTAGACGATGCGGTCGTTGCCATCATGGGCGAGCCCTGTCGTGCTCTTCCAGAACGCCGCGGAAGACAGCGTGCCTAGATGCGAGCCGAGGCCTGGCATTACCGCATTTTCGGGTCGGACTCTGTCCTGCGCGACATTGAAGTCGGTGATCCGGTCGACGTTGGCAGATGCGTTGATGGCGGTGTTGAAGACGAAGTAGTCGTAGCCAGCGCTGCCGGTTAGGGTGTCTTTGCCGGCGCCGCCGTAGAGGACATCATTGCCCGCCGCCGCCAATCAGGCTGTCGTTGCCGATTCCGCCCGACAGCGCATTGGCGAAATTATTGCCGATGATCACGTTGTTCAGCGCATTGCCGGTGCCGGTGGTAGCGATGGCGACGCTGACTAACGTGAGGTTCTCGATAGCCGCATAGCCGCCCAGGTTGCGGTTGATCATCCAAGTAATCGTGTCGATGCCGCCGTTGTCCGAAACCGCATCAGTGCCGTTCTCTAATGCATAGGTATCGTTGCCCAAACCGCCGATCAGCGTGTCTGCCCCCTCACCGCCGTTGAGGTAGTCGTTGCCGTCCATACCGCTGAGATAGTCACTGCCCGTTTCGCCGTAAATAGTATCGTTGCCGGCGTAGCCGTAGATCGCATCGCTGCCATCGAACCCGTCGAGCACGTCGGCATAGTAGCTTCCGTAGATTGTGTCGTTGCCCGCGAGAGCGGCTCTGACGACGACAATGTCGTCGGCAAGTGAGGGGGTTAGTGCCGCGGTCCAGATGCTGTTGAACGACACGCTGATACCGGATATGTCGACCAGATTGCCGTATGTGCCGTCATCCACTCTATATTCGGTAATAGTACCTGCGAGACTGACGAGCAGGCCCCCGCTGTCGAGCTCAAAATCATGACCGAAGACGACGTCAGCGATGTCGCTTCCGGAATGGTAGGTGCCGAGGTAACCGGCCCCATCCTGAATGTTCATGAAACCGGTTCCGGTCCCGAGAGTGCTGAAGTCAAATCCCTTCAGCATGTTCAACGGCATGTATGTGTCGACGGTCGCCAAGATGGATCTCCGTATAGGCTTGAGTGAATCATATTTGCTGGCATGCCCATTACAAACGCGGACGCCCATGACGGGCTACCGCTCACGCGACCCCGACGTATTGCCAATCCGTGCGTGTGGCCTTCTGTCCCAACAGCGGGTCTTCCAAGTCAAAGCTACCGATCATCTGCCTTAGGGAAGTTCTGGTGTATATCTCTAAAATCTGATACTTGTTTCCCATCGCAATTACGACCTTGTCGTACAGCTGGCACACCCGGAAACTGAGTAGTTTCGGCAAGGACATCCCCAGGGCCGGGGGCATTGTCGAGGAGTGCTGAAATGTTTTCTACGATCTCATCATTCGCGCGCTCAGGCATGATCGCGCTCACAGCAGTTTGTTCGCTGCCCGCTGCATCCACTGCGGCGCCAGTTGGTCCGATCAACCAACCGGGCCTCGCTGACAGTGCTCTCAACGGTTCCAGTTGCGGACCGAGCCACTCGTGTGTGCTCAGCGTCGGCGGGCGCCACTGGCATGGTGGCTGGGGCGGTCGTCACGGAGGAGGCTGGGGTCGTGGCTGGCGACACGGAGGCTGGGGTGGTGGATGGGGAGGTTGGGGTCCGGGCTTTGCCTTGGGTCTCGGCCTCGGCGTGCCGCTCGGCTACTATGGCGGCTATGACGGCTATTATCCGGGCTCATACTACGATGATCCCGGCTACTACGACGAACCGATCTATCGGCCGCGTGTTTACCGCCGGCACTACGGCAACCGCTACTACGGCAACCGCCACTACGGGAACGGCTATTACCACCGGGGCTACTACAACAAGTATTATAGGCGCGGCACCGGTTATTACTGGCGGTAACGCAGCCAAGCGGATCGATACCGCCCGAACAGGGCTCGGCGTTGAGCTAGATCGAAGGAAGAGCCGGCGGCCCGCCTCAAGCCGCTTCATGGCGGGGCGGACCGATCGCCGGCGCGGGGACCGGTGTGAGTAATTCTTGGAGAGTGGCCGACAACAACAGCGACAGGTCATATGTAGGGCAGCCGGCCGTAACGGTGTTGCACAGCAGGCAGTGCTCGTGGTTGTGACGCGCTTGGCCGGAGCCATCGCGCGGATGGTTGGCGCGACTGTGCCCGGTATTGCCTCTTACCTCGTGCAAGGTCGGCGGCAAAAGACACTCTTATTGCAGGCTGTCGTCGTAGTTGTCTCCGTAGTAGCCGCCTCCGAGAGAGTCGCGCTGGTACACGCGTGGCCGGTCCAGCACCGGTGTTTGTAGACCGGCTCGTCGGCGTAGCCGTTCTAGTCTCCAAGCCATGGTCCTTGAGCCGGCGCGATCTTGATACTACCCCTGTGAATGCCTGCGGCTTGTTGTGCCGGTGGGCAGGGTCGCCTCGGTCGTGTCCTTTCCTGGACTGTAGCCGGCGCGGTTCTCTCGATCAGCAGTGGACTTTTCACTCACGCACAGGCAGACCTCACGGGCGAAGAAACTAACCCCCTAGGGCATGAACGATCGGTTCTGGCAATTGGGATGCTTTTCATCGCTCGCCCTCCCATTCCCGCAGAAGCACGATTTCGGCGCCGAATGCCGCCAGGTCTCCAAAACCGGCTTAATTTCGAAAATTAAGCCGGGACGAGGCAGTGCTGGCTGCCAGATAGATCATGAATTTCAGCTAGTTAGAATGGCGCGCCCGAAGAGATTCGAACTCCTGACCCCAGATTCGTAGTCTGAAGGGGATGGTGCTGGCGGTCGGCTCGAGCCGACAAATCCGTCAGGACCGCGGATTCTAGATCCGCTCCGGCACGGGACTGACGAGCGCCGCCGTCGTCTTCGGCCAGTGTACGCCATCGGCCGCTTCGCCCACGCCGAATCGCGGTTGGCGCGGAGCGTCGAGGCCAGGAACGCCGCCGCAGTTCGCCATCCGTATCCGGCAGCCCGCATTTTTCTGGAGACAACGTGGAGACAAAGGCTTGGCGAAAAGCGATGTCTCCAACTCGAACCGCCGGATGGTTGGATATAAACCCTTGGTTTTACCGCGAAAATTTGGTGCCGCTTGCGTGACTCGAACACGCGACCCCATCATTACGAATGATGTGCTCTACCAACTGAGCTAAAGCGGCCCGGGAAGCCGAGCTTCCAAGATGGGCTGCGTGATAGACGCAACCGGCAGCGAATTCAAGATGGCAGCCGCGAATTCAGGACGAGGCAATTCGTGCCGCCTCCGTTTGGGCGCAAGCGCAGCCGCTGATCCGATCCGCCATAGGCCGTGCGATGCCGCCTCGGTGGGCCGCGCGACCGCCACGTTGGCGCGGTGACGGGAAAATCAGCGAAAAATGTTGATTCCTTTACCGAAAACCACCGAAATCGGGTTTGTACCCGTCGGCAAGACAGAATGCGGCCGCTCGCTTGTTGATTGATTGGTCGCCTGCGGCTAACGATCATGACAATGTGAGTGAAATTGCAGAGGGAATTCGCTTGGACGCGATCGAAAAAGCGATCCGCAATGCCTTCGAGAAAGGCAATGCCGACGACCGGGCGTTTCGCGAGCGGGTCTATCGATCGGCTTTCGCGGCACTCGACCGCGCCCTGCAGGCCAATCCAAACGTCACGGTGGAAGTCGCCATCAAGCGCCGCAAGGCGGTCCAGGCGAAGATCACCGAAATCGAATCGGAATTCCTGCCGGCGGTTGCCGACATTGCCGCGCCCGCCAACAGTTTGGAGGCTGCACCGGCGGTGGAGCCTCCGGCTGAAACCGACGCTGAAGCCGAAGCCGAGCCCACGCCGTCGCCCGACGTGGTGGTTGACGGTCCGGCGCAGCCGTCCGAATCCGATGCGCCCCGGTCGCGCGTCTTGCCGGTTGTCCCCGATATCATGCCCGATGCGCCTGTTCCCGAGGCGCCGGTGATCGACATGGGGGCCTCGGCTCCGACCGAAGCCGAAATCGACGACGCGGAAGTGACGCCCGACCGCGACGACCGGCGGGCGAGGCGGCGGCGCCTGCCTTTGACCGCGATCTTCTTCGGTGTGACGCTGCTCGCCGCCGCCGGCATCGGCCTTTATTTCGCCAACCAGACCGGCGTCTTCAAATCGGCGACCGAGCTCGATACGGCGCCGCCGGAAGCCCCGCCAACGGTCGATGGCGATGATTTCACGCCGGACGCCACCGCTTCGCCGCCGAAGCAGGGCGAGCAGGACCAGGCGCGCGACTGGATCAACGTCTTTTCGCCGGGTGACCCGACGCAGGTCAATGCACCGTCGGACGCCAAGGCCGACGTTATCCAGGACGAAAGCGGTTCCTTCCTGCGCATCCGTTCGGGAGCCTCCGGTTCGGCCATCAGCTTCGACGTCGGGCAGGGCGTGCTGGAAAAACTCGCCGGCAAGCAAGCCACATTCGACATCATCGCACGCTCCGAGGAGGGGCAGGAGACGCAGATTTCCGTCGACTGCAATTTCGGCGAGCTCGGCGACTGCGGCCGCAAGCGCTATGGCGTCGGTCGCGAGCGCAATGAATATCTGTTCGACGTGCGTTTTCCCGACAAGCATCCGGGCGCTGCCGGCACCATCGCCATCAATTCCGACTTCGACAAGCAGGGCAAGTCGGTCGACATCTACGAGATCCGCGTTTCAGTCGTTCCCTAAGCGTCGAGCAGCGCCTGCAGCGTCTCGATGCGGTCGGCTTCGGCTGCCGGCTTGTCCCAGCGCAGCCGTGAAATGCGCGGGAAGCGCATGGCGACGCCGGATTTGTGCCGCGTCGAGCGGTTGAGCCCTTCGAACGCCACCTCGAGCACCAGCCCGTTCCTGCGGTCGGCCCGTACCGAGCGCACCGGGCCAAAGCGCTCGATCGTGTTGTCGCGGACATATTTGTCGATCTGTCTCAGTTCCTCGTCGGTGAAGCCGAAATAGGCTTTTCCCACCGGCACGAGCTCCTCCGATCCTTCCGGCCCGGACCAGACGCCGAATGTGTAATCGGAATAGAAGCTCGAGCGCTTGCCATGACCGCGCTGGGCATACATCAGCACCGCGTCGACGGTGTGCGGATCGCGCTTCCATTTGAACCACGGGCCCTTCGGCCGCCCGGCCACATAGGGCGAATCCCAGCGCTTCAGCATGACGCCTTCGATGACCGGATGCAGCGGCTTGCGGCGCAACTCCTCCAGCGCCTGCCAGTTGGTGAATTCGACCAGCGGCGACAGATCAAAGCGGCTCGGATCGAGTGTCCTGACGAAGGCCTCGAGCCGGCCGCGCCGTTCGCGGAAGGGAAGTCCGCGCACATCCTCGTCACCAATCTGCAGCGCATCGTAGCAGCGCATGAAGGCCGGGTATTGCTGCTGGATCTTGGGTGACACGCTCTTGCGGTTCAGCCGCTGCTGCAGGTCCGAAAACGTGCCCGTCGCCTGCCTGGGGTCACCGACCAGAAGCTCGCCGTCGAGGGCCCCTGAAAAATCCATCGCCTCGGCAAGATCCGGAAAGGCCCCGGAGACATCGTCACCGGTGCGCGAATAGAGCCGGCGAATACCGCCTTCGCAAACCGCCTGGACGCGGATGCCGTCCCATTTCCATTCGGCCGCGTAGTCGGCCGGGTCCAGCTTTTCGAGGTCGCCGTCGCCGACGGCATTCGACAGCATTACCGGCCTGAACAGCGCCAGCGCCGTCTTCCTGGGTTTTTCCCCCTTGCCCTCCAACCAGGCGAACAGCGCCGTATAGGGCGGCGTCAGCCCGTGCCAGAGTTCCTCGATCTCGGCGATGTCGACCTTGCCGAAATCGGCCAGCGCCTGCTTGGCCAGCCGCGCCGAGACGCCGATGCGCAGGCCGCCGGTGACCAGCTTTATGATGGCAAAGCGCGCAGACGTGCTGGCGCGGTCGAGCAGCCGGGCCAGCACCTGCGGCCCGTCGGAACGGCTCGCCGCCTGCAGCTTCGCCACCACCTCGGCCAGCGTCGGCGCGTGGTTCGCAATGTCGACCGGCGCTTGCGGCCAGACCAGCGACACGGTCTCGGCCAGGTCGCCGACATAGTCGTAGGAATAGCCGAACAGCACCGGATCCATGCGCTCGACGACCAGCGTGCGCAGCATCGCCGGCTTGACCGCGGCGATGGACAGATCGCCGGTGATGGCCGCCAGCGCCAGCCCGCGATCCGGGTCCTCGACGCTGCGGAAATAATCGGTCAAAAGCGTCAGCTTGCCGTTGCGCGACGGCGTCAGCACCAGCCGGTCGAGAAGCTCGGCGAAGCGGTTCATGGGCGGAGCGCCAAGGAGGGAAGCTTGCGATCCTCCGCGCCCCCCTCTGTCCCGCCGGACATCTCCCCCACGAGGGAGGAGATTGGCAGTTTCATCCTTGCCACCCGTCCTGCAACGTTAGTGGTTGGCGAAAGCCGGCGCGACATCCAATCTCCCCCCAAGTGGAGGAGATGTCCGGCAGGACAGAGGGGGGCGCCGTAGAGCTCTGCCCAGGTGACCATCGAACCTCGCATTCTCAATCGCCCTCGTCCTCATAGCCGACCAGATGCAGCGGCCTGGCGGCGATGCCTTCGAGCTCGCACCAGCGCACCAGCGCCTCCTCGCGACCATGCGTCACCCAGATTTCCTCGGCGCCGGTCTCCTTGATCGTCGCCGTCAGCTCATCCCAGTCGGAGTGATCCGAGATGATCAGCGGCAGCTCGACGCCGCCCTGCTTGGCGCGCTGGCGAATGCGCATCCAGCCTGAGGCGAAGCACGACATCGGATCGGGAAAACGCCGCGCCCAGCGATCAGCGAAGGCTGATGGCGGGCCGATGACGATGACGCCGGCGAAATCGCTTTTCGCGCCGGTCTCGACGGTCGCCGGTTCCAATGTGCCGAGATCGATATTCTGGCTCTGGTAGTACTCGCTGAGCTTGGCCAGCGCGCCATGGATGTAGATCGGCTTTTCGTAGCCGGCAACGCGCAGCAGCCGCATGACGCGCTGCGCCTTGCCCAGCGCATAGGCGCCGACCAGATGCGTGCGCTCGGGAAACTGCTCGGTCGATTTCAGCAGCCGCGCGATCTCTTCGCTATCGGGCGGATGGCGGAACACCGGCAGGCCGAACGTCGCCTCGGTGATGAAGACGTCGCATTTGAGCGGCTCGAACGGCTCGCAGGTCGCATCCTTCTGGCGTTTATAGTCGCCCGATGCGACGATGCATGTGCCCTGATGCGCCACCTTGATCTGCGCCGAGCCCAGTACATGACCGGCCGGATGAAAGCTGACGGTGACACCGCCAAGCGCAATAGTCTCGCCAAGCACGGCGGCTTGCGTCGTGCCGGCAAAACCGTCGCCGTAGCGCAGCGCCATGATGTCGAGCGTCTGCTGTGTCGCCATCACCGAGCGGTGGCCGGAGCGGGCATGGTCGGAATGGCCATGTGTGATCAGCGCCCGGTTGACCGGCCGCACCGGGTCGATGAAGAAATCGCAGGGCGGGCAATACAGCCCTTCCGGCCGAGGATGAAGCAGGTCGCTGGCGCGCATGGCCCCAAGATAGGCGCTAATTCCGGCGCGGGAAGCCTGTTGTAAGTCACTGCTGACTCAAGCATAGAGCGCAAGCCGGCTGCACACACCCGGCGGAACCTGATCAGGATGAAACCGCTCCAGACCTCGTCCGGCGATCCGATCGCCGACCGCCGCGCCGACTATGCCGAAATGCTCTATGCATCCGGCGATCATGCGGCGGCGGCGGAATTGCTGCTCGGCGCGCTCGAACTGGCGCCGCAATGGGCGGCCGGCTGGTTCCGTCTCGGCGAGATGCAGGAGGCGGCGGGCGCGCCCGATCTCGCCGCCCAGGCCTGGACGACAGTGCTGCGGCTGGACCCGGCGGACAGGCTCGGCGCGGTGCTCAAGCTGCAATTGATCGGCAGGGCAGCGGCCGCCCCGGCGCCGCCCAGCGCGTTTGTCGAGACGCTCTACGACCACTATGCCGGAAGCTTCGAGGGTGAGCTGGTCGACAGGCTAGGCTACCGTCTGCCCGAATGCCTCGACCGCACCATCCGGGCAGCACGGCCGGACCGGTTTTCGCTGGCGCTCGATCTCGGCTGCGGCACCGGCCTCATGGGCCAGAAGCTGCGGCCGGTCGCCGATCGGCTGGAGGGTTACGATATCTCGGTCGGCATGCTGAGGCAGGCGCGCGCCAAAGGCATCTACGATCTGCTTGTCAAGACGGACCTGCAGGAGTTTTGCTATTCCGGCCCGAAAGCCGACCTGGTGACGGCGGCCGATGTGTTCATCTATGTCGGCGCACTCGAAAAGGTGGTGACCAAGATTGCCGGAATGCTTGCCGGTGGCGGTCTGTTTGCGTTCTCCGTCGAGACGCTCCTTGGCGGGGACTCGTCCGGCAGCGGCGATTTCGCCTTGCAACCGTCGCGCCGCTACGCGCATTCGCAAAGCTATGTAGAGGGGGTTCTGGACGCCAACGGCTTTTCGATCCTGTCGCTGCAGGCAACGATTATCCGGCAGGATCGCCGCGAACCGGTCGACGGGTTGGCGGTGGTGGCGGAGAAACGCCGCTTGAAGCATTCACAATCATGACCAACGCGGCGATCCTCCCCACCCCCCTCTGTCCCGCCGACCTCGGTGTAATGTTTGCTGCGAAAAAGCCCGAATCGCATGTCCGGATCATGCGGGGATCGACAAGGAGCACGTTCATGCGCTGGAACATGATGGTCTTGGCGTCTTGCCTGGCGATGGCCGGCTGCGTCGGCAATTCGATGTCCGAACGGCAGGACGAAAACGTCCAGTCCTCGCTGCTGTATGACAAGGTGCCTTGCGATCAATTGCTGGCGCAACGAAACGGCCTGGCGCAGCAATATCGTTTGCCGGTGGACGCCAAGCCGTCCTTCCCTAACCCGGCGACGGGTTTTGGCCCGTTCACGCCGGATATGCGCTCAAAAGCCAAGCGTGACGCCGACCAGGCAAGCGGCAAGATCGACGCCATGAACCGGTCGATCAGCCGCCGCGAATGCGGCAAGCCGGCCAAGCAGAACAAGCTCGGCCTGACCTGACCGGATCCTAATCCGCCACCTTCCATTGCTCGCGCGAGGCGCTGGCGGGATAGACGCCGAGGATGCGCATTTCGCGCGAGAAAAAGCGCAACTCGTCGAGCGCCAGCTTCACCAGCGGATCGTCGGGATGGCCCTCTATGTCGGCGTAGAATAGCGTCGCCGTGAACGCGCCGAGCTGGTAGCTTTCCAGCTTGGTCATGTTGATGCCGTTGGTGGCGAAGCCGCCCATCGCCTTGTAGAGCGCCGCCGGCACGTTGCGGACGCGGAAGATGAAGGTCGTCATCATCCTGGCGTCGGCGGAGGGACGTTCGGCCCATTGCTTGTTCTTGGTCAGCACGACGAAGCGGGTGACGTTGCTGTCGGTGTCCTCGACATTCTCTTCGATGATGTCGAGCCCGTAGAGGGTCGAGGCGAGCGCCGGCGCCAGCGCGGCCATGGTGCGGTCCTTCATCGCGGCGACCATCTTGGCGGCGCCCGCGGTGTCGCCGGCCACCGTCGCCTTCCAGCCGTTCTTGCGGATGTATTTGCGGCACTGGCCGAGCGCGTGGATGTGGCTGTGCACGGTCCTGATCTCGTCGCGGCTGACGCCGGGCAGCACCATCAGCTGGAAGTGGATCGGCAGGAAGTATTCGCCGATGATGTGCAGCTTCGATTCCGGCAAGAGGTGATGGATATCGGCGACGCGGCCGGCAATGGTGTTCTCGATCGGGATCATCGCCAGATCGGCCTTGCCGGTCTCGACCGCATTGAAGGCGTCCTCGAAGGTCGGGCACGGCAACGGCTCCATCGACGGGAACATGTTGCGGCAGGCGGTGTCGGAATTGGCGCCCGGCTCGCCCTGGAAGGATATTTTGTTGGTCTTTTCAGGCATGCGCAGAGTCTCGGGGATTGGGGTAAGAATTTCTTAGTTGGAAAGGAGCGCCCTGGCGCGTTCGAGATCGTCCGGCGTATCGACGCCAAGCGGCACCGACTGCACGATCTCCGCGTCGATGCGCATGCCGGCCTCAAGCGCCCGCAACTGCTCCAGCCGTTCGCGGCGCTCCAGCGGTGACGGCCTCAGCGCAACGAAGCGCTCGAGTGCGGCGCGGCGATAGGCATAGAGGCCGATATGATGGTAGAGCGGGCCTTCGCCCCAGGGCGCGGTGGCGCGGGTGAAATAGAGCGCCCTGAGCCGTGTCGCCGAGAGTGGCGAGCCGACCAGCTTGACGACGTTCGGATTGGTCTTTTCCTCGTCGCGGACGATCTCGACGCAGAGCGTGGCGATATCGACCGCTGCGTTCTCGAAAGGCTTCAGCGCGGCGCCGATAATAAGGGGGTCGATGGTCGGCAGATCGCCCTGCACATTGACGATGGTCTCGACGCTGTTGCCAGGGTCGAGAATGGTCAGCGCTTCGAAGATGCGGTCGGAACCGGTTTCGTGGTCCGCCCGCGTCATCACCGCCTCGAAATTATGCGCGCGCACGGCATCGGCGACGCCTTGCGTATCGGTGGCGACGACCACCCGGCCGAGCCCCGCCTCGGCGGCGCGGCGGGCGACGTGGACGATCATCGGAGTGCCGGCAATGTCGGCCAGCGGCTTGCCCGGCAGGCGCGTCGAGGCCATGCGGGCCGGGATCAGGATGAGGGTGGACATGAGGCGGGCAGGGGCTCGAAAAAAGAGGAGGACAAAAGTGGCAAAAGGTCTCACTGGCAGCGCCCTTATAGGTGTTGCAACGCCGGAGCAAAAGACCTAGTTTCCGCGCGATTTGACCGCCCCGCAGGGTGGTCCACGATACCGACGGACGGAGTGGACGGATCGGTCCGCCGGAAAAGGGAGCCTGGGGCGTATGGATTCCACCGAAGTCAACAAGCTGCTCGCCGGTTTCCTCGGCACGGTGTTCATCGTCTTTTCCGTTGGCATCGTGTCCGACGCGCTGTTTGCCTCGCCGGCGCCGGAAAAGCCCGGCTTCGCCATCGAGGCAACCGAGCCCGCCGAAGGCGGCCCGGCCGCTCCCGCCGCGGAGGCCAAGCCGATTGCCGAACTGCTGGCCACCGCCAACGCCGAAGCGGGCGCCGCCATCTTCAAAAAATGCCAGGCCTGCCACTCCGGCGAAAAGGGCGGCCCCAACAAGGTCGGCCCCGATCTGTGGGACATTATCGACCGTCCGGTCGCCGAGCATGAGGGCTTTGCCTATTCGGCCGGCATGAAGGAGTTCTCCAAGGGCGGCAGCGAGAAGTGGACCTACGACAATCTCAACCACTTCATCACCTCGCCGAAGAAGTTCGTGAAGGGCACGGCGATGGGCTTCGCCGGCCTGCCGAAGGATGAGGACCGCGCCAACGTCATCGCCTATCTGCGCACGCTGTCGGATAATCCGAAGCC
Source organism: Mesorhizobium sp. WSM4836 (assembly GCF_055811815.1). Lineage (NCBI taxonomy): Bacteria > Pseudomonadati > Pseudomonadota > Alphaproteobacteria > Hyphomicrobiales > Phyllobacteriaceae > Mesorhizobium > Mesorhizobium sp. WSM4836. Next base: position 247,009 of record NZ_JBVVQF010000002.1, read on the forward strand.
GCTGCCGGCGCCCGGCGTCTCGGCCGAAAACGCGCCCGCCAAGCCGGCCGAAGGTGCAGCCCCTGCCAAGCCGGCAGAAGGTGCGGCGCCAGCCGCTCCGGCCGCAAAATAACAAAACTGTAATGACATAATCCTTGAAAAAGCCGGGTTCAGCCCGGCTTTTTCGTTAGGAAAAATGCATATGCGACGACAAAGCCGCTCGGTTGCGGTTTTCAGCGGCGCCAAATGATCTAGATTGGGCCCAGACGCTATGGTGACGGCGCTATATCGCGAAGAGGAGAACGCATGACGGGTGGCCGAGCGCGGACGCTTCTGAAATCAGTGCTGATGCTGGCTGCTTTTGCCGGCGGCCTGCAGGCGGTCTTAGCGGACGAATGGCGCACGACCTCGTCGCTGATCGGCGAATCCAAATATGGCAACAATTTCAAGCGCTACGATTACGTCAATCCGGATGCACCCAAGGGCGGCACGATGAATTCGGTGGTGCTCGGCACGTTCGATAGCTTCAATCCCTACATCGTGCAGGGTTCGCCGGCCGCCGGCTTCGCGCAGTTCGGCGGCGGCCTGCTCTACGACACGCTGATGGAGCAGGCGACCGACGAGGGCAGCACCAGCCATCCGCTGATCGCCGACGCCTACAAATATCCGGCTGACTATTCCTCGGCCACCTACCGGCTCGATCCGCGGGCGAAATGGCATGACGGCCAGCTTATCACCACCGACGACGTGATCTGGTCGTTCCAGGTGCTGAAGGCCAACAGCCCGCAATATAGCCGCTATTTCGAAAACGTCACCGACGCGGTCGCCATCTCAGACCGCGAGGTCGAGTTCCATTTCAACCAGAAGGGCAACCGGGAGCTACCGAAGATCATCGGCGATCTCGTCGTGCTGCCCAAGCACTGGTGGGAAGGCACCGACGCCAGCGGCAAGAAACGCGACGTCACCAGACCGACGCAGGAGCCGCCGCTCGGCTCGGCCGCCTACAAGATCGCCAGCTTCAAGCCGGGGACCGAAATCATCTGGCAGCGCGTGCCCGATTACTGGGCGGCCAAGCTGCCCGTGAAGATCGGCCGCGAGAATTTCGACAGGCAGCGTTTCACCTATTTTCTCGACGACAATGCCGCCTGGCAGGCCTTCACCAAGGGCGGGCTTGACGACATCAAGCCGGAGAACAGTTCGAGGCGCTGGAACACGGCCTATAATTTCCCGGCAGTCCAGGCCGGCGATGTCATCAAGAAGGAATTCAAGACCGCGTCGCCCGAACCGATGCAGGCCTTCATGCTCAACACCAGGCGCCCGCTGTTCCAAGATCGCCTGGTGCGCGCCGCCTTGATGTATCCGTTCGATTTCGAGACGATGAACCGGACCCTGTTCTTCGGTTCCAACACCCGCACCAGCAGCTATTTCCAGGGCACGGAACTGGCGTCGAGTGGCCTGCCGCAAGGCAAGGAACTGGAAATACTCGAGCAGTACCGTGACAAGCTGCCGCCTGAAGTCTTTACCCAGGAATTCAAGCTGCCGGTCTACGACACCCCGCAGGCGGAGCGGAAATACCTGAAGACGGCGGTCGATCTGTTCGCCAAGGCAGGCTGGGTCATCAAGGGCGGCAAGATGGTCAACGCCAAGACCGGCGAACCGTTCAAATTCGAGATGCTCGGTTGGAACGACACCGACCAGGTGATCGCCAGCCCTTATGTCGCCAATCTGCGCAAAATCGGTGTCGACGCGACGCTGCGCCTGATCGACCAGACCCAGTATATCAACCGCGTCACCCATTTCGACTTTGACGTGGTCACTTCGATACTCGGCCAGTCCGACTCTCCCGGCAATGAACAGCGCGATTTCTGGAGCTCCAAGGCCGCCGATTCGCCGGGATCGCGCAATTACGCCGGCATCAAGAATCCGGTCGTCGATGCGCTGGTCGACCGGATCATCTATGCCACCGACCGCGACGATCTCGTTGCCGCCACCCATGCGCTCGACCGGGTGCTGTTGTGGAATTTCTACGTCGTGCCGCAATATTACCGCGCCGTGGTCTGGCTGGCCTACTGGAACAAGTTCGGTATGCCGGAAAAGCAGCCCGCCTATAGCGGCGTCGACCAGAATTCCTGGTGGATCGATCCGGTCAAGGAAAAGGCGCTGGCGGCCAAATACAAGAGTGGCAATTGATGGCTGCGCTGCCCCGTCGCGACTTTCTCGCCCTGGGCGGTGCCGCGGCGGCCGCAGCGCTGCTGCCCTGCCGGGCTTTCGCCACCATCCCGAGCGGCGTGAAACTGCACGGCCTGTCGGCCTTCGGCGATCTCAAATACGGACCGGATTTCGCGCATTTCGACTATGTAAATCCGGACGCTCCCAAGGGCGGCCGGATGAATTTCGCTCCGCCGAACTCCACCCTCAATCAGAGCTTCCTGACTTTCAACACGCTGAACTCGCTGGTGTTGAAGGGGGATTCGCCGCCGCGCACCGAGCTCTGCTTCGATACGCTGATGGCAAGGGCAGTCGATGAGCCGGATGCGGTCTACGGTCTGCTTGCCAAATCCGTCACCTTGTCGCAGGACCGCAATGGCTACCGCTTCAGCCTGCGGCCACAAGCGCGTTTCCATGATGGTTCGCCGCTGACCGCCGAAGACATTGCTTTCGCCTTGAACCTCTACAAAGACCGCGGACATCCGAACCTTTCCCAAGCCCTGCGGCATATGACGGATGCGGTCGCAATCGATCCGCTTACGGTCAACCTTACCTTCAACGGCCAGCAATCCGCTCAGAACATCCTCGCCATCGTCGTGATGCCGATCGTGTCGAAAGCCTTCTACACCGCCAATGATTTCGACGCCTCGACGTTGATTCCACCGCTCAGCTCCGGACCTTACAGGGTGGGACGGGTGGTGGCCGGGCAGACCGTCGAATATGAGCGCGTCGCCGACTATTGGGGCCGCGATCTGGCCGTGAACCGCGGCAGTTATAATTTCGACCGCATCCGTATCGATTTCTACCTTGATCGCCAGGCAGCCTTTGAAGCGTTCAAGAAAGGCGATACGCATTTTCGCGAGGAGTTCACCTCGCGGGTATGGGCGACCGGCTACGACTTTCCGGCGCTGAAGGACGGCAGGGTCGTCAAGCGCGAATTTCCCGGCGAGAAAACGCCCTCGATGCAGGCTGTCGCGCTCAACCAGCGCCGTCCTCAGTTCCGCGACATACGCGTGAGACGGGCAATCGCCTGTTGCTTCGACTTCGAATGGACCAAGCGGGTGTTGTTTTTCGACTCCTACGAGCGTTCGCAATCGAACTTCGAGCGATCGGACTACAAGGCCGAGGGCCTGCCCTCATCCCAGGAACTGAAACTCCTGGAGCCGTTTCGAGCCGAATTGCCGCCGGAGACCTTCGGCGAACCGGTGATGCAACCCGTCTCCGACGGTTCCGGACACGACCGCAAGCTGCTGCGCGAGGCTTCGACGCTGCTTGCCGAAGCCGGCTGGAAGCGAGTGGGCAATTTCGTCGTCAACGACAAGGGCGAGCGACTGCAGGTGGAAATGCTGGCCGAGGACGAAGGCCTCGTTCGCATCTTCGCCCCGTGGTCCGAGAATATGAAGGCGATTGGCATCGACGCTTCGATCCGGCAGGTCGATTCGACGCAATTCGAAGCGCGGCAGAGCAATTTCGACTTCGATTTCAACATGCTCGCATGGTCGATCGGAGCGACGCCCACCATCGACGGTTTGGAGATCCTCTACGCTTCCCGGATGGCGAAAACGCCGGGAATGCGCAACTATCCGGGTACGGAAAACAAAGCCATCGACGTGCTAATCGAGGCAGTCGGCAAGGCGCAGGGCCGCATCGAACTCGTCACCGCGCTCAATGCGCTCGATCGGGTCTTGCGCGCACGGCTGGACTGGATTCCAACATATCATCTGGCGAATCACCGAGCGGCGTTCTGGGACATGTTCGGTTTTCCCGCTCAAAAGCCGGATTACGACTTCCCGGTCGAGACGTCGTGGTGGTTCGATAAAGACAAGGCGGCAGAGATTGGCAAAGCCTGAAATTTTCGCACAAGCGAGGCAGGGAGCCTGATGGGCGCCTATATACTGCGCCGCATTCTGTTGATGATCCCGACGCTGTTCGGCATCATGGCGGTGTCCTTTGCCGTCATCCAGTTCGCGCCGGGCGGTCCGGTCGAGCAGGTCATCGCCAGGCTGACCAACCAGGGCGGCAGCGATCGCCTAGGCGGCGGCGGGGGTGATGCCGGCGGCGCCAATTTCGATGTCGCCGGCGACGTCGGCTCGAAATACCGTGGCGCGCAAGGGCTCGACCCTGAATTCATCAAGAAGCTTGAGAAGCAGTTCGGCTTCGACAAGCCGCCGCTCGAGCGCTTCGGCATGATGTTGTGGAACTATTTCCGCTTCGATTTCGGCGACAGCTATTTTCGAGACATATCGGTGCTCGACCTGATCCTGGAAAAGATGCCGGTGTCGATCTCGATCGGGCTGTGGATCACGCTTTTGTCCTATCTGATCTCGATCCCGCTCGGCATCCGCAAGGCGGTCAAGGACGGCTCCACCTTCGACGTCTGGACCAGCGGCGTCGTCATCGTCGGCTACGCCATTCCCGGCTTCCTGTTCGGCATATTGCTGATGGTGCTGTTTGCCGGCGGCTCGTTCTGGGACTGGTTTCCGCTGCGCGGCCTCACCTCCGACAATTGGGACCAGCTGTCGTGGCCGCAGCGGATCGTCGACTATTTCTGGCATATGATCTTGCCGCTGACGGCGCTGGTGCTGTCGGCCTTCGCCACGACGACCCTTTTGACCAAGAATTCCTTCCTCGAGGAAATCCGCAAACAATATGTGGTCACCGCCCGCGCCAAGGGCCTGTCGGAGCGGCAGGTGCTATACGGCCACGTCTTTCGCAACGCCATGCTGATCGTCATCGCCGGTTTTCCCGGCGCCTTCATCTCGGCCTTCTTCACCGGCTCGCTACTGATAGAGAACATCTTTTCGCTCGACGGCCTCGGCCTGCTCGGCTTCAACTCGGTGGTGCAGCGCGACTATCCGGTGGTCTTCGCCAATCTCTACATCTTCTCGCTGCTTGGCCTGTTCGTCGGGCTGTTGTCAGACCTGATCTACACCTGGGTCGATCCGCGCATCGACTTCGAGCGGAGAGACGTCTGATGGCGCAGGCCACCGCCGAAACGGCACCGCCTCGGATCGCGCGGCCCTTTCTGTCGCCGCTCAACCAGCGGCGCCTGCAGAACTTCAAGTCCAACCGGCGCGGTTACTGGTCGTTGTGGATCTTCCTGTTCCTGTTCGTGCTGTCGCTGGGTTCGGAACTGGTCGCCAACGACAAGCCGATCATCGCCTCCTACAAGGGCGAGATCCTGTTTCCCGTCCTGGTCGCCTATCCCGAGGAGAAGTTCGGCGGCTTCTATGCCGTCACCGACTACCGCGACCCGGTCATCCAGGACGAGATCAATGCCAATGGCTGGATGGTCTGGCCGCCGGTGCGCTACTCCTACCAGACCGTCAACAATGCCATTCCAGAGGCAGCACCGACCAAGCCGTCCTGGCTCTACGACAAGAAAACGCGCTGCAACCAGTATCCGAAAGGCGAGGCGGACCCCAATTGCATCGTCGGCAACTGGAACTGGCTCGGCACCGACGACCAGGCCCGCGACGTGCTGGCGCGCGTCATTTACGGCTTCAGGATCTCGGTGCTGTTTGGCCTGATCCTGACTGCCGGCTCGGCGCTGATCGGCGTGGCGGCCGGCGCTCTGCAGGGCTATTTCGGCGGCTGGACCGACCTTCTGTTCCAGCGCTTCATCGAGATCTGGTCGGCGATCCCGGTGCTGTATCTGCTCTTGATCGTCGCTGCCATCCTGCCGCCCGGCTTCTTCATCCTGCTTGGGCTGATGCTGCTGTTCTCCTGGGTGGCGCTGGTCGGCGTGGTAAGGGCCGAATTCCTGCGCGCCCGCAACTTCGAATATGTCAATGCGGCGCGCGCGCTCGGCGTGTCCAACATCACCATCATGTTCCGGCATCTGCTGCCCAATGCCATGGTGGCGACGCTGACCTTCCTGCCTTTCCTGCTCAGTGGATCGATTTCGACGCTGACCTCCCTCGACTATCTCGGCTTCGGCCTGCCGCCCGGCTCCGCCTCGCTCGGCGAGCTGTTAAAGCAGGCGCAGCGCAACCTCAACGCGCCCTGGCTCGGCATTTCCGGCTTCGTCGTCATCTCGCTGATGCTGTCGCTGCTGGTCTTCGTCGGCGAGGCGACGCGCGACGCCTTCGATCCGCGCAAGACGTTCAGATGAGAGCGATGCGGGCTGGCATCCGGCATGTTATATTCCGGCCGATATCGAGCGAACCTGGACCCATAACGGTGTTGGCGTCCGTTCAGTCCGTCAATCCGCACGTTGGGAAAGGAAAGGGTTATGAATAAGGTTATCCTTGAACACTACCCGGCATCGAAGCTCCCGGATGAACTGCGAAGAGGCATAGCTCCGAGCGCCTCGGTCAAGGTGACAGTGGAAGAGGAGGCCAACAGGCCTCTTGGCCGCGAACAATTGCTTGAACTCATGCGGAATGCTCAGGCCAACGCGCCGGGAACAAGCCTCGACGAGGCTGTCGCGCGTGTTCGTGCCCTCCGCGATGAGTGGGAGGATTGATGGCTGCAGTCCGGCCTTATGTCGACACCAATATTTTCATTTATGCCTTTGAAAACAACGATGCGCTTGCGAAAAAACTGCTTCAGCTCATTTCACTGAACGACGGCAGAAAGCAGACCGCGGACACGAGATTGAAAGAGACCTATTCTATCGCATCAAATCGTCTCGTTCCCCCTCAAATGGCAGCCAAAATTTCGATCATACGACCGGAAATTTCGTCCTTGGACAGGGTTGTCGCGGAAGTCGAGCCATGACCGTCCCTCTCCTTTCCGTCCAGGATCTCAGCGTCGCCTTCACGCAAGGCGGCGACCAGTCTATCGCCGTCGACCATATCTCCTTCGACCTCGCCAAGGGCGAGACGGTGGCGCTGGTTGGCGAATCCGGCTCCGGCAAGTCGGTCACCGCGCTGTCGGTGCTGAAACTGCTGCCCTATCCGACCGCCAGCCACCCGTCGGGAAAGATCCTGTTCCTCGGTGCGGACCTGCTTGCCGCCGACGAGAGAGACCTGCGCCGCGTGCGCGGCAACAAGATCACCATGATCTTCCAGGAACCGATGACTTCGCTCAACCCGCTGCACACGATCGAGCAGCAGATCGTCGAGGTGCTGAAGCTGCACCAGGGCCTGGGCGATCGCAAAGCCAAGGCGCGCACGCTGGAACTTCTGCACGAGGTCGGCATCCGCGAACCGGAGAAACGGCTCGACGCCTATCCGCACCAGCTTTCGGGCGGCCAGCGCCAGCGCGTAATGATCGCCATGGCGCTCGCCAACGAGCCCGAACTTTTGATCGCCGACGAGCCGACGACGGCGCTCGACGTCACCGTTCAGGCGCAGATCCTCGAATTGCTGGCCGGCCTGAAAAGCCGCAAGAACATGTCGATGCTGTTCATCACCCACGATCTCGGCATCGTCAGGAAGATCGCCGACCGGGTCTGCGTGATGACCAAGGGCAAGATCGTCGAGACCGGCCCGACCAAGGAGATATTCGCTAATCCGCAGCACGCCTACACGCGGCATCTGCTTGCCGCCGAGCCGAAAGGCAAGCCGCCGGCGGCCAACCAAGCCGCCAAGCCGGTGATGGTCGGCAAGGACGTCAAGGTCTGGTTCCCGATCAAGAAGGGCTTCTTCCGGCGCACCGTCGACAATGTGAAGGCAGTCGATGGTATCGACGTCACCGTGCGGGCCGGCCAGACGCTTGGCGTCGTCGGCGAATCCGGCTCAGGCAAGACGACGCTCGGCCTGGCGCTGGCCAGGATGATCTCGTCGACCGGGGCCATCGAGTTCAACGGACGCGGCATCGATCAGCTGTCCTTCAACGAAATGCGGCCGCTGCGGCGCGAGCTGCAGATCGTCTTCCAGGATCCGTTCGGCTCGCTCAGCCCGCGCATGTCGGTCGCCGAGATCATCGAGGAGGGGTTGAAGATCCACGAGCCGAAGCTGTCGCCCGATGCGCGCGACGAGCGTGTCGTCGACGTGCTGAAGGAAGTCGGCCTCGATCCGGCGACGCGCAACCGCTATCCGCACGAATTCTCCGGCGGCCAGCGCCAGCGCGTCGCCATCGCGCGCGCCATGGTGCTCAACCCGCGCTTCGTCATGCTGGACGAGCCGACGTCGGCGCTCGACATGAGCGTGCAGGCGCAGGTCGTCGATCTCTTGCGCAGCCTGCAGGCCAAGCACGACCTCGCCTACCTCTTCATCAGCCACGATCTGAGGGTCATCCGCGCGCTCGCCAACGAAGTCATCGTCATGCGCAATGGCAGGATCGTCGAGGCCGGCCCTTCCGAACAGATTTTTGGCAATCCGCGGACCGACTATACAAAGGCGTTGATCTCGGCCGCCTTCAAGATCGAAACGGCGCCGGTCGGCATCGTCAGCGAGTAGATTTTCGCCAGAGATCATGCACAAAGTCAAAACGCTGCCGCGCCCTTGCGCGTCGGGACGCGAACGCTGTTGGTAAAAGGGAAAAACAATCCGCAATGGAAAAAGGCCGCATCCTGCTTGCCCTCACCGGTATTCATCCGCTGCGCTGGCGCGAACTGCTGTCAGCGGAGCGCGAAGTGGTGCTCGAGCCGAATGGTGCCGGCGATCCTTCGATCACCTATGCTGTGGTGTGGAAACAGCGGCCGAACCTGTTGTCGTCGCTGCCCAATCTGCGGGCCATCTTCTCGATCGGCGCAGGCGTCGACCACATTTTCGCCGATCCCACCTTGCCCGACGTACCGGTCGTCAAGGTGGTGGCCGACAACCTTACCCAGTACATGACCGAATACGTCGTCTGGCGGGTGCTCGACCACCATCGCCAGGGCATGCTCTACCGCGCCCAGCAGCAGAAGAAGATCTGGCACGAACCGCAGCAGCGGCCGGCCGGCGACATCTCGGTCGGCATTATGGGGCTCGGCACGCTTGGCCGCGCGGCGGCATCGGTGCTGTTGTCGCTCGGCTTTCCCGTTAATGGCTGGTCGCGCAGCGATCGGCCGATGCAAGGTGTCTCGACTTACGCGGGCGAGGCCGGCCTGATCCCGTTCCTAAACGCCACCGACATCCTGGTGGTGCTTCTGCCGCTGACGCCTCAGACGCACGGCATCATCAACCACGGCGTGCTGAAGGAGCTGCGCAAGCGCAACGGCCTCGGCGGCTCGGTGCTGATCAATGCCGGGCGCGGCAGGCTGCAGAAGGACGCCGACATTTTGCGCGCGCTGGACGACGGCACGCTGAAGGAAGCCAGCCTCGACGTGTTCGAGGTCGAGCCGCTGCCGAAGACCAGCCCGCTATGGAGCCATCCGAAAGTGTTCGTGACGCCGCACGCGGCGGCGACTTCCGATCCGGTCCACCTGGCGCCGATCATGCTGCGTCAGATGGATGCCTTCGAGCGCGGCGAAGCGCTGGAAAATGTGGTGAACCGCGACGCGGGATATTGATTTTTCAAAGCGCCGCTTCTCAGTCAGCCCCAGCCGAGCGGCACGTAGTCGATCTCCATGAAGGCCTCGACCTCCGGGATCCAGCGGTCGCGGACGAAGGCGACGTGGTCGGGATGGTCGTTGTAGCCGGAATAGGCCCGCTGATCGGCGAACTCCATCGAGAAGCCGAAGCGGTAGTCGTTCTTGGGACTGACCTGCCGCAACTGCTCGAAATGCGTGACGCCCTTAATCGCCGTGAGGATTCTCTTGGCGTCGGCGAGGAACCTTTTTTCCTCGAGCGAATGCGGCGGGTGTTTCAGCGTGAACACGACGGTATGACGGATCATTTACTGCTCCTGCGATGTCCCTGCGTTAGGCGCTGTCGGCCCAGGCGCGGATGAGGTTATAGGCGATCGCCCCCTTCGGCGGCGTCACCAGGCCGCCTGGATGCTCGCGGGCCAGCATCGAAAGCACCTCGTCGCGAAAGAACCAGCGGCAATCTTCCAGCTCGTTGAGGTCGGGGTGGATATCGTCGTTGAGCGGTTCGCCGAAGCAGCCGATCATCAGCGAATAGGGGAACGGCCAAGGCTGGCTGGCGTGGTAGACGACGCGCCCGAGCCTGATGCCGGCCTCCTCCAGCGTTTCGCGGCGCACCGCCGCCTCGATCGTCTCGCCCGGCTCGATGAAACCGGCGAGCGCCGAATACATGCCGGGCCCGAAATGACGGCCGCGGCCGAGCAGGCATTTTTCGCGCGTTGCCGTCAGCATGATCGCCACCGGGTCGGTGCGCGGAAAGTGCTCCGTCCCGCAGGCCGGGCAGTGCCGCTTGTAGCCGCCGGCCCGCATCTCGGCTTCGGTGCCGCATTTGCTGCAAAAGCGATGGCTGGCATGCCAGGCGAGCAGCGCCGCCCCCTGCGCCAGCGCGCCGGCCGCCGCTTCGTCGATCAGCCCCTGCATATAGACCGAGCGATAGTCGATGGCCTTGATCGTCTCGGGAAGCTGCTCGGGCTCGACCCCGGCTGGCACCGCCAGCACCGGGCCGCTTTCGGAAAAGCCAAGCAGGACGCCGTTTTCGAGCGATGCCTCGAGCGGCCGGCTTTCGGCCGCGCCGAACCAGGGGTCGAATGCGCCTTGCGCAAGCTTCAAATAGAGCCGGCCGCCACGCATCAGCAACAGCCGCGCCGAGGGATCGGCGAGCGCTTTTCCGACGGAATCGTCGGCGCGGTTTTCGGACTGCCGATCGATAATGTTGCCGGCGAAGCCGACGAACTGGCTCGGCTCGCGCAAGGGCGCGTCAAACAGGCGAAAGCTCATGCAGACTCGGGAAGGTTCAAGGTGGACACGAGAGAGGCTTATAGCGCTGCCTTGATCTTTTCCGCAAACTTGCGAAGGTCGGAGCGCTGATAGGGCTCGCGCAGCCCGTGCCCCCACACCGGGCCGGGCCAGCCGGGATCGCCTTCCGAGCGCGCAATGACGTGTACATGCAGCTGGCGCACGATGTTGCCGAGTGCGCCGGTGTTGATCTTGGTGCAGCCGGTCACCCGCTTGAGCGCCAGCGCCACCATGTTGGTCTCGAAGGTCAGCATCGCCTGGTCGAGCGGCGTCATGTCGTGGATTTCCTCGATGCCCGGCCGCTGCGGCACCAGCAGCAGCCACGGCCAGCGGCGGTCGTTCATGACGCGCAATTCGCACAGGCCGAGCCACATCAGCTGTTCGCTGTCGGCTTCCAACTGGGCATCAAGCGTGAATCCGGCCTTGAGGCCCGGCAGCATCGGCGTTTTCCTCACATTTTGACGTTTTTTGAACTTTATGGACGCTAGAGCGGCTGCCGGGGGGCCGCAAGGGGCAGCAGGCAACATTGGCCGTCCTGGCGCTGATTGTGTGCGAAGAAGTGAAGGTATGGCCGGTCAAGACCTGGGTTCCTCGCCCCCGCGAAGCGGGGGAGAGGTGGCCGTGAAGCGGCCGGAGAGGGGGCCTTCGTAGGGCGCAGTCCCCTCTCCGTCTCGGCTTCGCCGAGCACCTCTCCCCCACTTTCGTGGGGGCGAGGAACCCAAGCTGGAATGAAGCCACGATTCTTTGCGCCCCCTCTGGCCTGCCTCCCGGCTCCTTTCACAAAGGCGCATCCGCGATTTTCTCCGACGGCGCTGCCGGCAGCTATGCTACTAATCTGGGTATGGTGCTAATTGGCTCCAACGACCCGCCCGCCGAGGCGGGTTTTTGGTTTCAGCTTTCGCCGTCGCCTATTATCCGCACTTGCATTTCACCGCCGGATTGCCGATATGGAGGCTGGGAGGTTGGTGGTGGACGGTCCACTCGCCAACCGGGTCAGGTCCGGAAGGAAGCAGCCCTAACGAGCCCGGAACGGGTCATTGTTCCAGCCTCCCGCCTCTTCGCCTTTTGCCCAGACATTGACGGCGCCAAGCCGTGCGGGCGAAACTATGCGCAGGAATCGGCCGCCTCCAGTGGCGGCCCTTGGAGCTTAACGGGCGAATGAGCGAAGCCGGAAACGAGGCCGGAAAATTGGACAAGCCTGCCGCTTATCGCGTGCTGGCGCGCAAATACCGACCGTCGAATTTCTCCGAGCTGATCGGCCAGGAGCCGATGGTCCGCACCTTGACCAATGCCTTTGCCACCGGCCGCATCGCCCAGGCCTGGATGCTGACCGGCGTGCGCGGCGTCGGCAAAACGACGACCGCGCGCATACTGGCGCGGGCCCTGAATTACAAGACACCGACCGTCGACCAGCCTTCCGTCGACCTTGCCGTGCTCGGCGAGCATTGCCAGGCGATCATGGAAGGACGCCATGTCGACGTCATCGAGATGGACGCTGCCTCGCATACCGGCATCGACGACATCAGGGACATCATCGAGCGCGTGCGCTACGCCCCGGTGTCGGCGCGCTACAAGGTCTACATCATCGACGAAGTGCATATGCTTTCCAACCAGGCCTTCAACGGCCTGCTGAAGACGCTTGAAGAGCCGCCGCCGCACGTCAAGTTCATCTTCGCCACCACCGAAATCCGCAAGGTGCCGATCACCGTCCTGTCGCGCTGCCAGCGTTTCGATCTCAGGCGCATCGATGCGGCGATGATCAAGGCCGACCTTGCCAGGATAGCCGGTCTGGAGGGCATCGAAGTCGAAGACGATGCGCTGGCGATGATCGCGCGCGCGGCCGAAGGTTCGATGCGCGATGCGCAGTCCATACTCGACCAGGCGATCGCCCATGGCGGCGGCGCGGTCAGCGCCGAAGCGGTGCGCGCCATGCTCGGCCTCGCCGACCGTGCCCGCATCGTCGACCTGTTCGAACATGTCATGAAGGGCGATGTCGCCGCCGCACTTGCCGAATTCCGTGCCCAGTACGACACCGGCGCCGATCCTGCCGCTGTGCTGACCGACCTTGCCGAGTTCAACCATCTGGTCACCCGCCTGCGTTTCGTGCCGGCTGCCGTCGACGACGCCTCGCTGTCCGAGGACGAGCGCCGTCGCGGCGCCGATTTCGCCAGCACGCTGTCGGTCAAGGTGCTGTCGCGGACGTGGCAGATGCTCTTGAAAGGCATTCCCGAGGTGCAGACCTCCAACCGCCCGGTCAGCGCCGCGGAGATGGTGCTGATCCGGCTGGCGCATGCCGCCGACCTGCCGACGCTGGACGAGGCGCTGAAATCGCTGGAGAGCGGCGGTGCCCTGCCGGGCGCCGCGCCGCGCGTGAATGGCACGCCGGCAAGCCCCGGCCCGGCAAACCATGCGCCTGCAGGCGGCGGCGCCGTGGCGCAGACGCGGATGCCGACGGCCAATGGCGGCGCGCAGACCATGCGCCTGGTCGAGGCCGAGCCGGTGCCGACCAATTTCGTTGCTCCGCCGGAGCCGGTGGTCGAGGCGCCGCCGGTGCCGATGAAATCGCTGGCCGACATTGTCGCCCTTGCCGACGCCCAGCGCGACATGGCCTTCAAGGTGCTGGTGAAGCGTTGCGTGCGCCTGGTGCGCATCGAGCCCGGCCGTATCGACGTCAGCCTGACCGACGATGCGCCGAAGATGCTGCTCAACGATTTGACCGCCAAGCTGCGCGCCTGGACCGGCCGCAACTGGCTTGTGTCGCTGTCGAAGGAGGAGGGCGGCCAGACCTTGGCCGAGATGGAATCGACAAAGCGCGAAAACGCTTTCCTCGATGCCAAGAGCGACCCGACGGTCGCCGCCATCCTGGCACGCTTTCCTGGCGCCAAGATCATCGACGTGCGCATTCCCGACGCGCCGGAAGCCGATGCGGCCGAGGCCGAAGTGCCGGTCGAGCCGCCGGCCGACGACGACGAAACCTGAAACAACCAGCACCAACTGCAAAGGACCGTGCGATGAAGGATCTTCTCGGCCTGATGGGCAAGGCAAAGGAAATGCAGGCCAAGTTCCAGGCCATGCAGGATGAGATCGCCACGCTGGAAGCCACCGGACAGGCCGGCGGCGGCCTGGTCAGCGTGACGCTGACCGGCAAATTTGAGATGAAGTCGTTGAAGATCGACCCGTCGCTGTTCAAGGAGGACGAGGTCGAGATTCTCGAGGACCTGCTCCTCGCTGCCCACAACGACGCCAGGACCAAGGTCGAGCAGATCATGCAGGAAAAGACCAAGGCGCTGACCGCGGGACTGCCGATACCGCCGGGAATGAAGCTGCCATTCTAGAAACGCTAACAGCCCCATGACCGAGGAGCCGTCCGCCAGGCCCGTTCTGCTTCCGCTGAAATACTCCCCGCCGTCTGTGTCTATTGGGCAACACCCCACACTTAATAACGCTTTAGCCATCTTTTTGCCTGAAAGTGTCTCATTCTTGCCGCAACCAGGGGCGGGCTGGCAGCAGAATGAGGGGACGCCTGTTGATCTCTACCCGATGGAAGACGCCGTTGCGGCTCGGCGTCGTTATCTCGCCGCTGTTTTTGGCCGCTTGCAGTCAGACCGCCTCGCACGGCATGTCCAGCCTGACCGATGCCATTACGCCGAGTTTCCTGAGCTCGCGCTCCTACCATTCCACACCGAAAGAAAAGGAATGCCTGGAGCGGGCGATGTTCTTCGAGTCCAACCGGTCGAGCCGTGACGGCATGATCGCGGTCGGCACCGTGGTGATGAACCGGCTGCGGTCGGGCAAGCATGGCAGCACCATCTGCGAGGTCGTCGGCGAGCGCGGCCAGTTCGCGCCGGGCGTTATGACACGGCCGATGAATTCAAAGGCGATGCCCGATGTCGAGGAAGCCGCCGAGGCGGTGCTCAAGGGCGAACGCAAAGCCAAGCTGAAGAACACCATGTATTTCCACACCGCCGGCCTGCGTTTCCCCTACAACAACATGCATTACACCATGGTCGCCGGCGGCAACGCGTTTTATGAAAAGCGCGGCCGCAACTGGCAGCCGCTGCCGGACGAGCCGGTGGTCGCGGTGGCCCAGGCCAAGCCGCAAGCGCCGGCCGCTCAGGTCATACGTGTCGCCTCGGCCGAGCCGGCACGCGAGGCCAAGCCGATATTCGCCAAGGCAACCTATGTGACCGCCGCCGCATCGCAGCCGGCAAAGCAGACAAGGGTGACTGCCGGGATAGCGACCACTGAGAGGGCGCCGGCGGAGAAGCCGATACTTGTGGCGCTGCAAGAGCCAATGCAGGAACCGGACGCGGCTCGTTTTGGCGGAACCGTGAGCGCCCGGCCTGTCACGTCGTTCCAGGCCGCGCCGGCGGAGCCGACAATGTCGTTCGAGACGACGCCCGAGAACACCGACGCCATCGGCGCGATGATCGCCGGCCAGACCCGGCCGCTGGAGGAAAACTGAGGCGGTCGACGTCGGCGCGCCATACAGGGAGAAATGCCCGGTCCACCCTCCGCAGCTGCTGCGGAGGACGGGCAGGGCAATGAAGGGCGGCGCAAACCTAAAGCGATTGCCTCTTTTCGGGCTGAACAGCACGCGCTTCAGCGCTGTTCCAAAACCCGTTGAAAAATCCTAGAGCCTGATCCATTCCGATAGACCGAAATGGGGCTCTATCGTCTTGTTTGACCATGATCTTTTCCGAAAACCGGTTTCCACTTTTCGGGATCATGGTCTAAACCGGTGCGATGTCGAAGCGAATCGCCGGTCCCGAGATCGAACGCCTGATCCAGCTGCTGGCCAAGGTGCCGGGGCTCGGCCCGCGTTCGGCACGCCGCGCCGCGCTTCACCTCATCAAGAAGAAGGAACAGCTGCTGGCGCCGCTCGCCGCCGCCATGGGCGAGGCGGTCGACAAGGTGTGTATCTGCTCGACTTGCGGCAATGTCGACACCTCCGATCCATGCATTGTCTGCACCGACCCGCGCCGCGACCCCACCACGCTCATCGTCGTCGAGGACGTAGCCGACCTTTGGGCGCTGGAGCGGGCGACCGCCATGAACGTGCGTTACCATGTGCTCGGCGGTACGCTGTCGCCGCTCGACGGCATTGGTCCCGATGAACTCAACATCCGTTCGCTGGTCGACCGCGTCGCCGGCGGCGAGGTCAAGGAAGTGATCCTCGCCGTCAATGCCACCGTCGAGGGCCAGACCACCGCGCACTATCTCACCGACCAGCTTTCCGGCTTCGACATCAAGGTGACGCGCCTGGCGCATGGCGTTCCGGTCGGCGGCGAGCTCGATTATCTCGACGAAGGCACGCTGGCTGCGGCGCTCCGCTCGCGGACGGTGTTTTGAGGCGAGTTGCAGGGAGGGTACTTCCGAGATGATTGCGTTCCGTCGGCTTTGCGGATTGGCGATCTTTCTTGCAGTTCTCTTTGCCTTCCTCCCCGCCACTCCCGCCTCCGCAGCACCAATCGACGAACAGTTCCGCGCCTGGCTTGGCAACGATCTCTGGCCCGAAGCCAGGGCCAAAGGCATCTCCAGGAAAACCTTCGATGCCGCATTCGAGGGCGTCAAGCCTAACCTCAAACTGCCCGACCTGGTGAAGCCGGGGGAGAAGGCGACGACGCCGCGGAAGCAGCATCAGGCCGAGTTCGGTTCGCCCGGCGCCTATTTCGCCGAAAGGATAGTCCGTGCGGTGACCGTCGGCGGCCGCACCCGTGAGGCAGCCAACGCCAGCACGCTGGCCGCGATCGAGAAGCGTTACGGCGTGCCCGGCGAAGTGCTGCTGGCGATCTGGGGCCGCGAGAGCGGCTTCGGAGCGGCAAAGCTGCCCTATGACGCCTTTGAAGTGCTGGGCACCAAGGCGTTCATGTCGACCAAGAAGGAATTCTTCCGCACCGAGCTCCTGGCGGCGCTGGAGATCGTCGAGCGCGGGCTTGCCCCGGTCGGTGTGATGAAATCGTCCTGGGCCGGTGCACTCGGCCAGCCGCAGTTCATGCCGACTTCGTTCCTCAAGCATGCCGTCGATTTCGATGGCGACGGCCGCACCGACATCTGGAATTCGACGCCCGACATACTGGCCTCCATTGCCAATTACCTCGTGCATTATGGCTGGGTCAGAGGCCGCGGCTGGGGCTTCGAGGTGACGGTGCCGGACAGCGTGTCCTGCTCGCTCGAAGGTCCCGACCAGGGCAAGAAGATTTCGCAATGGGCTGATATGGGCATCAGGCGTGTGTCGGGCAAACCGTTTCCGGCGAGCGAACTGAAGGCCGAGGGCTTTCTTTTGATGCCGGCCGGGCGTAGCGGCCCGGCCTTCATCGTCACCCCCAATTTCTATGTGCTGAAGCAGTATAACACCAGCGATCTCTATGCCCTGTTCATCGGCCATGGCGCCGATCGCATCGCCCATGGCGACAGCAATTTCTCGGGTAATTGGGGCGCAGTCGGCGGGCTCTACCGCTCCGACATCGCCGCCTTGCAGCGGGCGCTGGAAGCGAAGGGCTACGATGTCGGCAGCGCCGACGGCCTGCCCGGCTTCAAGACGCGCCGCTCGATCGGCAAATGGCAGGCCAGCAACGGCCGTTCCGCCACCTGCTTTCCCGACGCCGAGCTGGTTACCGCGCTGAAATAGCCGGGTTTCCGCACCGCCGGTCTGGCCCAATCGACCGTTCCGCAAATGCTCGTTGCCGCGCTCGAAACCGCCGGATATGGTGAACCGGAACGCACAAAAAATTGCCAAGACGACGGTACCGGATCACCGTTCGACGCGGCAAGAAATGCCACAACCCTGAGCCGGGAACTCAGGTCAACAAAAACAGGGAACAGTCAAAATGATGATGGAAAAGTTTGCTCTACGCTCCCGCTTCTTGCTCGCGGGCGCGGCCATGTCCGCGCTGCTTCTGGCCGGTGCGCCTGCCTTCGCGGTCACGCCCGCCGACACGCTGGTCGAGGGGTTCGCCATCGACGACATCATCTCCATGGATCCGGGCGAGGCATTCGAACTGTCGACCGCCGAGGTTACCGGCAATACTTATGATCTTCTTGTCCGCCTCGACCTCAGCGACACCTCCAAGGTCAAGGCCGATCTCGCCGAAACCTGGAGCGTCTCCGACGACGGCCTGACCTACACGTTCAAGCTCAAGCCCGGCTTGAAGTTTGCCTCGGGTAATCCGATCACGGCGGCGGACGTTGCCTATTCATTCGAGCGCGCCATCAAGCTCGACAAGAGCCCGGCCTTCATCATCGGCCAGTTCGGCATCGATGGCGGCAACGTTACCGAGAAGGCGAAGGCCGTTGATGACACGACCTTCCAGTTCACCGTCGACAAAGCCTATGCGCCGAGCTTCGTGTTGAACTGCCTATCGGCGACTGTCGCCTCGGTCGTCGACGCCAAGCTGGTCAAGGAGCATGTCGCCGCGGTCACGCCGAGCGCCGACTACAAATGGGACAATGATTTCGGCAATGCCTGGCTGAAGACCGGCTATGCCGGCTCCGGTGCCTTCAAGCTGCGCGAATGGCGCGCCAACGAAGTCGTCGTCCTCGAGCGCAACGACAATTACTACGGCGAGAAGGCCAAGCTTGCCCGCGTCATCTATCGCAACATGAAGGAAAGCTCGGGCCAGCGCCTGGCGCTGGAAGCCGGCGACATCGACGTTGCCCGCAATCTCGAGCCGAACGATCTCGACGCCATCGCCAAGAATGCCGACCTCACAACCACCAGCGCGCCGAAGGGCACGGTCTATTACATCAGCCTCAATCAGAAGAACGCGAACCTCGCCAAGCCCGAGGTTCGCCAGGCGTTCAAATATCTGGTCGACTACGATGCCTTGAGCACGACAATCCTCAAGGGCATCGGCGAGATCCACCAGACCTTCCTGCCCAAGGGCGTGCTAGGCGAGTTGGATGAAAATCCGTTCAAGTTGGACGTCGCCAAGGCCAAGGAACTGCTTGCCAAGGCGGGTCTCGCCGACGGCTTCAGCGTCACCATGGACGTGCGCACCGGGCAGCCGACGACGGGCATGGCGGAATCCATCCAGCAGACGTTGGGGCAGGCCGGCATCAAGCTGGAGATCATCCCCGGCGACGGCAAGCAGACGCTGACCAAATATCGCGCCCGCAACCACGACATCTATATCGGCCAGTGGGGCCAGGACTATTTCGACCCGAACTCCAATGCGCAGACCTTTGCCAGCAACCCGGACAATTCGGATGAAGGCAAGACCAAGACGCTGGCCTGGCGCAACGCCTGGGACATTCCGGACCTGACCAAACAGACCGAAGCCGCTCTGCTCGAGAAGGACGCGGCCAAGCGCGCCGCAATGTACCAGGATCTTCAGAAGAAGATCCTGGACACCAGCCCCTTCGTCATCATCCACCAGCAGCTGGAAGTGGCCGGCCTGCGCAAGAACCTCAAGGGCTTTGCGCTCGGCCCGAGCTTCGACACCAACTTCGTCGGCCCGGTCTCGAAGGAGTGATGCCGGCGGACGCGCCGCATGAGCTTGGCTGAAAGCGAAGCGACGGCGCGGCGCGGCAGCGCCCGCGCCGTTGCCGTGGCCTCGTCGATCGCCCGGTTCCTGGTCATCGCGATAACGACCTATCTTGGTCTGCTCGCGGTGACCTTCTTCATCGGCCGCGTCATCCCTATCGATCCGGTTCTGGCGGTGCTCGGCGACCGGGCGCCGGCCAATGTCGTCGAACGAACGCGCCGCG
Source organism: Mesorhizobium sp. WSM4836 (assembly GCF_055811815.1). Taxonomy (NCBI): domain Bacteria; kingdom Pseudomonadati; phylum Pseudomonadota; class Alphaproteobacteria; order Hyphomicrobiales; family Phyllobacteriaceae; genus Mesorhizobium; species Mesorhizobium sp. WSM4836. Next base: position 266,600 of record NZ_JBVVQF010000002.1, read on the forward strand.
AGATGGGCCTCGACCTGCCGCTGGTCGAGCAGTTCTACATCTATGTGAAAAACGCCCTGAACGGCAATTTCGGCACCTCGGTGCTGACCACCAATCCTGTGATGACCGATATCCGCCGCGCCTTTCCGGCGACAATCGAACTGGCAACGCTGGGGACGCTGATCGGTGCGTTCATCGGCGTGCCGCTCGGTGTCCTGGCCGCGGTCCGGCGCGGCAGCATCGTCGACCAGATCGTGCGCATCATCGGCCTTGTCGGCTATTCCGTGCCGATCTTCTGGCTGGGGCTGCTGGCGCTGGTGCTGTTCTACGCCAAGCTGCAATGGGTCGCCTTTCCCGGCCGTCTCGATATCGTCTACGAATACACGTTCACGCCGATTACCGGATTTTTCCTGCTGGATGCACTGTGGCAACGGCAGTGGGACGTATTCGCCGATGCCTTCCGCCACATCATCCTGCCGGCCTCGCTGCTCGGCTATTTCTCCCTCGCCTACATCAGCCGCATGACGCGCTCGTTCATGCTGAACGAACTCACCCAGGAATACATCGTCGCGGCGCGCGCCAAGGGCCTGTCGGAAACGCGCATCATCTGGGGCCATGCGCTGCGCAACGCCGCGGTGCCGATGGTCACGGTGATCGCTCTGTCCTATGCCGGGCTGCTCGAAGGCTCGGTGCTGACCGAAACGGTGTTTTCTTGGCCGGGCATCGGCCTCTACATCACCAACTCGCTGCAGAACGCCGACATGAATGCCGTGCTCGGCGGCACGATCATCATCGGCTCGGTCTTCATCGGCATCAATCTTTTGTCCGACCTGCTCTACCGGCTGCTCGACCCCAGGACCAAGGCAGGATGAGGACCAAAGCAGGATGAGCGCAGAAGCGATTCAAACCCGCCGCGACTGGCTGCTCAGCGAGCGGCCGGCGTCGCGCATGCAGGCAAGGCTCGGCCGCGCCTATGTGGCCTGGCGGCGCTTTTCGGCCAACCGGCTGGCGTTTCTCGGCCTGCTCATCATCATCGCCTTGCTGTTGGTCGCAGCCTTCGCCGATGTGCTGGCGCCCTATTCGCCGACGTTCGGCGACCTCAAGGGCTCGCGGCTGCTGGCGCCGAGTGCCGCCCACTGGTTCGGCACCGACGATCTCGGCCGCGATATCTATTCGCGCATCATCTTCGGCTCGCGCTGGACACTGTACGTCGTCGTTCTGGTTGCCGTCATCGCCGCACCCATCGGCTTGCTGGTCGGCACCGTCGCCGGTTATGCCGGCGGCTGGACCGATGCGATCCTGATGCGCATCACCGACATCTTCCTCGCCTTTCCGAAGCTGATCCTGGCGCTGGCTTTTGTCGCCGCACTCGGCCCCGGCATCGAAAACGCCGTGCTTGCCATCGCCATCACCTCGTGGCCGCCCTATGCCCGCATCGCGCGCGCCGAAACGCTGACGGTGCGCAATTCCGATTACATCAAGGCCGTTCAACTGATGGGCGCCTCGCCGTTCCGCATCGTGCTTCGCCACATCATGCCGCTCTGCGTCTCCTCGCTGATCATCAGGGTGACGCTCGACATGGCCGGCATCATCCTGACCGCCGCCGGCCTCGGCTTCCTCGGTCTCGGCGCGCAGCCGCCGCTGCCGGAATGGGGCGCAATGATCGCGTCGGGCCGCCGCTTCGTGCTCGACCAGTGGTGGGTGGCGGGCGCGCCGGGCTTTGCCATCCTCATCGTCAGCCTCGGCTTCAACCTGCTCGGTGACGGCCTGCGCGACGCGCTCGATCCCCGAAGCGGCGACCAATGAGCACGCTTCTCGAAGTCGACGACCTGCGCGTTACCTTCCCGACGCGCACCGGCCTGATCGAGGCGGTGCGCGGCGTTTCCTTCTCGCTCGGCCGCGAGCGGCTCGGCATTGTCGGCGAGAGCGGTTCGGGCAAGTCGCAGACCGGCCGCGCCATCATGGGCCTCACCCCGCCGCAGGCCGAGGTGACCGCGAAGACGCTCGCTTTTGACGGCATCGACCTGCTTGCCGCCTCGCCGCGCGAGCGCCGCGCGCTGCGCGGCAAGCGTATCGCCATGATCCTGCAGGATCCGAAATATTCGCTCGACCCGGTGATGAGCATCGGCCGCCAGATCGTCGAGACGCTGCGTACGCATGAGAAAGTCTCCAGGGCCGAAGCTCGAGACCGCGCGCTTGCCATGCTGGAGGCTGTGCAGATCCGCGATCCGGCCCGTGTCTTCGACCTGCATCCGCACGAGGTTTCCGGCGGCATGGGCCAGCGCGCCATGATCGCCATGATGCTGATCGCCGGGCCGGAAATGATGATCGCCGACGAGCCGACCTCGGCGCTCGACGTCACCGTGCAGCTTGACGTGCTCGGCATCCTCGACCGGCTCGTCAGCGAGCGCGGCATGGGGCTGATCTTCATCTCGCACGACCTGCGCCTGGTCTCGTCTTTCTGCGACCGGGTGATCGTCATGTATGCCGGCAAGGTGGTCGAACAGCTCAAAGCCTCGGAGCTCGGCCGCGCCCAGCATCCCTACACGCGCGGCCTGCTCAACTGCATGCCCAAGATCGGCGCCGACCGCCACCCGCTGCCGGTACTCGACCGCAAGCCGGAGTGGGCGGCATGACGGCAGCCCTTTCCGTCGACAGGCTGGAGGTGGTCTTCGACCGCTTCCGCGCGCTGAAAGGCGTTAGCCTCGAGGTGCAATCCGGTGAATCTTTCGGCCTGGTCGGCGAGTCCGGCTCCGGCAAGTCGACGCTGCTCAGGGCAATCGCCGGGCTGGCGCCGGCCGCATCGGGCACTATCACCGTCAACGGCAAAACGCTCGGCGCGCGTCGCGACAAGGCGTTCTACCGCGAGGTGCAGATGGTCTTCCAGGACCCGTACGGTTCGCTGCACCCGCGCCAGACCGTCGACCGCCTGCTGCAGGAGCCGCTCGCCATCCACGGCTTCGCCGACGGCGAAAAGCGCATCCAGCGGGCTCTGGACGAGGTCGGCCTGGGCACCGGTTTCCGTTTTCGCTATTCGCATCAATTGTCCGGCGGCCAGCGCCAGCGCGTGGCGATCGCCCGTGCCCTGATCCTCGAACCGTCGATCCTGCTGCTCGACGAGCCGACTTCGGCGCTCGACGCTTCGGTGCAGGCGGAAGTGCTGAACCTGCTGGAGGAGATCCGGCGGCGCCGCAAGCTGACCTTCCTGATGGTCAGCCACGACCTCGCCATCATCACCCATATGTGCGAGCGGCTGATGGTGATGCAGAACGGCGAGGCAGTGGAGAATCTGGCGGCCAACGATCTTGTCGAGCGTCACGTGACAAAAGATTATACGCGCAATCTGTTGCGAGCGAGCGAGGGGTTCGTCAGGGTGTAGATCCCCACGCCCCGCTCTGTCGCGCCCCCCTCTGGCGTGCCGGCCATCTCCCCCACGGGTGGGGAGATTGGCTGTCATTGATGGTTTCGCCAATCACGAACCCTTGCAGAAGCAGCGCTGCCGGCGAAGCTGCCGATCTCCCTCCTTGTGGGGGAGATGGCCGGCACGCCAGAGGGGGCGCGAAGGAATGCGACGCGGCGGCAGGCCCAACGAGCCGGCGACGGTGCCAACTTGAGGAAAATATGAAATAACGCCAGAACACGTCTGAGCCACCATCAAACGAGAACGGGCGCGGCCCCGGCCAGGGAACACCATGAAGAACTCAGCCATTTCCGAACGCAAGAACCAGTCGATTTCGCGCGGCGTCGGTATGACCACGCAGATCTATGCCGATCGCGCCGAAAACTCGGAGATCTGGGATGTGGAAGGCCGCCGCTACATCGATTTCTCGTCCGGCATCGCCGTCGTCAACACCGGCCACCGTCATCCAAGGGTAATCGAAGCGGTCAAGGCGCAGCTCGACCGCTTCACCCACACTTGCTACCAGGTCGTGCCCTATGAGAGCTATATCAGGCTGGCCGAACGGCTGAACGGCATGCTACCCGGCAAGTTCGACAAGAAGACGATCTTTGTCACCACTGGCGCCGAGGCGGTCGAGAACGCCATCAAGATCGCCCGTAACGCCACCGGCCGGCCGGCGGTCATCGCTTTTTCCGGCGGCTTTCACGGCCGCACCTTCATGGGCATGGCGCTGACCGGTAAGGTCGTGCCTTATAAGGTCGGCTTCGGCGCCATGCCGGCCGATGTCTTCCATGCGCCGTTCCCGGTGGCGCTGCACGGCGTGTCGGTCGCCGATTCGCTCGCCGCGCTCGACCGGCTGTTCAAGGCCGATGTCGATCCGGCCCGCGTCGCCGCGATCATCGTCGAGCCGGTGCAGGGCGAGGGTGGCTTCTACGAGGCGCCGCGCGACTTCATGAGCGCATTGCGCAAGATCTGCGACCAGCACGGCATGCTGTTGATCGCCGACGAAGTGCAGACCGGCTTTGCCCGCACCGGCAGGATGTTCGCCATGGACCACCATGAGGTCGCAGCCGATATCACCACCATGGCCAAGAGCCTGGCCGGCGGCTTCCCGCTGGCGGCGGTCACCGGGCTTGCCGAGATCATGGATGCCCCGAACCCCGGCGGGCTCGGCGGCACCTATGGCGGCAGCCCGATCGGCGTCGCCGCTGCGCATGCAGTGCTCGACGTCATCGACGAGGAGAAGCTCTGCGACCGCGCCAATACGCTGGGCAACCGGCTGAAGCAGCGCCTGCAATCGATCCGCGACGAAGCGCCGGAGATCGTCGATATCAGAGGCCCCGGCTTCATGAACGCGGTCGAGTTCAACGATGTGACGAAGGGCCTGCCGTCGCCGGAACTCGCCAACGCGGTGCGGCTGAAGGCGCTCGACAAGGGCCTGATCCTGCTGACCTGCGGCGTCTACGGCAACGTCATCCGCTTCCTCGCGCCGATCACCATACAGGACGGCGTCATGAACGAGGCGCTCGACATCCTGGAAAGTTCGATCCGCGAAGCCCGCGCCGCCTGAGCTATCCGGCCGCTGTTGCAGGCTCTGCCTGCTGGAAGGCGGCGAGCGCCGCCTTCAGCCAGTCGGGCCCGGCCGCGACAATCTGCGGCGACGGCGAAAAGCCGGCGCCGAGCATTTTGCGGCCAAGCATGTGGTCGCCGGGCCGATTGACCGATTCGATGCCGAGCAGCCGGCTTCCGGCATAGTGGTAGATGGAGAACTTGTTCTCGGCCACGTCACCCAGCACGATATGGCTGTCGCCGCCCGCAATCAGGCCGACCATCTGCAGCTTCATGTCGCCGATGTCGGACCAGAACCAGGGCACCGCCGAATAATTGTCGGCGTGGCCGACTATGGTCCGTGCGGCGAGCCGCGCCTGGTCTGTGGCGTTCTGCACCGATTCCAGCCGCACGTCGCCGCCGGTGAACCAGTGCCGGTAGGAGGCGGCGTCGCCGATGGCGAGGATTTCCGGCACCGACGTGCGCATCTGCTGATCGACGCGGATGCCGTTGGCGATGGCGATGCCGGCGGCTTCGGCCAATTCGACATTCGGCACGACGCCGATGCCGATGACGACCATCTGCGCCGGCAATCTTGCGCCGGATGAGGTGATCGCAGCCGAAACACGGCCGTTCTCGCCCTCCAGCCGTTCGATGGTGGTGCCGGTAAGAATGCGCACCCCGGTGGCTTCCAGCCGCTGGCGCACATGGCCGGCGATGACCGGTGCCACGGCGCGGCCGAGCAGCCGATCGACCGCCTCGACCACCGTAACCTTGCGGCCGGCCGCGGTGAGCGTCGCGGCAATCTCCAGGCCGATGAAGCCGCCGCCGAGGATGACGACCTCCTCGCTCTGCGCGCTCAATTCGCGGATCAGGCGGGCATCGCCGAGCGAGCGCAGCGACACAACGCCGGAGAGCTCCGACCCCGGCAGCGGCAGCAGGCGCGGCCGCGCGCCGGTGGCGAGGACGAGCCGGTCGAACGGCAGCACGCCGCCGCCCGATATCTCCAGCCCGCGGCCGCCTACGTCGATGCGCTCGACCTGGAGGCCTGGCCGGTAGTCTATGGCGCTGCCGGTATAAAAAGCCTCGCCGCGCAACGGCTGCGGCTTTGCTTGCTGATCCTTGATGAAGGTCTTTGACAGCGGCGGCTTGTGGTAGGGCAATTCGTTTTCGTCGCCGACCAGGATCACCGGGCCGTCATAGCCTTCTTCGCGCAGGCTGGCGGCCGCTTGCACGCCCGCATGACCCGCACCGACAATGACGACTCCGTTCCTCATAACAGCCCGATTCCTCATCCCAATCTAGGACGTCCCGCCAGGTGGCGATTGTCCGGCGCCGCCGCAAGAGCGCCGATCCGGGTCGCACCCGGAACGGCCGCCTGTCAATCGCGTCATGCGCCGGCATTCCTGATACGCCGGTGTTAAAGTTGACAGTTCTAGTTTAGAATAATTCTAAACTATTGTTTCAATTGAATTTTTCCTACGGCGCCAGTTGACATCCGGCTTCTTCGCCGTTTTATGGAAGCTCGCGCGTCAGCGCATCCCTTTGATGTCTGGGCCTTGAACCCTTTCGATTGGAGGCATTTCGGTGTCTTTCTTCCGCGAACCGCGCGATGGCGCGACCCTTCTTTGCCCGCTGGCAGCTCCCCGCCGCGGCGCCGGCATTTCATTGATTCCCGAGGAGAGACAGTCATGAGAACGATGATGACCGCGCGGTATGGCGGCAGGCTTGCGGCGATCGGCGCCACCGCGATGCTCACGGCGGCGGTGTTCGTGCTGCCGGCCAAGGCGCAAACCGATGCCGAGGCGGTCATCAAGACTTATTCCGACATCGCGCTCGCCAAATACGAGGATTCGCTGATCACGGCCGAGGCGCTCGACAAGGCTGTCGATGCGCTGCTCGCCAAGCCATCCGCCGAAACGCTGAACGCCGCCCGCGAGGCGTGGAAGGCATCGCGTGTTCCCTATCAGCAGACCGAGGTCTATCGCTTCGGTAATGCCATCGTCGACGACTGGGAAGGCAAGGTGAACTCCTGGCCGCTCGATGAAGGCTTGATTGACTATGTCGCCAAGAGCTACGGCACCGAGTCGGATGCCAACGCGCTCTACACCGCCAATGTGATCGCCAACAAGTCGATCGAGATCAACGGCAAGAAGGTCGACGCCGCCAATCTGACGCCGGAATTCCTCTCCGGCACGCTGCAGGAGGCCGGCGGCATCGAGGCCAATGTGGCGACCGGCTATCACGCCATCGAATTCCTGCTGTGGGGGCAAGACCTGCACGGCACCGGTCCGGGCGCCGGCGAGCGGCCCTACACCGATTACGACCTCGCCAATTGCACCGGCGGCAATTGCGATCGCCGCGCGCAATACCTGAAATCGGCGAGCGACCTTCTGGTTTCCGATCTCGAGGACATGGTCGACGACTGGAAGGAAGGCGGCGCCGCCCGCAAGAACCTTACCGATGGCGAGCCGAACGCCGCCATTTCGACCATCTTCACCGGCATGGGCTCGCTGTCCTACGGCGAACTCGCCGGCGAGCGGATGAAGCTCGGCCTCTTGCTGCACGATCCGGAAGAGGAGCACGATTGCTTCTCCGACAACACCTACAACTCCCATCTCTATGACGCGATCGGCATCCGTGCCGCCTATCACGGCAGCTACACGCGGCTTGACGGCACGGTCGTCGAGGGGCCGTCGGTGGCCGACATGGTCAGGCAAGCCGATCCGGCGATCGACAAAGAATTGTCGGCTAAGCTGGATGTCACCATCGCCAAGATGGAGGCCATCAAGGCGCGGGCGCTTGCCGGCGAGGCCTATGACCAGCAGATCGGAGAAGGCAACACTGAAGGCAATGCCACCGTGCAGGCGGCGATCGACGCGCTGGTCGATCAGACCAAGTCGATCGAACGCGCCGTCGGCACCCTGAAGCTCAATGCCATAGCCTTCGAGGGCTCGGACAGCCTCGATTCACCGGACAAAGTGTTCCAGTAAACTATCGAACCACCAGCCACGCGACGCAACGAAGCGCCGTCAGCCAGAGCGAAATATGCTGATCTGCCATTGCAACATCATCACCGATAAGGAGATAGAGCAGACGATCGTCGAACTGCTGGATCAGGACCCTTGGCAGCTTATCGTGCCGGCGATGGTCTATCATGCTATGCACAAGCGCGGTCGTTGTTGCGGCTGCTTCCCAAATGTGGTCGAAACGATCATTCGGGTCACCGAAAATTATCACGCCCGCTCGGCGGCGAGCGGCGTGGACATCGTTTCACACCTGGATCGCGTCAGAGGCCTGCGCGTCCAATACGGGAGCAGAACGCATGAAAGGCGAGCAGCAGATCATCGAGCGGCTTAATGAGGCTCTGTTCCTGGAGCTTGGCGCCGTCAATCAGTATTGGGTGCATTTCCGGCTGCTGGAAGACTGGGGATACGCCAAGCTGGCCAAGAAGGAACGCGCCGAATCGATCGAGGAAATGCACCATGCCGACCGGCTCGTGGCGCGCATCATCTTCCTCGAGGGCCATCCGAACCTGCAGTCCGTGGCGCCGCTGCGCATCGGGCAGAATGTCAAGGAAGTGCTCGAATCCGATCTTGCCGGCGAATATGACGCGCGCACCGCCTACAAACGTTCGCGGGAGGTTTGCAACGAAGCAGGCGACTACGTGACGATGAAGCTGTTCGAGGAATTGCTGGCTGACGAGGAAGATCATATCGACTTCCTCGAGACGCAACTCGACCTGCTGGCCTCGATCGGCGAGGAAAAATACGGCCAGCTCAACGCGGCGCCGGCGGACGAGGCGGAATAAGGATATGCGGGAATGCGGCGCCCTCTAGATTTCGTACGCCGCTTGCGGCCGGCCGAGCACAGCGGCCTGCCGCCTCAGAAGAAGCCACGATACGATATCCTTCGCGGCGCCTTTCTTGCAGTTGTGGCGACGCTCACAGCCTCGGCGCTGGCCGGGGCGCCGCAACCGGTGGGGCTTGCCACCAACCGCACCGATCTGACGCCGAAGGATCTGGCGCGCGTCATCGCCATTACCAGGCCAACCAGCGATTTTTCCAAGCCCGAGCAATTCGAACTGATGCAGGGCGGCGCCGGCACCTCGAAGAAGGACGTCAACAAGGACGCCTTCTCGCAATCCTCCGCCAACATCAGCTTCGAGGAAGAGGGTACCTTCAAGCTCGGCAATGCTATTTTCCGCAAGAACTGGGTGTCCTCGCCATCCTCGACGCAGGCCTCGGATGGGCTCGGTCCGCTGTTCAACGAGCGCGCCTGCCAGAACTGTCATCTGAAGGACGGCCGCGGCCATCCGCCCGAAGGCGACAGCGGCACCACCTCGATGTTCCTGCGCCTGGCAAGGGAAGCCAGTACCGAGGAGGAGAAAGCCGCGCTCGCCGATCACAAGGTGCTCAACTTCCCCGACCCGGTCTATGGCACACAACTTCAGGAGCTAGCCGTTCCCGGCCTGAGGGGCGAAGGCAGGATGCATGTCGACTATCAGGAGCAAACGGTAAAACTGGCGGACGGCAGCACGGTGTCGCTGCGCAAGCCGAGCTATTCGGTCGAGGGTCTAGCCTACGGGCCGCTCGATCCACACACCACGCTGTCGCCGCGCATGACACCGCCTATGATCGGCCTTGGCCTGGTCGAGCAGATCGCTCCTGCAGACATCCTTGCCCGTGCCGATGCGGCCGACCGCGATGGTGACGGGATTTCCGGCAGGCCCAATATAATACGCGACGGCAGCAGCGGTGAACTGACGCTCGGCCGTTTCGGCTGGAAGGCGCAGGCGGCATCGATCCGCCAGCAATCGGCGGACGCTTTTGCCGGCGATATCGGCATTTCGACGCCTGAGGTGCCGAAGCACTGGGGGGATTGCAGCGCCGCAGAAAAGACCTGCCTTGCCCTACCCAACGGTGTGCAGGAGCGCCTCGGTCCGATCGAAGCGCCGCCGCCGGTCATGGACCTCGTGACCTTCTATTCGCAAAACCTTGCCGTGCCGGCCCGGCGCGACCTCGACAGACCGGACGTGCTCGCCGGCAAAAAACTGTTCTACGATATGGGCTGCATCTCCTGCCATACGCCGAAATTCGTCACCCATCGCGGCACCCCGAACAAGGCGCAGGCCTTCCAGCTGATCTGGCCTTATTCCGATTTCCTGCTGCATGACATGGGACCCGGCCTTGCCGACGGACAGGCGGTGGGCGAGGCCACAGGAAGCGAATGGCGCACGCCGCCGCTGTGGGGCATCGGGCTCACCCAGACCGTCAGCGGCAACACCTTCTTCCTGCATGACGGGCGCGCACGCAGCCTGGCCGAGGCGATTCTGTGGCATGGCGGCGAGGGCCAGAAGGCGCGTGACCGCTTTGCCGCTGCCGATGCGGCCGACCGCGCCGCGCTGATCAAGTTTCTGGAGTCGCTCTGATGCGGAAGCGTCTTGCACTCGCTCTGATGCTGGTTCTTGCCGGTGCGCTGCCGGCATCCGCCGCGGTGAAGGCTTCGGATGTGATCCAGCGCGCGATCGACGGCTTCGTCCGCCCGGCCTATGCCAGGCTGCATGACCATACAGACAGCTTGGCCGAGGCAATGCACACGCTTTGCCAGGCGCCCTCGCAAGACAATCTCGATGCGGCACGCGCCGAGTTCGCCGGTGTCGTGGATGCGTGGTCGGTGGTGGAAATCATCCGTTTCGGCCCGATCTCCGAAAACAACTGGCTTGAGCGCATGCTGTTTTGGCCGGACCGCAAGAGTATCGGCCTGAAGCAGGTGCAGGCGGCGTTGGCCAGCAAGGATCCGGTCGCCGCCGATCCGGCCCAACTGGCGACAAAGAGCGTCGCCATGCAAGGGCTCGGCGCACTGGAATTCGTCCTCTACGGCGACGGCGCCGATCAATTGGCCGGCAGGGACGACGCATATCGCTGCGCCTACGGCGCGGCCATCGCCGGCAATGTTGAGACGATTGCCGGCGAGGTCGGCGATGCCTGGACCAAGCCCGACGGCTTTGCCGCGCTCTGGGCCAATCCGGGTCCGCAGAACGCGCTCTACCACGACGGCACTGAAGCGGTGACCGAACTGGTCGGCGTCTTCATCAACGAGTTGGAAATGGTCCGCGATGTGCGCCTGAAAGGCTTCCTGGGCGCCAAGCCGGAGGCCGACAAACCGAAACAGGCGATCTATTGGCGCTCGCAAAACACCGCCCGCTCGCTGACCGGGAATCTGGCGGGAATGGACGCGCTGTTCCAGGCCTCGCAGCTTGGCGACGCGCTGCCGCCCGAGACGCGCTGGATGGCCGAATCGGTCCACATCCAGCTCACCAACGGGATCGAAGCGGCCAAGGCGATCAGAGGCCCGATCGACAAGGCACTTGCCGATCCGGCGCTGCGCCAGAAGCTCGACTATTTCTCGCTGGTGACATCCAGCCTGACAACCCTGATCGCCACCAGGCTGACCGCCGAATTCGGCCTGACCGCCGGGTTTTCGTCACTGGACGGGGACTAAGAATGGTTCCGAAGCGGTATCGACTTTTGGGGCGAGTTACTTGGCGAGGAAGTTTTGACAGGCCGGACGCGGTTGCGTTGACAGATCGCTCGCTTTGGACATTTGCCGAAAGGCCCATCGCGTCGTCATCCTGGGGCGGAGCAAGGAGCGCAGCGACGGGGCGCAGATCCCAGGATCCATGCCGTGACCTCGAAGCGTTGCTTAAGTGCAGAATTCTGCTCCGCCTTACTCCCCGGCTGAGATTACGGCATGGATCCTTGGGTCTCCGCGACGGAGCTTCGCTCCTGCTCCGCCCAAGGATGACGAAGTTGGAGCATGGGACCGTGCCCGAGAGGGCTGTCTCATGAGGACGCCACTAATCGATCGGCGCGATTTCCTGAGGGCCGCAGGCGCTGGTTTCGTCGCGGCGATGGCGCCGTCGGCATGGGCGAAGACACTCGACGCCGACGCGGTCTTCGCCACTGCTTTCGTCAAGCGCGACGGCAGCTATGGCGCGGCCGTCCTGTCCGAGGCCGGCAAGTTGTTGCACACGATCGATCTGCCCGATCGAGGCCACGACGTTACCTTCGACCCTGTGTCCAAGCGTTCGGTGGTGTTCGCCAGGCAGCCGGGCACCTTTGCTGTCGTCTTCGACCATACCGGCCGCGATGAACCGCACACGATTGCCAGCGTTGCCGGCCGGCATTTCTTCGGCCATGGCGTGTTTTCGGCCGATGGCACGCTGCTCTACGCAACCGAGAACGATTTCGACAATGCCGCGGGCGTCGTCGGCGTCTATGACGCGCATGCGAAATTCAAGCGCATCGGCGAGTTCCCGACCTACGGCATGGGCCCACACGAGCTTTTGCTGCTTTCGGATGGCAGGACGATTGCTGTGGCTAATGGCGGCATCGAAACCCATCCGGACTATGGCCGCGCCGAGCTCAATATCGCAACGATGAAGCCCTCCTATGTTCTGGTCGACCGCCTCACCGGCGATCTCACCGAAAAGCATGAATTGCCGCCGTCGCTGCACCAACTGTCGATCCGCCATATGGATGCCGACCGCTCCGGCACCGTCTGGTTCGGCTGTCAGTACAGGGGGCCGGGTACCGATCGTCCGCCGCTGGTCGGCCGCGCGGCGCGCGGCAAGGACTTGAAACTGCTCGACATGTCGCAGGATGTGCTCTCCGGCTTCAGGAACTATATCGGCTCGGTAGCCGCCAACCCTGCCGCCGGCACTATCGCCGTGTCTTCGCCTGAAGGGAATTCGCTTGTCGTGATCGACACGGCCAGCAGCCGCATCGTCGCCGCCAGGGCGCTGGTCGAGGTCTGCGGCGTCGCGCCCGATGGGGAAAGCTTCATGGCGACGACGGGCGGCGGCGAAATTGTCGAGGGCGATGGCACGATCCGTTCCGAGCCGGACTATGTCTGGGACAATCACGTGCTGCGTATCGGGCAGGTCGGCTAGTCCTGGCGTCGGTTTGCGGCAGTTGGGTTCGTCGAAACTTACCTTCGTGGGCCAACCGAAGCAAAGTCGCCTGCCGATTTATCCATTATTCCCTTGCGGGGATCAGCCCTGGCGGGCAGAGGGAACCTGTTTTCGAAACTGTCTCAACCGGCCGCTTCATGAAGTTGCTTGCCATCGACTGTGCTGCCAATCTCTGCGCCGCCTGCGTCTACGACGCGGCGGCCGGGAAAGAACTCGGCCGTTCGGTGCTCGACCTCGGTAAGGGTCATGCAGAGCATCTAATGGGTGTCATCGAAGGGGCATTGAAGGCGGCCGGAACGGAATTTACCGGCCTCGGCGCCATTGTCGTCTCCACCGGTCCGGGCTCCTTCACCGGTCTGCGCGTCGGCGTCTCGGCGGCGCGCGGCCTTGCGCTGGCGCTGAAAATCCCGGCGATCGGCGTGACGACTCTGGAGGCGCTGGCCGCAGAAGCCGCAGCGATATTTCCCCGCCGCGCCGTACTCGCCGCGCTCGATGCAGGTCGCGAGGAGATCCATGCGGCACTTTACGATGAGAGGTCGGTTCTGATCTATGGTCCGGCTGTGACCACGCTCTCGCAAGCCGCAGCCATGGCGATCGACATCTCTCCGGTTCTGGCCGGCACGGCGGCAACCCAAATTGCCGCGGCGGCCGGGCGCAGCTTCGATGTCGGCGGGACGGCGGGCACCGCAGACATCGCCGTCTATGCCCGGCTGGCCGCGGCCCAAGGTGTCGGTAAACACGGCGAGGGCGCAAAACCGAAACCGTTCTATCTGCGCGGCGCCGACGCCAAGCCGCAGGCCGGCTTTATTATATCCAGGCAAAAAAACTGATGCGCATTCCCTTCCTCCAGCCGCGTCGCAGGGACTATGCGATCGAGCCGCTGACGGTTGCCGACAGCGCGGCCATGTCGGTGCTGCATCGCGAGGATTTCGCGCGGCCGTGGACCGACGATGAATTCGCCGCGCTGCTTGAGCAGGACACGGTGTTCGGCTATGCCGCGCGCGAGACCGGACAGGGCGCCAAGCCGCCGGTCGGCTTCGTGCTGGCGCGGCTGGCGGCCGGCGAGGGGGAGATCCTGACGGTCGCAGTGGCACGCTCGCATCGGCGCCGGGGGCTCGGCTGGCAATTGATGGATGCGGTGCTGCGTGAACTGCACGCACAGCGCGCCGAGGCACTTTTCCTCGAAGTCGACGAGACCAATGTCGCCGCGATGGCGCTCTACCGGCGGCTCGGCTTCCGCGAGGTCGGCAAGCGCGCCAACTATTACAAGTCGCCGGAACACGGCCCGACCGGCGCGCTTGTCATGCGCCGCGATCTTCGCTAGCCAGGCGCCGGGGTGGTACGGATGATCGGAAAAATCAGGATTTTTCTGGCGCTGGGGCTGGTTATCGTCGGCTCATTGGTGCTTGTCCCGCTGCAGATCCTATCGATGAAGACCGGGCTCTGGCGCGAGACCTTCATCCTGAAGATCTGGCACAGGATGATCGTCAGGGCGGTGGGGCTGCGCATCCATGTCAAGGGGGCGCTGTCCGGCCAGCGCCCATTGCTGGTTGCCGCCAACCACATCTCCTGGACCGATATCATGGTGCTCGGGTCGATGGTCGACGTGACGTTCATCGCCAGGGCCGACATGGCCGGCTGGCCGCTGATCGGCATGCTTTCGAAGCTGCAGCGCACCGTCTTCATTGAACGTGAGCGCAAACGTTCGTCGGGCGACCAGGCTAGCGAGATCGCCGCCCGCATGGCCAGGGGCGATGCCATGGTGCTGTTCGCCGAAGGCTCGACCGGCGACGGCAACATGATCCTGCCGTTCAAGAGTACGCTGTTCGGCGCCGCGACAATGGCGATTGCGGAAGGGGCGGCCGAACAGGTTTTCATCCAGCCGGTGGCGATCGTCTATACGCGCCTGCATGGCGTGCCGCTCGGCCGCCGGCACCGGCCGGTTGCCGCCTGGATAGGCGATGAGGAGATGATGCCGCACCTCAAGGTGCTGATGGCCGAGGGCGCCCTCGACGTCGAGGTGCATTTTGGCGAGGCGATTGCTTTCTCCAAGGGCTCCAGCCGCAAGGAGACGGCAAAGCAGATGGAACGCCAGGTGCGCGAGATGGTGCAGGCGGCGCTCGCCGAACCGCGCCCAAGCCGGTAGTCTGCGCAGGTTCCGGCCAGATTCGTCTGTTTTTTGTCAGGGAAAGGCGCTAGAAGCCGCGAAATGGAATTGAACACGATAGAACGCGACGACATCGGCGCTGCCGCCGAAGGCTTGGTCGTTCCGCCCGCGGCGACCAAAAAGGTCTTCGTCAAGACCTATGGCTGCCAGATGAACGTCTACGATTCGCAGCGCATGACTGATGCTCTGGCGGCCGACGGATATGCCGCGACCGATGCCATCGGCGAGGCCGATCTGGTGCTGCTCAACACCTGCCACATCCGCGAAAAAGCGGCGGAAAAGGTCTATTCCGAACTTGGGCGCATCCGTGAGTTGAAGGCGGAACGTGCCAAGGCCGGGCGCGAAATGCTGGTCGGCGTCGCCGGCTGCGTGGCGCAGGCCGAAGGTGCCGAGATCATCCGCCGCTCGCCGGCCGTCGATCTGGTCATCGGCCCGCAGACCTATCACCGGCTGCCCGGTGTGCTGGCGAGGGCGCGCGGCGGCGAAAAGATCGTCGAGACCGACTATGCCGTCGAGGACAAGTTCGAGCATCTGCCGCAGCCAAAGCGCGCCGAACTGATCAGGCGCGGCGTGACGGCGTTCTTGACCGTTCAGGAAGGCTGCGACAAGTTCTGCACCTTCTGTGTCGTGCCCTATACGCGCGGCTCGGAAATCTCGCGGCCGGTGGCACAGATCGTCGCCGAGGCCGAGCGCCTGGCGGATGCCGGCGTGCGCGAGGTGACGCTGCTCGGCCAGAACGTCAATGCCTGGCACGGAAGAGGCGAAGACGGCGAGGAATGGGGCCTTGGCCGGCTGCTGTTCAGGCTGGCAGAGATTCCAGGTCTGGCGCGGCTGCGCTACACGACCAGCCATCCGCGCGACATGGACGATGAATTGATCGCCGCCCATCGTGATTTGCCTACGCTGATGCCCTATCTACATTTGCCGGTGCAGTCCGGCTCCGACCGCATACTCAAGGCGATGAACCGCAGGCATATGGCCAAGGACTATCTGACGTTGATCGACCGCATCCGTGCCGCTCGGAGCGACATCGCGCTGTCGGGTGATTTTATCGTCGGCTTTCCCGGTGAGACGGAAGCGGATTTCGAGGCGACGATGCAGTTGGTCGAAGACGTCAACTATGCCTCGGCCTTCTCGTTCAAATACTCTCCGCGCCCCGGCACGCCGGGCGCCGGGATGAGCAATCACGTGCCGGAGGCTGTCAAGGACGCGCGCCTGCAGCGGCTGCAGGCGCTGCTTCTGGAACAGCAGCAGCGTTTCGGCGCAAGCCTGGTCGGCAGGAGCATCGACACGCTGATCGAAAAGCCGGGCCGCCAGGCCGGCCAGAAGGTTGGCCGCTCGCCCTGGCTGCAGCCGGTTATTGTTGATGAAAATGCCGGTGAAATCGGTGACATTATCCAGGTACGAATCACGAAGACGGGCTACAACAGCCTGTTCGCCGAATTGGCCTGAAGGCCTCGGCAGATGAGGAGAGACGGTTGAGCGCTGCTGAAGTCAAGAATTTGCCCCAGAATCTAACCTCCGGGGCCTCGGATATGGCGCACATCGTACTGACTTTCGACAATAACAAGCTTGCCAGCGCCCTTTACGGCCAGTTCGACGAGAATCTGGCCAGGCTCGAGCAGAAGCTCGGCGTCGACATCCGCTCGCGTGGCAACCAATTGACAATCAAAGGCTCTTCCTCGGCCGCCGAGCAGGCGCGCCGCGCCTTGGACAATCTTTACGGCATTCTGCAGAAAGGCACCGATATCGGCCAGTCCGATGTCGACGGCGCCGTGCGCATGGCGATCGCCACCGACGACCAGCTGACGCTGCCGACGCTGGAGCGCAAGGGCAAGGTGTCCGCCGCCCAGATATCGACACGCAAGAAGACCATCTATGCCCGTTCACTGAACCAGGACGCCTATATGCGCGCGCTGGAGCGGTCGGAACTCGTCTTCGGCATCGGCCCGGCCGGCACCGGAAAGACCTATCTGGCGGTGGCGCATGCGGCAATGCTGCTCGAACGCGGCATGGTCGAACGCATCGTGCTGTCGCGCCCCGCGGTCGAGGCCGGTGAACGGCTTGGCTTTCTGCCGGGCGACATGAAGGAGAAGGTCGATCCCTATCTGCGGCCGCTTTATGATGCGCTCTACGACATGATGCCGGCCGACAAGGTCGAGCGGGCGATTGCCGCCGAGGTCATCGAGATCGCGCCGCTGGCGTTCATGCGCGGCCGTACGCTGGCGCACGCCGCCGTCATCCTCGACGAGGCGCAGAACACCACGCCGATGCAGATGAAGATGTTCCTGACCCGGCTCGGCGAGAACTCGCGCATGATCGTCACCGGCGATCCGACCCAGATCGATCTGCCGCCAAACACGAAGTCCGGCTTGGTCGAGGCGTTGAGAATCCTCGACGGCGTCACCGGCATGGTGACGGTCCGCTTCAATGAAGGCGACGTCGTCAGGCATCCGCTGGTCGCCGAGATCGTCAAGGCCTACGACCGTGATGGCAAGCTGGCCAGGGGCTTGGGTGTCGAAGGCTGATATGATTATGCGGCCACATGGCTGACGAGCAAAAGGCGGGGGGCCCGCTTCCCGTCGAGATCGATATCGCGATCGAGGCGGGCGACTGGCCCGACGAGGCGGCGCTGACGCGGCTGGTCGACCACGCCGTCTCGGCCGCCTTTGCCGAAACCGGTGCGGAGGGGCGTTCCGAGCTCAGCATCGTCTTTTCCGACGATGCCCATATCCGTACGCTCAATGCCGGCTGGCGCGGCAAGGACAAGCCGACCAACGTCCTGTCTTTTCCAGCTTTTCCGTTTGCCAGGGGCGGGCCTCTGCCGCCGATGCTCGGCGACATCGTGCTGGCCGCCGAGACTGTTGCGCGCGAGGCGGCACTGGAAGACAAGCCCGTCGAGAACCATATCTCCCATCTCGTTATCCATGGCCTGCTGCATTTGCTGGGCTTTGATCACGAAACCGATGCCGAAGCGGAACTGATGGAAGAGACAGAGCGCGCAGCACTTGCGAGGCTTGCCATTCCCGATCCCTACACGTAATTACAAAAGACCAATTGACCGGACGATGATGAACGACAAACCAGAGACTGCCGCCCGCTCCGACGCCGGCAGTGCGATCAAGCCTTCCGAAACGACGGAAGAGGGCTCGAGTCCGAGTACCACGACCGGCAGCTTCGCCAGCGAGGCATCGCCTGCCGGTCCTTCCCTGTTCGATCGCGTGCTCGGGCTTTTCAGGCACCGCAACGGCACCAGCCTGCGCGAGGAGATTGCCGGTGCGCTTGCCGAAACGGCGAGCGATGCAGAATCCTTCTCGCCCGGCGAACGCGCAATGCTCAACAACATCCTGCGCCTGCGCGAAGTGCGGGTCGAGGACGTCATGGTGCCGCGCGCCGACATCGAGGCGGTCGAGATCACGACGAAGCTGGGTGATCTTCTGGGGCTGTTCGAGCAGTCCGGCCATTCCCGCATGCCGGTCTATTCGGAGACGCTCGACGACCCGCGCGGCATGGTTCATATCCGCGACGTGCTGGCGCACATTACCAAGGTCGCCCGCGTCAGAAAGGGCAGGACGACCAGGAAAACCCCGGTCGCGACGGTTCTCGATCTCGCCCAGGTCGATCTGGCGCGCACCATCGGCGATCTCAACCTGATCCGACCGGTGCTGTTCGTGCCGCCGTCGATGCTCGCCTCCGACCTGATGGGGCGGATGCAGACGACGCGCACCCAGATGGCGCTGGTCATCGACGAATATGGCGGCACCGACGGTCTCGTCTCGCTCGAGGATATCGTCGAGATGGTGGTCGGCGACATCGAGGACGAGCACGACGAGGACGAGCCGATGATTACCCAGGCCGGCGAAGGTGTGTTCATCGTCGACGGCAAGGCCGAGATCGATGACGTCGCCAAGATGATCGGCGAGGATTTCGCCGCCGGCGAGCACGGCGAATATGTCGACACGATCGGCGGCATGATCTTCAACACGCTCGGCCGGGTGCCGGCGCGCGGCGAAGTGGTGCAGGCCATACCCGGATTCGAGTTCCATGTGCTCGACGCCGATCCGCGCCGCGTCAAGCGCGTGCGCATCGTCGAGACCCTGAAGGGCGAGCGGCGGCGCCGCGCCGTCCGCACCGAGCAGGCTTAGGTTCATTTGGAGCCAAGGCCGCGGGCTGATAAATCTTGCTTCCTGATTCGCACGACTCGGGAGCATAGATGGAGCGCCAGGCCGGCCGGATAATTCTGCTTTGGGGCTGGCGGCGCGCGCTGGTGGCGTTTTTTGCCGGGGCGCTGGCGGTTCTTGCCCAGGCGCCTTACGATTTTTTCGCCGTCTGTTTCGTTTCGTTCCCGCTGTTGGTGTGGCTCCTCGATGGCGCGACCGGCGAAGCCTCGGACGGTTTTCTGCGGCGCTTGCGGCCGGCTTTCGCCACCGGCTGGTGGTTCGGTTTCGGCTACTTTCTTGCCGGTCTGTGGTGGGTCGGCTCGGCGCTGCTGGTCGAAGCCGACAGCTTCGCCTGGGCCTTGCCGTTCGCGGTGGTCGGCATCCCCCTCGCGCTCGCCTTCTTCTATGGCTTCGCTGCCGTGGTTGCCCGGCTGTTGTGGAGCAACGACATTGGCCGCATCGCCGCGCTCGCCTTCGGCTTTGCGCTGGCGGAATGGCTGCGCGGCTTCCTGTTTACCGGCTTTCCGTGGAATGCCGTCGGCTATGCGGCGATGCCGGTGCCTTTGCTGATGCAGAGCGTATCGGTGATCGGCATGATCGGCATGGACGCGCTTGCGGTCTTCGTCTTTGCGCTGCCGGCGCTGCTTGCGGCGCGCTGCCATCTCCGCCTAGGCGCGGCACTGCTCGTCGTTCTCGTCGCGGCCCATGCCGGCTTCGGCTATATCCGGCTCGCCGCCCCCGAAAAGCCGGCCGCCGCCCGCAGCCTCGACGTCCGTATCGTGCAGCCTGCCGTCGACCTCACGGAAAAATGGGACGCCTCGGTGCGTGACCGCATCTTCGCTACCATGATGGGGCTTTCGGCCAAGGCGCCGGAACCCGGCCATGACAGGCCGCAATTGATCCTGTGGCCGGAGACGTCCGTGCCGTTTCTGTTCACCGAACGTCCGGATGCCCTGCCTGCGATCGGAGAGATGCTTGGTGATGGCCAGATGCTGGTCGCCGGGGTCGTTCGCGAGGAAGGCGGCTCGGCGGCCGGCAGCCGGTATTACAACTCGGTAGTGGCGATCGACGAGAGGGGCGAAATCGTCGATGCCGTCGACAAGGTCCACCTAGTACCCTTTGGCGAATACCTGCCTTTCGCCGATCTGCTCGGCCGCTTCGGGCTTGAGCAGCTTGTTGCCGGCCCGATGACCTTCGCGGCCGGCAATGAGCGGCACCCGATCGCGCTGCCCGGCGGTATCCGGGCGCTGCCGTTTATTTGCTACGAGGTCATCTTTCCCGATCTGGTCGCGGTTGACGCCACGGCAGCCGAGCTTATTGTGAACGTCACCAATGACGCCTGGTTCGGCGACACGCCGGGGCCGTACCAGCACTTCAGGCAGGCACAGATCCGGGCGGTGGAGAATGGGGTGCCTCTGTTGCGCGCGGCCAATAACGGCATTTCGGCCGTTGTCGACCCGCGCGGTCGCATCGTCGACGCGCTGGCAATCGATGCACGCGGCGCGATCGATGTGCGTGTGCCGATCTCCAACCAAGCCATCGTTTCCTCCGGCCAACGACGCATTAACGGAATGCTGATCATGTTTTTGCTTGCCGTTGCGGCATGCATTTTGAACGTAAGGCAAAGGCTACGGGCGAATTGACAGCCGACACATTAGAAACTCATACTGTAAGCGCCTGAAAATTTTCGAAGTCGATAAGGTCGTTCTGTTGGGGCACGGGCCGCGGCGTCGTTTGGGCAGCAAAATAGAAAAAGCCGGAAAAATTCGGCGAGGAAAAAATGACAGAAGAAAACAAGAAAAAGCCGAATCCGATCGACATCCACGTCGGAAGCCGCATCCGGCTTCGCCGCAATATGCTGGGAATGAGCCAGGAAAAACTGGGCGAAAACCTCGGCATAACGTTCCAGCAGATCCAAAAGTACGAAAAGGGCACCAATCGCGTCGGCGCCAGCCGTTTGCAGGCAATCGCCTCCATACTCGGCGTGCCCGTCGCCTTCTTTTTCGAGGATGCGCCCGGTCAGGAGCCCGTGGGCAACCGTGGATTTGCCGAGGATGCGTCGATGACCTCCGCCGTCGAATTCTGCGGCAGCCCGGAAGGCCTCCAGCTGAACCGCGCCTTCGTCAAGATCGCCGACGTGAAAGTGCGCCGCAAGATCATTGAGCTTGTGAAGTCGCTCTCCGCCGACGAGGTCGATTGACTGGCCCGTGAAGAGTTCAAAGAGAAGAGGTCGTCGTAGCTGGGCATGCAATTTCTCGCGGCTGTGCGCATCGAGGGATGTGTAGTCCGCGGTGCGCCAAAGCGCGGATCGATTTTGCTCGACACGCTTCCTCGAAGCCGTTTGCTCAGTCTGTTGGTGCAGGGGCTGATCGCCGTGCGCCCTGCCGCCGTCTCGGGATGCAAAGATAATAACGTCAAAATTCATGCCAGAACGGCTGCATGGCTTGACGAGCGGCGCCCGGCACCGTTAACAACTGGCGCGCCAAAATCGGCGGCCTGCCGATATTTTTTCAAGAGGGGACACCCGTGACGCGGCACAATTATTTCTTCACCTCGGAATCCGTTGCCGAGGGCCATCCCGACAAGGTCTGCGACCGCATCTCCGACGAGATTGTCGATCTCGTCTATCGCGAAGCCAGAAAGACCGGCATGGACCCGTGGAAGGTCCGCGTTGCCTGCGAGACGCTTGCGACGACCAATCGCGTTGTCATCGCCGGTGAGGTGCGCGTCCCCGAGACGCTGCTCAAGAAGGACAAGGAGGGCAACGTCCTGAAGGACGCGGCTGGCCATCCGATTGTCAACCCGGCCAAGTTCAAGTCGGTCGCCCGCAAGGCAATCCGCGAAATCGGCTACGAGCAGGCCGGCTTCCACTGGAAGACGGCCAAGATCGAGGTCCTGCTGCACGGCCAGTCGCCGGATATCGGCCAAGGCGTCGACAACGCTTCCGACCGGCAAGGCGAGGAAGGAGCCGGCGACCAGGGCATCATGTTCGGCTATGCCTGCCGCGAAACGCCGGACCTGATGCCGGCGCCGATCTATTACAGCCACAAGATCCTCGAACTGCTGGCCGCTGCGCGCCACGAAGGCAGCGGTGATGCGGGCAGGCTCGGGCCGGATGCCAAGAGCCAGGTTACAGTCCGCTATGTCGACGGCAAAGCGGCCGAAGTCACGCAGATCGTGCTGTCCACCCAGCATCTCGATGAGACGTGGGATTCGAAGAAGGTGCGCAATGTTGTCGAGCCCTACATTCGCGAAGCACTGGGCGACCTGAAGATCGCCGACAATTGCAATTGGTACATCAACCCGACTGGCAAGTTCGTCATCGGCGGGCCTGACGGTGACGCCGGCCTGACCGGCCGCAAGATCATCGTCGACACCTATGGTGGGGCTGCGCCCCATGGCGGCGGCGCTTTTTCCGGCAAGGACACCACCAAGGTCGACCGCTCGGCCGCCTATGCGGCGCGTTATCTCGCCAAGAACGTTGTTGCCGCGAAGCTCGCGGATCGTTGCACCATCCAGCTTTCCTATGCGATCGGTGTCGCCCAGCCGCTGTCGATCTACGTCGACCTGCACGGCACCGGCAAGATCGACGAGGCAAAGCTCGAGCGTGCGCTGCGCACCGTGATGGACCTGTCGCCGTCCGGCATCCGCCGCCATCTCGATCTCAACAAGCCGATCTATGCCAAGACGTCGTCCTACGGCCATTTTGGCCGCAAGGCCGGCCGCGACGGATCCTTCTCCTGGGAGAAGACAGATCTCGCCAAGGCGCTCAAGGACGCTCTCGCCGAACCGGTCGCCGAAGCAGTCGCCGCCTAACCGCGGCGGCTATGGACCCGAAGGACCGGCCAAGCCGTGCGACCGAGGCATTTTTCGGTCGCCGGCGCGGCAAGACCATCCGGCCTCAGCAGGCGGCGGCACTGGAGAGCGGCTTCGCCGCCTACAGGCTCGACCTGACCGTCGAACCGCCGGTCGATCTGCGCAGCCTTTTCGAAGCCGAAGTTTCTTCTGTCCAGCTCGAAATCGGTTTTGGCGGCGGCGAACATCTTCTGCACCGTGCCACGGCCAGCCAGGCGACCGGCTTTATCGGCGTCGAGCCTTTCGTCAACGGCATGGCCAAGATGATGATGGCGGTCCGGGAGCGGCCGCTTGCCAATCTGCGCGTCTATGACGACGATGCCACACGCCTGCTGGACTGGCTGCCGCAGGCTTCGCTCGACGGCATCGATCTTCTCTACCCGGATCCCTGGCCGAAGAAGAAGCACTGGAAACGGCGCTTCGTCAGCCCGGTCAATCTCGACCGCTTCGCGCGCGTCCTGAAGCACGGCGGAAAGTTCCGCTTTGCGTCCGACATCGACAGCTATGTGAACTGGACGCTCCTGCATTGCCGGGCGCACGGCGCCTTCACATGGCAGGCCAGCGAAGCGGCCGACTGGCACCGGCCCTATGATGGCTGGCCGGGGACGCGCTACGAGGCCAAGGCCATTCGCGAAGCCCGACGGCCAGCCTATCTCACCTTCGTGCGGAAATAAGCGGGAAATCCGAACTAGGCACAAGGCGAGCGGGCCGAAGGCTCTCGGCGCTCACCTGGCTCAGAAGCGACGGATCTTGTCGAAGGCTGCCGGCTCCATGCCGAGATTGCGCAGATCATGCGCACGCGGCTTGCGACCGCTTTCCACAGCCCGCGACGCGACTACGGCGCTGCCGAACACGCTAAAGACATCGCCTATGGCTGAAAAAAATCCACGATTGTTCATGATGGTACCCTTTCGAGCGCAATGAGCGCTCCAATTGTGCAATGCAACAATGCAACATAGATAGTCGTGCGTAGCCGGTGCTCAAAGGGGGATCACTGCATGGCCGCCATGCACCTGGCGCAGCGCTGCGGACTCGGCGCCTTGCCGTCATGCATGACGGGCTTGAAACGAGGACCATGATCGTCTATATCAGCTTCAAATTCTTGGTCGGTATGACGAAGAGTGGGTCCACCCGGTCCCGCTCTTTTTTATTACCTGCCGACCAAACAGGAATCGAGCGACAGGGACCGAATGACAGTGACGGCAAGCGAAGGCGATGACCGCATCATCCGCGAAAGCGGCATGGATGCGCGCATCGCGCTGATCGTTCAGCCGGTACTGCGCGCCATCGGCTTCCGCTTGGTGCGTGTGCACCTGTCGGGCCAGAACGGCCTGACGCTGCAGATCATGGCCGAGCGCGAGGACGGCACCATGACGGTCGAGGATTGTGAAGAGGTCAGCCGGGCGGTGTCGCCGGCGCTCGATGTCGATGATCCGATCGAGAAGGCTTATCATCTCGAGGTGTCATCGCCGGGCATCGACAGGCCGCTGGTCCGCAAATCGGACTTTGCAACCTGGACCGGCCATCTGGTGAAGATGGAAACGTCGGTTCTCGTCGCCGACCGCAAGCGCTTCAAGGGCAAGATCGCCGAAAGCGACGCGGACAGTGTGCTGATCGAGCGCGACAAGGCCGCTTACGGCGAGGAGCCGACGGTGCGTGTTCCCTATGATGCGATTGCCGAAGCGCGGCTGGTTCTGACCGACGATCTTATCCGCGATGCCCTGTCGAGGGACAACCGGGCGCGCAAGGAAGCCAGGAAACGCCGCGGCGAATCCGAAGACGCACCAGAGGGTGCGGAAGACGAAACCGAACAGGAAATGTGATTGGGCTGCCGGCCGTAAAGGTCGGCAACAAGCTCGGGAGAAAGAAGATGGTTGTAAGCGCCAACAGGCTTGAACTGCTGCAGATCGCCGATGCGGTCGCGCGTGAAAAGTCGATCGACAAGTCGATCGTCATCGCCGCCATGGCCGATGCGATCCAGAAGGCCGCGCGCTCGCGCTACGGCCAGGAAACCAACATCCGCGCCGATATCAATCCGAGTACCGGCGAGATGAAGCTGCAGCGGCTGATGGAAGTGGTCGAGAAGGTCGACGACTACGCGACCCAGATTGCCATTTCCTCGGCCCGCGAGCGCAATCCGGACGCCCAGCTCGGCGATTTCATCGCCGAACAGCTGCCGCCGATGGATTTCGGCCGTATCGCCGCCCAGTCGGCCAAGCAGGTCATCGTGCAGAAAGTCCGCGAGGCCGAGCGCGACCGTCAGTATGACGAATACAAGGACCGCATCGGCGAGATCGTCAACGGCACCGTCAAGCGCGTCGAATACGGCAACGTCATCGTCGATCTCGGCCGTGGCGAAGCGATCATCCGCCGCGACGAGCTGATCCCGCGCGAAAACTACAAATATGGCGATCGCGTCCGCGCCTATGTCTATGACGTGCGCCGCGAACAGCGCGGCCCGCAGATCTTCCTGTCGCGCACCCATCCGCAGTTCATGGCCAAGCTGTTCACCATGGAAGTGCCGGAAATCTACGACGGCATCATCGAGATCAAGTCGGTCGCCCGCGATCCGGGTTCGCGCGCCAAGATCGCCGTCATTTCGCGCGACAGCTCCATCGATCCGGTCGGCGCCTGCGTCGGCATGCGTGGCAGCCGCGTCCAGGCGGTCGTCGGTGAATTGCAGGGCGAGAAGATCGACATCATTCCGTGGTCGCCTTCTGCGGCGTCCTTCATCGTCAACGCTTTGCAGCCGGCGGAAGTCGCCAAGGTCGTGCTCGACGAGGATGCCGAGCGCATCGAGGTCGTCGTTCCCGACGATCAGCTGTCGCTGGCGATTGGCCGCCGCGGGCAGAACGTCCGTCTTGCCTCGCAGCTCACCGGCTGGGATATCGACATCCTGACCGAGCAGGAAGAGAGCGAACGCCGCCAGAAGGAATTCGTCGAACGGTCGTCGCTGTTCATGGAAGCCCTCGACGTCGACGAGATGGTCGGCCAGGTGCTCGCTTCCGAAGGCTTCACCAGCGTCGAGGAGGTCGCGTATGTCGATTCGGGTGAAATCGCGTCGATCGACGGCTTCGACGAGGACACGGCTTCGGAAATCCAGACCCGCGCCCGCGAATATCTGGAGAAGATCGAAGCCGAGCACGACGAGAAGCGCAAGGCGCTCGGCGTCAAGGACGAATTGCGCGAGATTCCCGGCATCACCACCGCCATGATGGTGACGCTCGGCGAGGACGGCGTGAAGACGATCGAGGATTTCGCCGGCTACGCCGCCGACGACCTGACCGGTTGGAAGGAACGCAAGGACGGCGAGACGAAGGTATTCCCGGGTGTGCTCGCCAACCACGGCGTGTCGCGCGCCGATGCCGAGCAGATGGTCTTGGCCGCTCGCCTGAAGGCTGGCTGGATCACCGAAGACGAGCTTGCCGCCGAGGGCGTGCCGGCTGACGAAACCGTCGGTGCGTGAGGTGAAACCGCATCGCACCGAACCCGCCCTTGGACGAGATGAACGATCGCACCTGCATCGTCACCCGCAGGCAAGCCGAACCGGATGAACTGATCCGTTTCGTCGTCGGCCCGGATTCGGCCGTCGTTCCGGACATCAAGAGAAACCTGCCCGGCCGCGGTTGCTGGGTGACGGCCGACCGCCTACATATAGACAAGGCAGCGGCGAAGAACCTGTTTGCCCGTGCTTTTAAGGCGCAGGTGACCGTGCCGGCCGATCTTGGCGGTATGGTCGATGCGCTGCTTTCCAGGTCCGCTCTGGGCATGCTTGGCCTGGCCCGCAAGGCGGGCGCCATAGCGCTCGGAGCGACCAAGGTCGAGAGTGCCGTGCGCGGCGGACTTGCACTTTTCGTGCTGCACGCGACCGAGGCCTCCGACGATGGCGTCCGCAAGATAAGCCAGGCGCGACGGGCAACCGTCCACCTCGGCGGGCCTGCGATCCGTGCTTACAAACTTTTCTCCGAGGCCGAGTTGAGCTTGGCATTGGGGGGTACAAATGTGATACATGCTGCCGTTCTCGCGGGAGACGCGGGCAGGGCGGTCCAGAAGCGCATGGTTGCGCTCGACCGATATCGGGGCGGTTCCCCGGACGATCTGGCAATGCTTGCGGCCGTTGCTGACGAAGATGATGCCGCAGAGGATATGGAATGAGCGATACGAAATCGGGCGACGACAAGACGCTGAGTGTTACGCCGAAGAAGACCTTGACGCTGAAGCGCCCCGGTATGGAACAGGGCACGGTGCGCCAGAACTTCTCGCACGGCCGCACCAAGTCGGTGGTCGTCGAGACCAAGAAGCGCAAGTTCTCGCTGCCCGGCGACAAGCCGGAGCCGGCGGCAGCGCCTGTGTCCGTCTTCACGCCGAAGCCGGTCGCGGCAGCGCCTGCCGTGCAGGAAGCTCCCAAGGCGCCGCCGCCTCCGCCGCCGGTCGAACGCGGCGGCATGGTGCTGAACGAGTTATCGCGCCAGGAAATGGAAGCACGCCGCCGGGCTCTCGAGGGCTCGAAGGTCCGCGACGTCGAGGATCGCCAGCGCGCCATCGAGGAGGCCAAGCGCCGCAGCGAGGACGAAGAGCGCCGCCGCCGCGAGCGCGAGGAATCGGCTCGCCGTCAGGCCGAGGAAGAGGCACGGCTGCAAGCCGAGGCTGAATCCCGCCGCCGTGCCGAGGAAGAGGCACGCCGCCGTGCGCCGCTCGCCGCCGAACTGGCAACAGTCGATGACGAGGAAGAGGTCAAGCCGAAGCGGACCGGTGCCGGTGCACCAGTGCGCCGTCTGGTCACGCCCGAAGTGGCGCGTCCTGCCAAGCCGACCAAGGGCGAGGAAGACCGCCGCCGCGGCAAGCTGACGCTGAATTCGGCTCTTTCCGACGAGGATGCGCGCGCCCGCTCGCTGTCGTCGATGCGCCGCCGTCAGGAGAAATTCAAGCGCGCGTTGCATAACGAGCCGCGCGAGAAAGTCATGCGTGAAGTGATCCTGCCCGAAACCATTACTATCCAGGAGCTGGCGCAGCGCATGTCCGAGCGCGCTGTCGACGTGGTCAAGTTCTTCATGAAGCAGGGCCAGATCCTGAAGCCTGGTGACGTGATCGACGCCGACACGGCCGAACTGGTCGCCACCGAATTTGGCCACACGGTCCGCCGTGTCGCCGAGTCCGATATCGAAGAGGGCTTGTTCAACATCGCCGATCGTCCAGAGGACCTGCAGCCGCGTCCGCCGGTGGTAACGATCATGGGCCATGTCGATCACGGCAAGACCTCGCTGCTCGATGCCATCCGCAATGCCAACGTCGTGTCCGGCGAAGCCGGCGGCATTACCCAGCATATCGGCGCTTATCAGGTCGAGAAGAACGGTCACAAGATCACCTTCATCGACACGCCCGGCCACGCCGCTTTCACGGCGATGCGTGCCCGCGGTGCCCAGGCGACCGATATTGCCATCCTCGTGGTGGCCGCCGACGACAGCGTCATGCCGCAGACGATCGAATCGATCAATCACGCCAAGGCGGCCGGCGTTCCGATCATCGTGGCGATCAACAAGATCGACAAGCATGACGCCGATCCGCAGAAGGTGCGCTCGGAACTGCTGCGCCACGAGGTGTTCGTCGAATCCATGGGCGGTGAGGTGCTGGATGTCGAGGTGTCGGCGACCAAGGGCATCAATCTCGACAAGTTGCTCGAAGCGATCCTGCTGCAGGCCGAAATCCTCGACCTGAAGGCCAATCCGGACCGCACCGCCGAAGGCGTTGTCATCGAAGCCCAGCTCGACAAGGGCCGCGGCCCAGTCGCCACCGTGCTGGTGCAGACCGGCACGTTGATGCCGGGCGACATTCTCGTCGCCGGCAACGAATGGGGCCGGGTGCGCGCGCTCGTCAACGATCGCGGCGAGCAGGTCAAGGAAGCGCCGCCGGCAATGCCGGTGGAAGTCCTTGGTCTGCAAGGTACGCCGCTAGCCGGCGACCGCTTCGCCGTTGTCAACAACGAAGCCCGTGCCCGCGAGATCACCGAATACCGCCAACGTCTGGCGCGTGAGAAGGCGGTGGCCAGGCATGCCGGCCAGCGCGGCTCGCTTGAACAGATGATGTCGCAATTGCAGACCAGCGGATTGAAGGAATTCCCGCTGGTCATCAAGGGCGACGTGCAGGGCTCGATCGAGGCGATCAATGCGGCGCTGGACAATCTCGGCACCGACGAGGTGCGCGCCCGAATCGTCCATGCGGGGGCTGGCGGCATCACCGAAAGCGACGTGTCGCTGGCGGAAACCTCGGGAGCTGCGATCATCGGCTTCAATGTTCGCGCCAATGCGCAGGCCCGCGCGGCCGCGGCTGCGGCAGGCATCGAGATCCGCTACTATTCGATCATCTACAATCTGGTCGATGATGTGAAAGCGGCGCTCTCCGGCCTGCTCTCTCCGGAGCGTCGCGAGACCTTCATCGGCAATGCCGAGATCCTCGAGATCTTCGACATCACCAAGGTCGGCAAGATCGCCGGCTGCCGTGTCACGGAAGGCAAGGTCGAACGTGGTGCGGGCGTGCGCCTGATCCGCGACAATGTCGTCATCCACGAAGGCACGCTGAAGACCCTGAAGCGCTTCAAGGACGAGGTTTCGGAAGTTCCGGGCGGCCAGGAATGCGGCATGGCCTTCCAGAACTACGAAGACATGCGCGTCGGAGACGTCATCGAGTGCTTCCGCGTCGAGATGGTGACCAGGACGCTCTGAGCTCGAACTTTCGAGTTCAGGCATCCATCGAGACCGGGCGGTGGTCGAAAGACCGCCGCCCAAACCATATGAGACATGTGGCGCGGTCCTATCCCGCGTCCCACGATTTCAGGATAGAGAAAAATGCCCCGTTCAACCACATCAGGCCCGTCTCAGCGCATGCTGCGCGTCGGCGAGCAGGTGCGCCATGCGCTGTCCGAGAGCTTGCAGCGCGGCGAGATCCTCGATCCGCTGATCGAGAACGCTGTGGTTTCGGTCTCGGAAGTGCGCATGTCGCCCGATCTGAAGATCGCCACCGCCTTCGTCTCGCCGCTCGGCGCCAAGGATGCCGGCGTGGTGGTCGAGGCGCTCAACAAGCATGCGAAGTTCGTTCGCGGCCGCGTTTCCGGCGCGCTGCGGCAGATGAAGTACATGCCGGAATTTCGCTTCCGGCTCGACACCAGCTACGACAATTTCCAGAAGATCAACGAATTGCTGCACTCGCCCGAAGTGGCGCGCGATCTTAGCGCCGACGACAAAGACAAAGGCGACCGGAAGGACAGCGAATAGTGGCGCGTCGCGGCAAGAAGAAGGGCCGGCCGATCTCGGGCTGGCTGATACTGGACAAGCCGGTCGGCATGGGCTCGACCGAGGCCGTCTCCAAGATCAAATGGCTGTTCCAGGCGGAAAAGGCCGGCCATGCCGGCACGCTCGACCCGCTCGCGTCCGGCATGCTGCCGATTGCGCTTGGCGAGGCGACCAAGACCGTGCCTTACGTCCAGGACGGCGCCAAGGTCTACCGCTTCACTGTCGCCTGGGGTGAGGAGCGTTCGACCGACGACCTCGAAGGCCCGGCGACCAAAAGCTCGGGCCGCCGTCCGGCGGAACCCGACGTGCTGGCGCTGCTTTCGAAATATACCGGCGTCATCATGCAGACGCCGCCGCAGTTTTCGGCAATCAAGATCGCCGGCGAGCGCGCCTATGATCTTGCCCGCGATGGCGAGACGGTCGACATTCCGGCACGCGAGGTCGAGATCGGCCGGCTCGATCTGGTCGAGCATAAGGCCGACCGCACTATCTTCGAGGTCGAATGCGGCAAGGGCACCTATGTCCGCTCGCTGGCCCGCGACATGGGCCGCGACCTTGGCTGCTTCGGCCACATCGCCGAGCTGCGGCGGGTCGAGGTCGAGCCGTTCACGCAGGAAGATTTCGTCACCCTGGCCGAGCTGGAAGCCGCCCGCTTCGGCGAGCAGGGCGAGCCGCAAGCAGCAGACGCCCCGATCGACTTCGGTGCCATCGATGCACTTCTGGTTGACACCGCCGCGGCGCTCGAATGCCTGCCGCAGGTCGCGATCAGCGATGATGCGGCAACCAAAATACGCCTCGGCAATCCGGTCATCATTCGCGGCCGTGACGCGCCGGTAGACGCTGACGAGGCCTGCGCCACCGCGCGCGGCAAGCTGGTCGCCATCGGCGCCATCGAGCAAGGCATGTTCAAGCCAAAGCGGGTCTTTGTCGGGTAACAGCTGTCTCTCGGCGCATGATCTCCAAACCGATTCTATTTTGGGAAAGGATCATGCGCTAAATCAACAGGGCTACGGCGTCGTTTGCCGCGCGAGGGGATGCGCGGCGCTGTAGTGCCATCCGACGCTGCACTCGAGGGGGCACATGGCAAAGGCTGGGACGGTCAAGAAGCGGGCGGTGCTCAACACACGGCGGCCGCCGGTCGGGGCTTCGCCCGGCACGCTGATCGCCGACCCGGCGGCACGCCGTTCAGACCTCAGGCTGACGTTGATCTCGCCTGAGAAGTTCAAGACGATCGACAATGCCAGCATCGACGACGTCAACACCCATTGCCACAATTGGCCGGTTATCTGGCTCGACTGCACGGGCCTCGCCAACATCCAGCTGATCGAGGAGATCGGCCGGATCTTCAACCTGCATCCGCTGGCGCTGGAAGATGTCGTCAACACGGGCCAGCGGCCGAAGGTGGATTTCTTCGAGGACCATGCCTTTGTCGTCGTCAGGATGATCGACGATGTCACCGCGCATCGCTACGAACAGATCACCGTCTTCTTAGGCAAGAACTTCGTCGTCACCTTCCAGGAGCGCGAAGGCGACCCGTTCGATCCCGTGCGCAAGCGGATCGCAAGCTCGGTACCTAACCGCCTGCGCTCGCGCGGCGCCGATTATCTCGCCTACGCTTTGATCGATGCGATCGTCGACAGCTATTTTCCGCCGATCGAGGCTGCCGGCGAATTGGTCGACAGCATCGAGGACCAGATGCTGAACCAGGCGCACAAGCACCAGATGCGGCAGCTTCATGAAATGCGGCGCGATGCCAATGTGCTGAAGGGCGTGCTTTGGCCGATGCGCGACGCGCTGGCGACCATGATCCGCAACGACGTCTCTTATGTAAAGGCCGAAACCAAGACATTCCTGAACGACACGCTCGATCATTCGCTGCGATTGATCGAACTGGTCGAAACCCAGCGCGACATGCTGACCGGCCTGATCGAGATGCACCTGTCGCTCAGCCAGGCGCGCACCAATGACGTCATCAGCTATCTGACGATCGTCTCGGTGATCTTCATGCCGCTCACCTTTCTCGTCGGCGTGTGGGGCATGAATTTCGATCCCGAAACTTCGCCCTGGAACATGCCGGAGCTAAAAGCCTATTACGGCTATCCCCTGTCGCTCGTCTTCATGCTGCTCGTTGCGGTCGGGCTCTACGCGTACTTCAAATGGAAGAAATGGCTCTGACCGAGCGGAAGTGCCCGTTTATGCAGCAAAAAGCCGGCTTGTGAATTGGGCTGGCCTTTTTGTCGGAATTGCACTATATGCGCCGCAGCTTCGCGCTTTGACGCGTTGCTTGCACCGGCCCCTGCTGGACGACATCCCGGCTGAGGGCGTCCCGTTTCCTCAAACAGACAAGGAAAAACACGATGTCGATTACTGCCGAACGCAAAAAGGAATTGATGGGCGAATTCGCGACCGCCAAGGGCGACACCGGGTCTCCGGAAGTACAGGTCGCCATCCTTTCCGAGCGCATCAAGAACCTGACCGACCATTTCAAGGACCACAAGAAGGATAACCATTCCCGCCGTGGTCTGCTCGCTCTCGTTTCCCAGCGCCGCAGCCTGCTTGATTATCTCAAGCGCAAGGACGACGCGCGCTATCAGACGCTGATCGAGAAGCTCGGTCTGCGCCGTTGACGAATTGACCGGCGGGTTCTTTCGAGAGCCCGCCGGTCGCGCATTGGAGCATCGGATCATCCAAGGCTCCAATGAAGAAAGCAGAGCGCCGCGCACCGGTTTGGACGCGAAAAAGGACGCTCTGAAGTTTTAGATTTGCGCAGGATACTTTCCGAAAACCTGGTTTTCGGGTTCACGCGCAAGGCCAGTCGGATCGATTGGCCAACCCGGTTTCGAAACAGCAGAGGGCCACTCGAAACCGCCCATGGACGGTCATGGGGCAGGATTGCAGGACGCTCGTGCGGCACCGCGCCGAAAAGCCGAGCCTCCCGTTGTCTTGCCCGTGGCTGCCCGAGAAAGGAAGCCAAGGGAAAGGGGCATCCGCGCACGCTGAACGGCGCGGCCCTTTCCGCATACGAAGGACAAGACATGTTCAATTACCACAAAGTGGAAATCGAATGGGGCGGCCGCCCGCTCATTCTCGAAACCGGCAAGATCGCACGTCAGGCTGACGGCGCGGTGCTGGCCACCTATGGCGAAACCAAGGTTCTCGCCACCGTCGTCTCGATGAAAGAGCCGAAGCCCGGCCTCGATTTCTTCCCGCTGACGGTCAACTACCAGGAAAAGACTTACGCCGCCGGCAAGATCCCGGGTGGCTATTTCAAGCGTGAAGGCCGTCCGAGCGAGAAGGAAACCCTGGTTTCCCGCCTGATCGATCGCCCGATCCGCCCGCTCTTCGCCGAAGGCTACAAGAACGACACCCAGATCGTCGTCACCGTCGTCCAGCACGATCTCGAAAATGACCCGGACATCCTGTCGATTGTCGCCACCTCCGCCGCCCTGACCTTGTCCGGCGTGCCGTTCATGGGTCCGGTTGGCGGCGCCCGCGTCGGCTACATCAACGGCGAATACGTTCTCAACCCGCATGTCGACGAGATGCAGGAATCGAAGCTCGACCTGGTCGTCGCCGGCACCGCCGACGCCGTGCTGATGGTCGAGTCCGAAGCCAAGGAACTCGGCGAGGACCTTATGCTCGGCGCCGTCATGTTCGGCCACAGGGGCTTCCAGCCGGTGATCGACGCGATCATCAAGCTGGCCGAAGTCGCGGCCAAGGACCCGCGCGACTTCACCGCGCTGGACTATTCCGCACTTGAAGCCGAGATGCTCGAGATCGTCGAAGGCGAGCTTCGCGACGCCTACAAGATCACCGACAAGCAGAAGCGCTATGCCGCCGTCGACGCTGTCAAGGCGAAGGTCAAGGCCGCGTTCGCGCCGGCAGAAGGCGAAGAGGCCAAATACACGTCCGAACAGATCGGCACGGTGTTCAAGGAACTCCAGGCCAAGGTCGTACGCTGGAACATCCTCGACACCGGCTCGCGCATCGACGGCCGCGACCTGAAGACGGTGCGCAACATCGTCTCGGAAGTCGGCGTGCTGCCGCGCACGCACGGCTCGGCGCTGTTCACTCGCGGCGAGACCCAGGCGCTGGTCGTCGCCACGCTCGGCACCGGCGAGGACGAGCAGTATGTCGATTCGCTGACCGGCATGTACAAGGAGAAGTTCCTCCTGCACTACAACTTCCCTCCCTATTCGGTCGGTGAAACCGGCCGCATGGGTTCGCCGGGCCGCCGCGAAATCGGCCATGGCAAGCTCGCCTGGCGCGCCATCCGGCCGATGCTGCCGACCGCCGACCAGTTCCCCTATACGTTGCGCGTCGTTTCGGAGATCACCGAGTCCAACGGCTCGTCCTCGATGGCGACCGTCTGCGGCACCTCGCTGGCTCTGATGGACGCCGGCGTGCCGCTTGCCAAGCCGGTCGCCGGCATTGCGATGGGCCTGATCAAGGAAGGCGAGCGCTTCGCCGTGCTCTCCGACATCCTTGGCGACGAGGACCACCTCGGCGACATGGACTTCAAGGTTGCCGGCACCGCGTATGGCATCACCTCGCTGCAGATGGACATCAAGATCGAGGGCATCACCGAAGAGATCATGAAGATCGCGCTGGACCAGGCCAAGGAGGGCCGCCAGCATATCCTCGGCGAAATGGCCCATGCGCTCTCCGGCGCGCGTGCCGAGCTCGGCGAGTTCGCGCCCCGCATCGAGGTCATGCACATCCCGACCGACAAGATCCGCGACGTGATCGGCTCGGGCGGCAAGGTCATCCGCGAGATCGTCGAAAAGACCGGCGCCAAGATCAACATCGAGGACGACGGCACGGTCAAGATCGCTTCGGCCAATGCCAAGGAGATCGAGGCGGCGAAGAAGTGGATACACACCATCGTCGCCGAGCCGGAAGTCGGTGAAATCTACGAAGGCACGGTCGTCAAGACCGCCGACTTCGGCGCTTTCGTCAACTTCTTCGGTCCGCGTGACGGCCTCGTCCATATCTCGCAGCTCGCCAATGACCGCGTCGCCAAGACCTCCGATGTAGTCAAGGAAGGCGACAAGGTCTGGGTCAAGCTGATGGGCTTCGACGAGCGTGGCAAGGTCCGCCTGTCGATGAAAGTCGTCGACCAGGCCACCGGCAAGGAAATCGCGCGCGACAAGAAGAGCGAAGGCGAAGAAAACGCCGCCTAAGCTGATCTAGCTATGCAATCGAAGCGGGCGCGCCGGAAGGTCGCGCCCGTCTGCATTTCAACAACCGCCTTGCAGTTCAAGAGTGGTGAATGTCCGCCAAGCCGCTGAAGACGCTTTTCCATCCATTCGAGGCCGGGGCTGTTTCCTTGCCACGAAAGGATGAACGCATTCTCTTTCTCGGTGCCGAGCCCGGCTTTCGCTTGCCCGAAGGCTTTGATGCCAAGCTTCATCTCGTCCAAGGCTTCAGGCCGCATTTTCGCGCCTTGCAGTCATCCGGCTTCACTATCACGCCGCGAGCGGGAGGCGAGGCTTTCGACGCAGCGCTAGTGCTCGCTGGCCGCCATCGCGGCCAAAACGAGTTGCGCGTCGCCGAAGCGGTCCAATGCGTGGCACCAGGCGGCTTAATCGTCGTCGCCGGCGGCAAGGACGATGGCACCGCCAGCCTGCGCAAGCATGTCGGCGCCCTTGTGCCGCTCGAAGGCCACCTGCCGAAGCATCACGGCATTGCCTTCTGGTTTCGCCGGCCGGCCGGTACCGTTGCCGCGGCAACGCTTCGCGCCGCCAATCCGGGCCTGGTGGTCGAGGACCGCTTCCGCACGGCCCCAGGCATGTTTTCCTTCGACAAGATCGATGTGGGATCGAAGCTGTTGGTCGAAAATCTGCCCAACGATCTGCGTGGCAGCGTTGCGGATTTCTGTGCCGGTTGGGGCTATGTCGCCGCCGAGGTCGCCGCCCGCTCACCCGGCATATCGGCGCTTGACCTTTACGAAGCGGATTTCGAGGCGCTGGAGGCGGCGAAGGCCAATATCGGCAACACAGGCGTGGAGCCACGTTTCTTCTGGATGGATCTTTTGAGCGAACCGGTCGAGCGCCGCTATGACGGGGTTGTCATGAACCCGCCCTTTCACCGCAGCCGAGCGACTGAGCCGGAAATCGGTGCCGGCATGATCCGCGCGGCAG
This sequence comes from Mesorhizobium sp. WSM4836, assembly GCF_055811815.1. Lineage (NCBI taxonomy): Bacteria > Pseudomonadati > Pseudomonadota > Alphaproteobacteria > Hyphomicrobiales > Phyllobacteriaceae > Mesorhizobium > Mesorhizobium sp. WSM4836. The sequence goes on from NZ_JBVVQF010000002.1 coordinate 303,113, forward strand.
GCAAGGCGCTGAAGCCGGGCGGCCGGTTGTTCATGGTGGCAAACCGTCAGCTTCCCTACGAACCGGTGCTGGCGGCCGCCTTCTCCAGCCATGCGGAGCTCGCCCGCGACGGCATGTTCACGGTCTTCTCGGCGCGACGCTGAAACGCTGCGGGGCAAGCCGGCGACACGTCGCTCGCGCTATTCCCGCCCGCCGTCGGTCTGCTTCAACTCGTCAAGCGTCGGCATGGACACGATGTGATAGCCGGAATCGACATAGTGGATTTCGCCAGTGACGCCGGAGGACAGGTCGGACAGCAAATAGAGCGCGGAGCCGCCGACTTCGTCGATCGTCACCGTGCGGCGTAGCGGCGAGTTGCGCTGCTGGTACGAGAACATGTGGCGTGCGTCGGAAATACCAGCGCCCGCAAGCGTCCGCACCGGTCCAGCCGATATGCCGTTCACCCTGATGCCGCGCGGGCCGTAGTCGTTGGCTAGATAACGGACGCTGGCCTCCAGCCCGGCCTTGGCGACCCCCATGACGTTGTAGTTCGGCATGACGCGGACCGAACCGGCATAGGTCAGCGTGATCATCGAACCGCTGGCTTTCATCAACCTGGCGGCGTGGCGGGCGACCTCGGTGAAGGAGTAGCAGGAGATCACCATGGTGCGGATGAAGTTGTCGCGGCTGGTGTCGGCGTAGAGGCCCTTCAGCTCGTTCTTGTCGGAAAAGCCGATGGCATGGACGACGAAATCCAGCCCGCCCCACGCCGTGCCAAGGGTCTCGAAGGTAGCAGCGACCGATGCGCTGTCCTCTACGTCGCAAGGCACTACCAGCGATGCGCCCAGTCTATCGGCGAGAGGCTTGACCCGGCGCCCGAAGGCCTCGCCCTGATAGGTGAAGGCGAGTTCCGCGCCATGTTCGGACAGTTTGCGGGCGATACCCCAGGCGATCGAATGATCGTTGGCAACACCCATGACAAGCCCGCGCTTGCCCTTCATCAATCCGTCCATGGTCGGCAAATCCTTATGCGGGATAGCGCTGGAAAATCAGCGTAGCGTTGGTGCCACCGAAACCGAACGAATTGGACAAAACGGTGTTGATCCTGGCTTCGTCGATGCGCTTGCGCACGATCGGCATGCCTTCGAATTCCGGATCGAGGTTGTCAATGTGGGCGCTCTCGCCGATGAATCCGCCTTGCATCATCAGGATCGAGTAGATCGATTCCTGCACGCCGGCGGCACCCAGCGAATGGCCGGTGAGCGATTTGGTCGACGTGATGAAAGGCATCTTTTCGCCGAACACCTCGCGGATGGCGCCCATTTCCTTGGAGTCGCCGACCGGCGTCGAGGTGCCGTGCGTATTGATGTAGTCGACCGGCGAGGACACCGTTGCGAGCGCCTGCTTCATGCAACGCGCCGCGCCTTCGCCCGACGGCGCCACCATGTCGTAGCCGTCCGAGGTCGCGCCATAGCCGACGATCTCGGCATAGATCTTGGCGCCGCGTGCCTTGGCATGCTCGAGCTCTTCAAGAATCAGCACGCCGGCTCCGCCGGCAATGACAAAACCGTCGCGATCGACATCGTAGGCGCGGGAGGCGACCGATGCCCTGTCGTTGAACTTGGACGACATGGCGCCCATGGCATCGAAGAGATCCGACATCGTCCAGTCGAGATCCTCATGGCCGCCGGCGAAGACGATGTCCTGCTTGCCCCACTGGATCAACTCGTAGCCATTGCCGATGCAATGCGCGGACGTCGAGCAGGCCGATGAGATCGAATAGTTGACGCCGTGGATCTTGAACCAGGTGGCAAGCGTCGCCGACGCGGTTGACGACATCGCCTTTGGCACCGCGAAGGGGCCGATCCGCTTGGGACTGCCGTTCTTGATCGTGGTCTCGGCCGCTTCGACGATTGCACGGGTCGACGGTCCGCCGGAGCCCATCACGATGCCGGTGCGCTCGTTGGTGATGTCGGTCTCGTTGAGGCCGGCGTCTGCGATCGCCTGGTCCATTGCGACATGGTTCCAGGCAGCACCCTGCGACAGGAAGCGCATGGCGCGACGGTCGATCATGCCCGATGGATCCAGCGTCGGCGCACCCCACACCCGGCAACGGAAGCCATGCTCAGCGAAAGAGTCGGAGAAGCTGATGCCGGATCTTGCCTCGTGCAGCGAGGTCTGCACCTCGTTGGCATTGTTACCGATCGACGACACGATGCCGAGACCTGTGACTACGACCCGTCTCATTCGCAACTCCTTCCAGTGCGGACCCCGAAACCTGAAATTGATTCCGGAACGGAACCATGCGCAAAATTAAAGTGCTACAGCGTCCTTTGGACGTCCAAGACCTGGCACTGTAGGGTCTTCGTTCAGACGGCCGCCGATTGCTTGGACAGACCGACCTTCAGATCCGTTGCCGCATATATGGGCTCGCCATCTGCCTTCAACCAGCCATCGGCGATGCCAAGCACAAGCCGACCGCGCATCACTCGCTTGAAGTCGACGCCATACTCCACCTTCTTGACCGAAGGCGTGACCATGCCTTTGAACCTCACCTCGCCGGTCGACAGCGCCATCCCCTTGCCGGGTTCGCCGAGCCATCCGAGATAGAACCCCGTCAACTGCCACATGGCATCCAGGCCCAGGCATCCCGGCATGATCGGATTGCCGATGAAATGGCAGGCGAAGAACCACAAATCCGGCTTGATATCGAATTCCGCGCGGATAAAACCCTTGTCGAACGCGCCGCCAGTTTCGCTGATCTCGGTGATGCGGTCGAACATCAGCATCGGCGGATAGGGCAGCTGCGCATTTCCCGGTCCGAACAGCTCGCCGCGGGCGCAGGCAAGCAATTCCTCGTAACCGTAGCTGGATTTCGAACCCGCCATCAATCTCGTCCCCGTGATCGTCCCGGGCGATAGGCGCCCTTGTCGGTGGTTTCCTAACACAATCTGTTTCAGGCCGGAAACCGGCGTTTGCGCTTAACCTGCCCGTCTGTCCGGGTCAATGCGCGCTATTGATCGCATTCGGCCGACAGAATATATGTCAGCACATGTCCAATTTCCGCAGATGCTCAATTTCTGTCATTTTGGGCGTGTCTGAGGCGAGCTGTGAGCGCGACGGATAGATGGATCTGGGTTGCCGGAAGGATAATGTCGCTGTGGACAAGCGGGTTCGCGAGGCCGGTCTGAGGCCGACACGCCAGCGCATCGCGCTGGCCGATCTGCTTTTCGCCAAGGGCGACCGCCACCTTTCGGCCGAGGAACTGCACGAGGAGGCGCTTGCCGCCGGCGTGCCGGTGTCTCTGGCCACCGTCTACAATGCTCTGCACCAGTTTACCCAGGCCGGCCTTCTGCGCATCCTTGCCGTCGAGGGATCGAAGACTTATTTCGACACCAACACCTCCGATCACCATCATTTCTATATCGAGGGCGAAAACAGGATCTTCGATATCGATAGCGGCCCTGTGACGGTTTCCAACCTGCCGGAACCGCCGGAAGGCATGGAGATCGCCAATGTCGATATCGTGGTGAGACTGCGCCCGAAACGCTGCGACTGACCGGCGCCTTATGAAATTCCTGGATTTGACGCTCCGGCTCGAATGGGTCGCCGTTGCGGTGGCGGCCCTTGTCTTCTATGCAATCGCCGGTGTTTCCTGGTGGCTATTTGCCGTGCTCATTCTGACGCCCGACCTGTCGATGCTGGGTTACATGGCAGGACCGCGCGTCGGGGCCGTCGCTTACAACGCCTTGCACATGCTGATCTTGCCCGTTCTGCTGGCGCTTGCCGGCAGCGTCTTTGACAATGCAATGGCGATAGCTGTTGCGCTGATCTGGATCGCCCACATCGCCATCGACCGCGCTCTGGGCTATGGCTTGAAGCTGTCGAGCAGTTTCCAGGATACCCATCTCGGCCGTATCGGCCGCTAAACCATCCCCGAACCGACGATCAGCGATACAAACGCCGGATCCGGTGCTTTCAGCGCTGGCCCGACCTCTGGTTCGGAAACGTCAGTTCTTGAACTTCTCGCCGGGATAGGCACCCCAGACGAGCGACTGCGCGAGCCAGCCGGTATGGCCGTCGAAGGTCATTTCGCACCACTGGCCATCGCAGGACTTGATCGTTCCCATCACCCCCGGTTCGAGGATCGCGATGACGCCTGCATCTTTTGCCGGGTCGTCGAGGAGGTTGACGCGAGCGTCCTTGCCGCGCTGCCAGGGGGCGACGATCGCCGTGCGGCGGCCCGAAAGCAGCGACTGATTGATCCAGCCTTCCGAGCCGTCGGCATCGCGCACACGGCGCCACGTATCGAACTCCTGGATGATCTCCATCGGCAGGCCTGGCTTCATATACATCCAGTCGACGGAATAATTGACGCCCGGCCCAACGCGCGAGTTGACGCGGCCGGATTTCAGACTGACGAAGCGCGGTAGCGGCAAGCCACTTGGTCCGAGCGTGACGCTCTGGGCGGGTGCCGCGGCACTTTGGGCCATCACCAGTGGGCTATGGATGAGAGCGCCGAGGAATGCTGCACTGAGGGTCAGGCGGAGCGACGCGAAACCAGACACTTTCGTTCCTTTCGGCGCCGGCGCATCGGCCTTCGCGCCCCTTTTTCTTTGTCTTCGGCGGAACCGCTTGTTACATGGATGACCGGTACCGCGATCGGCTCTCAGTTTCGCCGTTCTTGGTTAAAGAGGTCTCAACGAGATCGGGTTCGAGGAAACAATGGCAGGCAAAAAGAAGCCCCTCGTCATCATCACGCGCAAGTTGCCTGACCCGGTCGAGACCCGCATGCGCGAGTTGTTCGACGCCCGCTTGAATGTCGAGGACAGGCCGATGACGCAGCCGGAATTAGTGGCGGCAGTCAAGGAGGCTGACGTGCTGGTGCCGACCGTGACTGACAATATCGATGCGGCGCTGATTGCCCAGGCTGGCGACAACCTCAAGCTGATCGCCAATTTCGGCAATGGCGTCGACAAGATCGATGTTGCGGCAGCGGCCAAGAAAGGCATCACCGTCACCAACACGCCAAACGTGTTGACCGAAGATACGGCCGACATGACCATGGCGCTGATGTTGGCCGTGCCGCGGCGGCTGGCCGAAGGCGCCAACGTGCTGACCGGCGACAAGAAATGGGCGGGCTGGTCGCCGACCTGGATGCTCGGCCGGCGCATCTGGGGCAAACGGCTCGGCATTGTCGGCATGGGCCGCATCGGCACCGCCGTCGCCAGGCGCGCCAAGGCCTTTGGCCTCTCGATCCACTACCACAACCGCCACCGCGTGCTGCCGGCAATCGAGGACGAGTTGGAGGCGACGTATTGGGAAAGCCTCGATCAGATGCTCGCCCGCATGGACATTATCTCGGTCAATTGCCCATCGACACCGGCAACCTTCCACCTGCTTTCGGCGCGGCGGCTGGCGCTTCTGCAACCGTCGGCTTACATAGTCAACACGGCGCGCGGCGATATCATTGATGAGGAATCGCTGGTCAAGCTCATCCATGACGGCAAGATCGCCGGCGCCGGCCTCGACGTCTACGAGCATGAGCCGGCGCTGAACAGCAAGCTGCTGAAGCTTGCTCACAAAGGCAAGGTCGTGCTGTTGCCACATATGGGCTCGGCGACGCTCGAAGGCCGTATCGATATGGGCGAGAAGGTGATCATCAATATCCGCGCCTTCTTCGACGGTCATCGCCCGCCCGACCGCGTGCTGCCGCTGCGGGCGTGACCTGCCATCACGCCGGCATTGTCTTGCCGCGGCAACCGCGCGTTTGTCGTTGGATAGGTTGGCTCACGAAAGCGCCTTGCGCATGCTGATTGAGGTCGGCCGGTCGTACCCCTTGTGCGCTGTCCGTTCGGTTTCACGAAAGCCGAAGCGGGCAAAGGCTGCGTGATTTCCGGTCAGCTCGATGCGGGTCTGGAGCTCGATGGCGGTCCCGTTGTGGCTGGGGGCAAGATCTTCGACGGCCTCCATCAGCTGTTTTCCAATGCCTTGTCCCGAAGAGCCGGCTCGACCGCGAGCTTTCCAATATGAAAGTCGTCTGCGCGCTTCAGGACGAAGACGCAACCGACGATCTCGTTTTCCTTCAGCGCCAGGAATGCTGTCTCTAGCGCTGAGATTTTCGACGGTGAGCCGATGCGCCGAGGACGGCGGGTCAATAACCCCGTCCATGAAAGCGAAGGCGCGCTTGACCAGCGCCAGCACCTCGTCCCAACGGTCGAAATCGGCCGCAAGCTGCACAATGGAAACGTCGGCAGGCAGACTCACGGGCTGGTTCGCTTGTAGCGGATGGTGTCGAAGCGTGCCGCCAGCGCATCGTAGAGCAGCAGTCGCCCGACCAGCGGCTCGCCAATCCCGGTGATCAGCTTAATCGCTTCCATGGCTTGCAGCGTGCCGATGACCCCGGTCAGCGCGCCGACAATGCCGGCCACCGCGCAGGATGGCACCAGTCCCGGCGGCGGCGCCTCCGGAAAGAGATCGCGGTAGCTTGGGTTCAACTTGCCGTCCGGGCCGGTTTCGAACGGCTTCAGTACGGTGACCGAGCCGTCGAAGCGGCCAACGGCGGCATGCACGAGCGGCCGGCTCTCGGCGGCGCAGGCGTCGGCCACCGCGTAGCGCGTCTCGAAGTTGTCGGAACCGTCAACGACGATGTCATAACGGGCAATAAGGGTAGGGGCGTTGTCTACGGTCAGCCTGAAATTGTGCTCTTCCACAACGACGTTTGGATTGATGCGGCTGATCGCCACTCTGGCGCTGCCAGTTTTCGCCACGCCGACATCGCCGGTGGCGTGGATCACTTGTCGTTGCAGATTGGAAAGCGAAACGATGTCGTCGTCGACGACACCGAGGGTGCCAATCCCTGCGGCGGCGAGATATTCGAGCACTGGCGCTCCCAATCCGCCGGCGCCGATGACCAGCACCCGCGCCCGCTTCAGCCGCTGCTGGCCTGCGCCGCCGATCTCGGGCAGTACGATATGGCGGGCGTAGCGTTCGAGCTCTTCATCGGTGAGGGCGGCTGTGGTCATCGCCGGACCATATAGCGGAGGAAAAGGCTTGTCAGGCACCAATGCATGCCGCGCAGAAGCGGGCCATGAACCAAGTTCAAGTGGTCGGCCTGACCTTACCGTGATCGACGGTCAGGAACTGCGCGCGTCCCTTGAGGCTGTCAAACAACGCGGCATCGGTCCCGGTCATGAAAGCCTGGCAGTTCAGCTCCTCCAGAATCGAGAACAAGGCCGCCCGTCGACCGCTGTCGAGATGCGCGGCAATCTCGTCGAGCAGCAGGATCGGCGTCATGCCCGACATCTCGCCGGTTAGCCGCGCATGCGACAAGACAATGCCGACCAGCAGCGCCTTCTGCTCGCCGGTCGAACAGAGCTCGGCCGGCATCGCCTTGGGCCGGTGGCGCACCACGAGGTCGGAACGGTGCGGGCCATCGAGCGTGCGTCCGGCAGTGCGGTCGCGGTCGCGCCCTTGGGCAAGCGCATGACGGAACCGTTCCTCGACGTCGACGGCCGGCAAAATACCGATTTCGCCTTCCAGTTCGCCCGAGATGCCGATGTCGGCTTGCGGAAACGGTCCGTCACCGGGCAGACGGTCGATCATGGCGGCGAGCAGGCGCACCAGTTCGGCACGCGCCGCGGCAATTGCCACGCCGGTCTCGGCCATTTGCATCTCAATCGCATCGAACCAGGCACCGTCACGTGAGCCGTCGGCGAGCAGTCTGTTGCGGCCGCGCATTGCCTTTTCGTAGTCAAGCGCGCGCTGACCGTGGCCGGGATCGATCGCCAGTACCAGCCGGTCGAGGAAGCGCCGGCGGTCGGCGGCCGGCCCAGGGAACAGGCCGTCCATGGCCGGTGTCAGCCAGACCACGCGCAGCCATTCCAGCATGTCTTCGGCTGAGCGCGCCGCCGCGCCGTTGATCCGCACCCGCCTGCCGCCTTCGCCGTCGCTGCCCGGTATCCCAGTGCCGATCTCGATCTGGCCTTCCGGCCCGTCAAGCCGGGCATGCAGCGCAAAGCCACCGTCGCCGCCTTCGCGCGCCACCTCCGCATAGGGTGCGCGGCGCAGGCCACGGCCTGGCGTGAGCAGCGAGATCGCTTCAAGCAGATTGGTCTTGCCGGCGCCATTGTCGCCGGAGAAAACCACAGCGCCGGGATCAAGGTCGATTGCCAACGCCGCATAGTTGCGGAAATTCGTAAGTGTGAGCTTACTTATGTAGGTCTGCTGCGGTTTTGCAGATCTGGTCACGACAGCAAGATGGCCTCGTTCGGGCCCTATACCCGCATCGGCATCAGCACGTAGAGCGCGGTCTCGTCGGCCATGTCGTGGATCAGCGTCGGGGAACCGGCATCCGCCAGCATGAACTTCGCCTCCGTGCCGGTCAGTTGCGCGGCAACGTCGAGCAGGTATTTGGCGTTGAAGCCGATTTCGATCGGATCGGACGAATAGTCGGCCGCCAGTTCCTCAGTGGCACTGCCCGAATCCGGGTTGTTGACCGCAAGCGTGACCTGCCCTTCGGCGATCGAAAGCTTCACCGCCCGGCCGCGTTCGGACGAAATGGTCGAAACTCGATCGACGGCAGCTGCGAAACTCTGGCGATCGATAATCAGCTTCTTGTCGTTGCCGGTCGGAATGACGCGTTGGTAGTCCGGGAAAGTGCCGTCGATCAGCTTTGAGGTCAAAATGACGCTGCCGATGGTGAAACGGATCTTGGTGTCCGACAGCTCCGTGGTGACTGCAACATCGGGATCGTCGACCAGCTTTTGCAGCTCGCTGACTGTCTTTCGCGGGATGATGACCCCAGGCATGCCCTCGGAGCCTGCCGGCGCATCGATCTCGGCGCGCGCCAGCCGGTGGCCGTCGGTCGCGACCGAGCGCAGCTTCAGCTTGCCGCCGACCTCGTGCGTGTGCAGATAGATGCCGTTCAGATAATAGCGCGTCTCCTCGGTCGAGATGGCGAACTGGGTCTTTTCGATGAGGCCCTTTAGTCCGACCGAATCGAGCCGGAAAATGTGCGAGAACGACCCGGCTGAAAGCTCGGGAAAGTCGGACTGCGGCAGGCATTGCAGGCGGAAGCTCGAGCGCCCCGACGTCACCGTCATGGCGTTGCCGTCTTCGTCGGTCTTCAGCGCCACCTCTGCGCCGTCGGCAAGCTTGCGCACGATATCGTAGAGCAGATGCGCCGGAACCGTCGTCGCCCCGCCTCGCTCGACCTTTGCCGGCGTCGCTTCGGTCACCTCCAGGTCGAGGTCGGTCGCCTTCATTTCAAGGCTGGCCCCCTCGGCGCTGAGCAGCACGTTCGACAGTATCGGAATGGTGTTGCGCCGCTCGACCACGCGGTGAACATGGTTGAGCGACTTCAGGAGATTTGACCGTTCCAGGATAACACGCATGACGAAACAGGCTCGCTTGAATGAATGAACGGGTCTCCGGCAAGCGGCGCCCCGCGAAAGGTCTGAACAGGCTCAGAATCTGCGTAAACTGACAGGAAAAGCCCGGCCAACGCAAGCCCGCGCCACCGGTTCGGACCGGCTGCGCGGGCTTTCTGGGGATAAAAAGGCCGAAGTCCGCGAGCCGGCATTTTTTGGGCCGTCAGGCCTGGTCGTTGATCAGCCTTCTCAGCAATTCGAGTTCCTGCGCCAGTGTGTTGTCGGCACCGGAAAGATCCTCGATCTTGCGCACCGCGTGCAGCACGGTCGTATGGTCACGGCCGCCGAACCGCCGCCCAATCTCCGGCAGCGAGCGCGGCGTCATCACCTTCGACAGATACATGGCGACCTGCCTTGGCTTGACGATGGTGCGTGTGCGCCGGTTGGACAGAAGTTCGGTCTTCGACACATTGTAGTGGCGCGCAACGATGCGCTGGATGTCCTCGATGCGCACCCGCTTGGGTTCGCCCGAACGATAGATATGGCCGAGGATCTCGTCGATGCGGTCGATGGTGATCTGCGGTTCGAAGGATTGGCGAAACAAAAGCTGGTTGAAGGCACCTTCGAGCTCGCGCCCGCTGCCGGTCACCGTGCGGGCGACGTGGTTGAGTATCTCGTCGGAAATGTCGAGCGACGCATCGTCGTGTTTGGCGGTGGCAAGCCTGAGCTTGAGCATACCGATACGCATGGCGAAATCCGGGGCTGACATTTCCAGCGCGACGCCGCCGTTGAGGCGCGAGCGGACGCGTGGCTCCAGCGACTCCAATTCGGACGGCGGCCGGTCGGCAGCGACCACCACTTGCTTGGCGCTGTCTAGCAGCATGTTGATCAGATGGCAGAATTCATGCTGGATCGACTTACCCTGCAGGAACTGCATGTCGTCGATGATGAGGAGGTCGATGTCGCGCAGTTGTTCTTTCAGCGTCAGCGCGTTGTTGTCGCGGATCGCGGTGGCGAACCGCCACATGAAATACTCAGCCGTCAGATAGACGACCCGCGATTTCGGATTCTGCTTCAGCGATTCTGCGGCGATCGCCTGCAACAGATGCGTTTTGCCCAGCCCGACCGTCGCGTGAAGAAAGAGCGGATTGAAACGAACCGCGCTCGACTGCGATTCCGCGACCGCCTTGGCGGCGGCAAAAGCCACTCGGTTCGATGGTCCCTCGATGAAGGAGGTGAAAGTGTAGCGAGGATCGAGTGGCGAACCAAGAACATTGTGCCGGAACTCGGTTTCTGCCGGCATCCCCGGGCGGGGTACCTGGACCCGTTCGACCCTGCTGGGATTCGCCGTGCCCGCAGAGAGCGCGGTTTGCGTCTGCCTGGTCATCTTGCGCGCCGGGGTCACTTCTGGCTCGACGCTATTGCGGCCCTGGCGTGTGGCGGTGCGAACGACGATCTCGATTTTGAGGATCTCCGGATCCTCGTGCTTCCACAACTCGGTAATGAGATCGAGATAGTGGCCGTTGATCCACGAACGCAGGAATGCGGTTGGCACTGAGATGCGGACAATGCCCTTGGAAGATTCAGCGACCTTCATGCGCCCGAACCAACTCGAATAAACCTCGGTTCCCAGACGCGCCTTCAACTGGGCCTTGACCCGATCGAACTTCTGTTCAGCTTCATTGGAAGCCGCCATGTCGTTCCTTCCGATTAACGTCCCAGGAAATGGGAGGTCGCCTGTAAGCTCCCTTTCGATGCCGCCGCTCTGCATGATCGAGTTCCTTGTCTCTTGTACCTGTTTTCCGCCGGGGATGCGCCTCCTGCATCCATGTTTCCGGCGACCGTGTCTTCCCTGCGACACCATCGCCGCCGCCGGCTGATGAATCGCCTCGTTGTCGTCCGGCGCCGAAGAGCCGATCCGCTTTGGTCATGTCAGGGCAATAAAATGCCGTCCGGCGAAAACCGCCGGCGCACCGTCGACCTGCCATGTACAATTACGCCAGTCCCCTACCGTATCGAAAAGACAAACCAACCCCGTCCGCGGAGTTGAATCCGCGCTGTAAACTCTGCCAATTTGAGCTGGCCGGTTTCAGGCTGGTCAAGGGCCAAGGGCCCGTCCCTTCGATGGACAGACATTACCGAAATCGCTGTGGATAGGGCAAGGCCACCCCTAACGGATTTTTAAGGAATCTGACTAGTAAGGGACGTTTCGAACGCTAAGCTGCAACAGTTGATTTTGACAAAGCCATTGTGATTCAAACCCTTTTCCGGCGAATATGAAAAAGGCCACACAATGCGAAATTTTCTGAAATAATTCACTTGACAGCCAATTGCCGCCTCTCGGCCGCAGCTGATGTGAACAAGCTGTGGATCACTGTCGGTAAGCTTCTGAAAAGAAAACGAAATCTGTGACGCTCGGAATTTTCGTATTGGCAGTTTCGGAGGCTCCGAATATGAGCGGGCATGTAGATGCCGGCAAAGCATTTCGAACTTTGCAACGCTCGCGCAGCGCCGTTTCACGGGCTTTCTTTTAAGTACTTGCCGGCAAACGAAAAAACCCGGCGCGATTGGCCGGGTTTGAAGAAGCGCAGTTCAGGAAAAGGTATATTAGGCCGACAGCACCTTGACCCGTTGGGCCAACCGCGACACCTTGCGCGATGCCGTGTTCTTGTGCACCACGCCCTTGGTCGCGGCGCGCATCAGCTCCGGCTCGGCCACCTTGAAGGCAGCCTGTGCGGCCGCCTTGTCGCCAGCCGCGAGCGCCTCTTCGACCTGGCGGATGTAGGTCCGGACGCGGGAGCGGCGGTTCTTGTTGATCGCTGCGCGACGGGCGATCTTGCGCGTTGCCTTTTTGGCCGAGGAGGTATTGGCCATGGTGCCTCTCTTCTGATCTGGTGGGCGCTTGCGGGATACCGCAGGGCGCAAAAAACAAACGGGCAGCCACAGGGCCGCCTCAGTTGGTGCGGCTTATAGTTCAGCTTTTCCGGCGCGTCAACGCTGCAGTGCTTTCTTTTTGACCCACGCCTTCGTCATCTCATCGATTCGTGAAATTCGGCTTCCGCTTGCCGGTGAAAGCCGCCATGCCTTCCTTCTGGTCATCCAGCGCAAACAGCGAATGAAACAGCCGGCGCTCGAACCGCAGACCCTCGGTGAGGGTCGTCTCATAGGCGCGGTTGACGGCCTCCTTCGCCATCATCACCGACGGCAAGGAAAAATCGGCGATCTTGGCCGCTGCCTCAAGCGCTTCCCCGATCAACTCGCCGGCTGGCACGACGCGCGACACAAGGCCGGAACGCTCGGCCTCGGCTGCATCCATCATTCGCCCCGTCAGGCACATATCCATCGCCTTCGACTTGCCGACGAAGCGGGTCAGGCGCTGCGATCCGCCCATGCCGGGCATGACGCCCAGCGTAATCTCGGGTTGGCCAAACTTGGCGGTGTCGGCGGCTATGATGAAGTCGCACATCATCGCCAGTTCGCAGCCGCCCCCCAGCGCATAACCCGCCACCGCCGCGATGATCGGCTTTCGTGCCCGCGTAAATTCTTCCCAGCCGACGAAAAAATCCTGCAGATAGGCATCCACATAGGAGATCGACTGCATTTCCTTGATATCGGCACCTGCCGCGAAAGCCTTTTCCGAACCAGTGATAACAATGGCGCCAATGTCGGCATTGGCGCCCATGCTGTGCACCGACGCGACCAGTTCCGCCAGCACTTGTGAATTCAGCGCATTGAGCGCCTGCGGCCGGTTCAGCGTAATCAGCCCGACCTTGCCGCGGGTTTCGATGATGATGGTTTCGTAGCCCATGCTTTGCTCCTCCTCGCTTCTGGTTCAAGCCTGACAGGTTCGACAGTGGAAAGTCGAGCGACCGCTTTGCACGATACGCTCGATGTGGCCGCCACAACCAGGCTTGGAGCAGGCTTCCCCCTCGCGATCGTAAACCGCGAAGGAATGCTGGAAGTAGCCCAGCGATCCATCGGTCTGCATATAATCGCGCAAGGACGAGCCGCCGGCGGCGATCGCATCGGCGACGACCGAGCGGATTGCTTCGGCCAGGCGTTCACTCTGCTCCTTGGCTTTCTTGCCGGTTCTCGCGAGGGTGCCCGCTTCGCGCAGCGGCGACAGGCCGGCCCGCCAAAGCGCTTCCGAGACGTAGATATTGCCTAGCCCGGCGATCAGCCGTTGGTCTAGAAGTGCCGCTTTCAGCGGCGACTTGCGACCGTTCAGCAACGAAGCGAGCAGCGCGCCGTCCAGTTCATTGCCCGTAGGCTCGACGCCTAATCCCGCCAGCATCGGATGCATGTCGGGCTCGCCTTCCGAAAACAGCATGAACCCGAAGCGGCGCGGGTCGTTGAAGATCACGCGAGAGCGGACGCCGGCAGGTGATACGATATCGAAGACGACGTGATCGTGAGCGGTGTTTTTCGAACGTTCGTGGTGGAACGCGCCGGGCGTTGCGCTCTCGTCTGCCGTTTCGATGCGAAACGAACCCGACATGCCGAGATGGCAGATCAGAACCGGGCCGTTGTCCACGTGCATCGTCAGATATTTGGCACGGCGTCCGAGCGCCGCAATCGTCTTGCCGGTCAGCCGCTCCGAAAATCTCTCGGGGAACGGAAACCGCAAATCCGGCCGGCGTGCCTCGACACCGACAATGCGGGCACCCTCAAGGGCCGGCTGCAGACCGCGCCTGACTGTCTCGACCTCCGGCAGCTCAGGCATGACCGCCTATCGTGGCATGGAACGAGGTGCCGTAACGACCGCGCGCCAGCCCGAGATGTTCGGCCACGGTTTCGCCGATGTCGGCAAATGTCGTCCTCAGTCCGATGTCTGCGCCTTTGAAACCCGGCCGTGTCCCGATAACCGGAATACGCTCGCGCGTGTGGTCGGTGCCGCGCCAGGTCGGATCGTTGCCGTGATCGGCGGTCAAAATGAGCAGATCGCCTAACCTCAGCCGTGCGAATGCCTCGGGCAGGCGCCGGTCGAAAGCTTCGAGTGCGGCGGCATACCCCGCAACGTCGCGCCGATGCCCGAACTCGGTATCGAAATCGACAAAGTTCGCGAAGACGAGGTCGCCGTCGCAGGCGTCTTCCATGGCGCCAAGCGCTTTGTCGAACATCGCCATGTTGCCGGCAGCCTTGCGGATTTCCGAGATCCCCCGATGGGCGAAAATGTCACCGATCTTGCCGACCGCGATAACCCGGCTGCCGCGCGCCGTCAGCCGGTCGAGCAGCGTCGGTTCCGGCGGCGGTACGGCATAGTCGCGACGATTATGCGTTCGCTCAAACGTGGCGCCGGTTTCACCGATAAACGGCCGTGCGATGACGCGGCCGATATTCAGCGGATCGACGAGCCTGCGCACCACCTTGCAGAACTCGTAAAGCCGTTCCAGGCCGAAATGAACCTCATGCGCGGCGATCTGCAGGACGGAGTCGATCGAGGTGTAGCAGATCGGCTTGCCGGTGCGAATATGGTCTTCGCCGAACCGTTCGATGATCTCGGTGCCCGGAGCATGGCAATTGCCGAGGATGCCGGGCACCTTCCCTTCACGCACCATTGCTTCGGTCAACTCGGCCGGAAAGGCGGGAATCGTGTCCGGGAAGTAACCCCAGTCGAAACGGACCGGCAGGCCGGCTATTTCCCAATGGCCCGATGGCGTGTCCTTGCCGCTCGAAACCTCTTGGGCCGCACCGTGAAAGGCGGCGGCAAGCGGGGCACTGCCGCCATTCTCGAACCTGAAACCCGTCGCCGTTGCCGCGGCTTCGCCGAGGCCGAGCACGAGCATGTTTGGTACGAGAAGGGGTCCGTCACGCAGGCCTTCGCGATTGGCGCGGCCTTCCGCGCAGGCCCCTGCGATGTGTGCGAACGTGTTGGAGCCGGTGTCGCCATAGCGTTCGGCATCGGCCGCGCCGCCGATGCCGAAGGAGTCAAGGACAAAAAGGAAGGCGCGTGCCATCGAAAGGTTCATCATTGCCTGTGTGTTGGCTCAGACATAGGGTTCCGCGCCGCCATTGGCAATTCGGAAACCCAAACAGCACGGCTTGGCGTGCTGGTCCGGGAGCGACGATTTGCGCATGATCGATCTGCCGATCGAAATGCGCGGCGTGGAGCTCGCATGAGGCCTGCTCTGAAAGCTACGCGTCAGCAGTCGCTGCACGGAATGGTCGGGCTCCTGCGCGGCCGAAGATAGTAAGTTTCGGACATCGATATGTTGTTGAAAACCGAGGTCAACCCAAACCGGCTTTGGCCGTCCGCCGACCAGGTGATGATTGGCTTGTAGGCGAGGTCGCTTTCGACCCGAATGAGGAAAGTGCCTTTGATCTTGAGCGCACTCGGGACCGTTGTGGTGGAATCCTTAACGGCGTCGACACTAGAGACGCCATTGACCACTTTGCGCGACCACACCACCAGGACTTTCGGCGTCGTCTCGTTCGTCACCTGTATCGCCGTGATAATGATCTTCGGTTTCGAGCGGCTGTAGGGCTGAAGCGTGGAACTGCCGATCGCCATGATGGCATCGAGATCGGCCGCCTTGATGGTCTGCTGCTGTGTGACAAGGTCCGCTACCATGCTGCCGATGCGGCTGACCTTCTTGCTGGTCTCGATGGCTTGCGAGGCCTCCATGGTCATAAAGTACATGATCAACAGGACAGGCACGATGAGGGCAAACTCGACAGCCGCAATACCGCGGCGGTCCGAGCAAAGCCTTGTACAAATTCCTGCGATGCCCAGCTGTGCCCCCGCACGAAACATGGCTTTGCCCTTTTCAAGCGACTACGTGGTTCAGTTGTCGAACGGCTCGTTTTGCCAGGTGATCGAAGCAAAATGCAGCGTTTTGCCGTCCTTCAGATTGGCCATCGATTTGGCCATGAAGTCGGTCATCACCGGCCATTTGTAAAAAACCCGCAGCATGTTTCTCGACTCCGCCAGGCCCGGTGCGACGGTGAAGCTCTGTGTGCTCGTGCCCTTGGTCAGCACAACGTCGCCATCTTGGATCTTGAAACCGGCCAGCGCCGCATCGGCGAACGTCGGATATTCGCGCAAATCCACCAGCAATCCGGGACAGGTCTTGGCGACCATGATCTCCAGCTTGGCGCAGATCTTGTCCCGCAGCTTGGTCCCGGACACGTCGGCCGGTCTTAACTGGCCGGTACGCAGCTGGCGCGCGATGTCGTCTGTGGCGTTTGCCATCACTTCCTGTGCGGCAAATGAAATGCAGCTCTCCAGGATGGCGAACACAAGAAGCGCGAAAGGAATTGCAAGCATGGCGAATTCGATCGCCATGCTTCCGCGGCGGTCGCCCAAAAGCCGTCCGGGAAAACCTGCTCGTCCTGACTTGCTCATGTTCTCTGCCCGCCGATTCCGGTTCTGTATCGGACCCCACCATTAGCCGGAACCCATTGAAGTCGGGTTGGAATGACCGTTAAATTCGGCAGAAAGGCCTTAACCGGCCGATAACGCAAGTGCGTTCCCGCAGAAAGGCGGAGGAAGTCGGCTGGCTAATGCCCGGCGCTCATCTCTGCTTCAGAGGCCTTCTCGGCATCGCTCTTGTACGAGCTTTCGCAATATGGCGCGCACGACATGGTCTGTACCTCGGCACGCCGATAGATGCGCACCGACGACGCCGCCTGGCGCACGACGGTTATTTGCTCATCGATAATCGGCTTGCCCTCCTGATCGAGGACAACAAGATTGGTGACGCCAAATCCCTTGCCGGTCAGTACGATCGTCGATGCGTCCTGCACGGAGGCGTCGGCGATCGCTGGGTTGCCGACGACAATCGTATCGGCCGCGCGCGACAATTTGACGATCTTTGCCTGGTTCATCGTAACCTCGATGCCGGCGCCCGCCTTGGCTGGACCGGCGAAAGCCACTGCGGCAAAAAGCACGGCAACTGCGAATGACGATCTCGGCCCGGCCATTGAGGCGCTCCCCTGGCAAACTGTTCAACAGAACATGAATGAGATTGGTGAACCAACCGTTAAGCGGCTGTAGGTCAGGATCAAACCGGAACCGGCATTAGGCTAGCCGGCGCGGCTCGAACGTCTTTGCCTAATTGCGCCCTTTGTTGGCCCGTGGCCCAGCGGCAGGTATTTTAGTTCTTGGTTAACCACGCAACGTCATCGAAGCGGGAAAGGAATCGGTAAGCCTGTTTATTAAGCCGATTGAAACAGCTTCTCCATAGATTCGCAGCATCCGATCAGCCACCAAGAGAAGCTGACGGAAGTGCTGTAACAATTGGAGTAGGAGCTCAAATGTCTAACCTCATCGCACGTTTTGTGAAGGACGAATCCGGCGCGACCGCTATCGAATACGGTCTGATCGCCGCTCTCATCGCACTCGCCATCATGGTCGGCGCAGGCCAGCTCGGCAATGCCCTGAACGACAAGTTCACGGACATCTCAACCGCGGTCAACACCGGTGTAGCCCCGTAATCGACAACGACGTCCAGTTGTTTTCCAGCTAAGGGCCGCCGCACTGGCGGCCCTTGTCTAATCGTACTGCACGATCTGAAACTTCGGCCTCATCAATCGTTATTGAACATGCCTAAGCTGAGACCAGCTACAGTTTGACCATAGGCGCTCGCCAATGCTTGAAGCCCTGATCTTCGTCGTCTTTCCGTTCTGCATGCTTTTTGCCGCGATCTCCGACATGCTGTCGATGACGATCGCCAATCGCGTGCCGGTGTTGCTTGTCGTTGTTTTCGCCTTGGTTGCGCCTTTGACAGGCATGGACTGGGCCACCTATGGCTGGCATTTCGCCGCGGGCGGCCTGGTACTCGCGATGACGTTCGGCCTGTTCGCGCTCGGCGGCATGGGCGGCGGCGACGCCAAGCTTCTTGCCGCTACTGCCATGTGGATGGGACTGAACATCCATCTCGTTGAATATCTCGTAGCCTCGACACTCATCGGCGGTCTGCTGACGCTTGCCATCCTTGCCTATCGAAAATCGCCGCTTGCCGCTGCCACAAGCCACAACCGGTTCCTGCGCCATTTCGCCGATGAAGCGACCGGCGTTCCGTACGGCATTGCGCTTGGCATTGGCGGTCTGCTTACCTATCCGGACTCGCCGTTGATGGCCTGGGCACTTACCAGGCTGGCGGGCTGAATTTGCTTTATTTCGTTAGCGCCGGGCAGGCGAGTTGGGGACGTTTTTCCTTCGGGCCGGGCTTGTCACTCTAGTTTATGTAAACCTTAAATTAATCACGATCGTAAGTATAACATTAACCTTGTTTTGACGATTGCCGCTGCAAAGTCCGGCTTGGCTACGTGGTTTGCCAAGGGCGAGGTTCGGACAGATGCCAGCATCCCGATTGATTATTCTAGGCGTGGCGATAGCCGCGGCCGGTAGTGCAGGCTATGTCGCGAAGAACATGGTTGTGGCTCCGCCGCCTCCCGTTGTCGATTCCGGTCCCCAGGCGCCGGCGATCGCGCTGCAGGATGTGCTTGTCCTTTCCGGCGACGTCCCGATGGGCAGTCCGCTTGAAAACAACATTTCCTGGGAGTCATGGCCGTCCGCCGGCATCAACGCAAATTTCATCACCCGCGCCGCCGAGCCTGAAGCGCTGGACAAGCTGAAGGGCGCGGTCGCCCGCGTGGCGCTCTATGCCGGTGAGCCGCTGCGCCGCTCGAAACTGATCGGTGAAGGGCAAAGCTTCATGTCGTCGATCCTGCCCTCCGGCATGCGGGCTGTCGCCACAAGCGTTTCGGCCGACACCTCGGCCGGCGGCTTCATTCTTCCCAACGATTTCGTCGACGTCATCATGACCCGCAGAGCCGACGCAGCCAATGGCGGGGCTCCCGGCTTCACCACTGAAACCATCCTCAAGAACATTCGCGTGCTGGCGATCGATCAGACAATTCAGGAGGATGAGGAAGGCAAGAAGACCAGAGTCGGCCAGACCGCCACGCTGGAACTGACGCCGCAGCAAGCCGAGATCATCACCGTCGCGCAGCAGATGGCCGATCGCCTGACACTGGCGCTGCGCTCGATCAAGGACAGCCAGGACAAAAATGTGAGCGAGGCCGATTATCTGGTTTCCGGCAATGGCCGGCGCGGAACGGTGCGGTTGATCAAGTCGGGCGAAGTTTCCGAGGTGGGGGCAAGGAAATGAGCCTAAAAACCAAACTGCCGCCCACCCTGGCAGCGGCGATCGGCCTGTTTCTCCTTGGAACGAATGCATATGGCATCCTCGATGCCAGTGCGGCGAGCAATGCCAGGGTCACGGCTTCGACCGCCATCCAGCGGGTCAAGCTCGGACTGAACAAATCGGTAGTTATCGACCTGCCGAGCGATGCCTATGACATTCTCGTCGCCAACCCCGCTGTAGCCGACGCGGTGACCCGCACCGCCCGCCGCATCTATCTGTTCGGAAAGGCCGTCGGCGAGACCAACATCTTCGTCTTTGGGCCGAATGGCGAGCAGATCGTCAGCCTTGACCTGGCGGTCGAACGCGATGTTGCCGGGCTGGAGGACTACATCAAGCGCTTCATCCCGTCGTCGGAGGTCAAGATCGAGTTGCTGAACGACAACGTCGTTCTGACCGGAACCGTGGACACCCCGTTGGATGCCAAGCGCGCGGCCGATCTGGCAAACATCTTCGTGTCCGGCGGCGAGGCGACCACGGGTCAATATTCGCAGACCGCTGCCGGCGGTTCGGCCGAAGCCGGCGTCGCCATCGATAACCCGGATGCCGAGCGCCGCGTCAGCAAGATCGTCAACTTGCTGCAGATCATCGGCGACGACCAGGTAACGCTGAAGGTGACGGTTGCCGAGGTCAGCCGCACGGTGATGAAGCAGCTCGGCGTCAACATGGTCGGCAACGGCAGCAGCAACGGCATCAGTTGGAGCGCTCTCACCACGCCCGCCTACGGATTGGGAAAGCCACTGTCGCAATATTCGGGGGCCGCGATCGGCAGTTCAACCCTTCAAGCGTACATAAACGCCATGGAGCAAAGCGGTGTCATGAAGACGCTGGCCGAGCCGACTCTCACCGCCGTCTCGGGCGAGAAGGCGACGTTCAAGGTCGGCGGTGAATTCAATCTTGTCACAAGCCGAACGAACAATGTTTCGAACGACAATCAAACGGGTCAGGTCACCTACACCATTGAGAAGCTGGAATATGGTATTGGACTTGAATTCCAGCCCGTGGTGCTTTCGGCAGGCCGCATCAGCCTTAAGGTGAGGACGTCGGTTTCGGAGCCGACAACCGAAGGCGCCGCAGTCCTGGAAGGAGCCGGCGACTTACCCGGCAGCACTTTTCTGTCGATCCGCAAACGCCTGGCCGACACCACGGTGGAATTGCCCTCAGGCGGTTCCATGATGATCGCCGGCCTTGTCCGCGACGACATCAGGCAGGCGGTCGCCGGGCTGCCCGGCCTGACCAAAATACCGGTGCTAGGCACGCTGTTCCGCAGCAGGGATTTCGTCCGCAACGAGACCGAACTCGTCATCATCATCACGCCCTATCTGGTGAAGCCGGTGGCGCGCAACGATCTTGCCAAGCCGGATGACAATTTCAACGCCGCCAGCGATGGCGCCGGCATGTTCCTTGGCCGCGTGAACCGTGTCTACGGCACCATGCAGACCGACAAGCCCAACGGCCGTTACCACGGCGTTGTCGGCTTTATCTACAAGTAAGCGGGGAAGTGGACATGTCTCAGTCAGTATCGAAGGCAAGGGCGGTCACCGCGATACGGTCCGTCCATTCGCGAATCTGGCGGCCGGCCGTTCCCATCATCGCGATCGCGGTAGCGGCATCACTGGCCGGCTGCGCCAATCGCGACAGCGTCACGGTCGGTGCCATACCGGACGACTATCGCACCACTCATCCGATCGTCATCGCCGAGAAGATCCAGAAGATCGATCTTCCGGTCGGCGCCGGCGACCGCGGCATGACCAAATCCCAGCGCGACACGCTCCTGGGCTTCCTGGAAGGATACGACAGGAGCGCAGCTCCGGTGCTGACAATCGAGATTCCGAGTGGCTCGGCCAACGAGATCGCGGCGGCCGCGGCCGGCCGCGATTTCGCCAGGCTGGCCATAGCCAGCGGCATCAGCCGGAAGCGGATCGCCATTCGGTCCTATCAGTCTCTTTCGCCCGAAGCGTCCGCCCCGGTCCGTGTCGCCTACGTCTCGGTGAAGGCCCAAACGGATAAATGCGGGCGCTGGCCCGAAGACCTGCTGGAGACTTCGGAAAACAAGCACTATGCCGATTTCGGCTGTTCGTATCAGAACAACCTGGCTGCCCAGATGGCCAATCCGTCCGATCTGATCGGGCCACGCAAACCGACGCCGATCGACGCGGAAAATCGCGGCGCGGTGATCGACGTCTATCGTGACAGAGGTATTTCGGACGAATTCCTCGGCAATTCGGAAGTCGAATATTAACGAGTGTTGAGGCTCAACAAACCCTAAGCCGCGCAAGTCACGGAAAGTGATGACAATGAGCAATCTTGCCTATGACACAGAGGTACCGGGCGGCGAAACCTCAGAGCAGGATATTGCCGCGATGCAGGCGTTGCGGCCGATCCCGCGCATTTCGATCCAGGCGTTTTGCGAGACCGAAGGCGTAGCCAATCCGGTCGAGCGCGCCGGCGAGGATCGCCGCATGGCCAAGGCCCATCTGAAGGTGCATATGGGGGGCATCCCCACCGCCATCGAATTCTATCAGTCGGCGCCGACGCCGAACCTGATTCTGCTTGAATCGCGCAGCGAGCCGAAGCTGTTGCTGGAACAACTCGCCGAGCTTTCCGAGCATTGTGACCCGACCTCCAAGGTGGTGGTTGTCGGCCACTACAACGATGTCGGCCTGTACCGCGAGCTCATCCGTTCGGGCATTTCCGAATATGTCATCGCGCCAGTATCGATGGCCGACATCGTCAGCGTGGTGTCTTCGATCTTCGTTGATCCGGAAGCTGAGCCAATCGGCCGCTCGATTGCCTTCATCGGCGCCAAGGGCGGCGTCGGCTCCTCGACCATAGCCCATAATGTGGCCTGGGCCATGTCGTCCCTTTTCAAATCCGAAGTGGTTGTCGCCGATCTCGACCTCGCCTTCGGAACGGCCAACATCAATTTCGACCAGGACCCGGCGCAAGGCATTGCCGAGGCGGTCTTCTCGCCGGAACGCGTCGACGAGGTCTATCTCGACCGGCTGCTCGCCCAATGCGCCGAGCATCTGTCGCTACTTGCGGCACCTTCGACCCTGGAGCGGGTCTACGATTTCGATCCCGACGCCTTCACCCAGCTTATCGACATAGCCCAGCGTAGCGCGCCGCTCCTCGTGCTCGATGTACCCCACGTGTGGGTCGGCTGGACCAAGAACACGCTGGTCAAGGCCGACGAGATCGTCATCACGGCGACGCCCGAACTGGCCAATCTGCGCAACACGAAGAACCTGGTCGACATGCTGAAGCGACTTCGTCCGAACGATCCTGCGCCAAAGCTTGTTATCAACCAGGCCGGTGTGCCGAAACGTCCCGAGATCACGCCGTCCGACTTCTCCGAATCGCTCGGCCTTTCGCCGATGTCGGTCATCCCGTTCGAGCCGCTTTTGTTCGGAAATGCTGCCAACAACGGACGTATGCTCGGTGAAATGGATGCCAAGAGTCCGGTCGTCGCCACGATCAACGAGATCGCCCATGTTCTGACAGGGCGCAGCGAAATCAAGGTGAGGAAAAAGGCTGGCCTCGGCAACCTGATCGGCAAGCTTTCGCGCAACAAGAAGTGATGCCTCGGCGGTGGAATTGGTAAGCGATCATGTTTGGTAAAAGAGGCAGCGACGACGGCAACCGGACCATCCCGGAATTCCGTCAGCCAGCACCCGCACCTGCTGCACCGGCCGCCGCGAATCCTGTGGAAGCCGTTGTCGCTGCCAAGCCCGCGACGCTGCCGCCATCCGGCGCACATGCCGCGCCGCCGGTTCGCCGTGCGGTCGAGCCGCCGCCATTGGCGCCGGAGCCGAAACCTATCCAGCGCCAAAAGAGCGAAACCTACTACGACACCAAAAGCCAGGTCTTCGCCGCACTGATCGACACGATCGACCTGTCGCAGCTCGCCAAGCTCGATCCCGAAAGCGCGCGCGAGGAAATCCGCGACATCGTCAACGACATCATCGCGATCAAGAATTTCGCGATGTCCATCGCCGAGCAGGAAGAGCTTCTCGAGGATATCTGCAACGACGTTTTGGGCTATGGGCCGCTGGAGCCACTGCTTGCCCGCGACGATATTGCCGACATCATGGTCAATGGCTCCAGGAACGTCTACATCGAAGTCAACGGCAAGGTCGAGCAGACCGGCATCCGTTTCCGCGACAACCAGCAGCTCCTCAACATCTGCCAGCGTATCGTCAGCCAGGTTGGCCGCCGCGTCGATGAATCAAGCCCGATCTGCGATGCGCGTCTTCCAGATGGCTCTCGTGTCAACGTCATCGCACCGCCCCTGGCTATTGACGGCACCGCACTTACCATCCGCAAGTTCAAGAAGGACAAGCTGACGCTCGACCAGCTGGTCAAGTTCGGCTCGATTTCGCCGCAAGGGGCCGAGATTCTCAAGATCATCGGCCGTGTCCGTTGCAACATCGTCATCTCGGGTGGTACCGGCTCCGGCAAGACGACGCTGCTCAATTGCCTGACCAACTATATCGACCGCGAGGAACGCGTCATCACCTGCGAGGACTCGGCCGAGCTGCAATTGCAGCAGCCGCATGTGGTGCGTCTCGAAACCCGTCCGCCCAACCTCGAAGGCGAGGGCGAAGTGACTATGCGCGACCTGGTCAAGAACTGTCTGCGCATGCGCCCCGAACGCATTATCGTCGGCGAAGTGCGCGGACCCGAAGTGTTCGACTTGCTGCAGGCGATGAACACCGGCCATGACGGCTCGATGGGAACGATCCACTCGAACAGCCCGCGCGAATGCCTCAACCGCATAGAATCGATGATCGCCATGGGCGGCTACACGCTGCCGCAAAAAACCGTGCGCGAAATCGTCGTCGGCTCCGTCGACGTGATCATACAGGCTGCACGCCTGCGCGACGGATCGCGGCGCATCACCCACATCACCGAGGTGATCGGCATGGAGGGCGACGTCATCATCACCCAGGACATCGTTCTCTATAACATCAAGGGCGAAGACGCGAATGGCAGGCTGCTGGGCGAGCACGTGTCGACCGGCATCGGCCGTCCGCATTTTTGGGAACGCGCCCGCTATTACGGCGAGGAGCAGCGCCTCGCGGTTGCACTAGAGGCGATGGAGAAACGCGCTGACTGATCCGTCTGGAAGCGTTGGGGCCAGGGTTGATGTTTGGAATTGACGGCACCGTATTGGCATTAGTCGTGCTCGCCGGCTTCAGCGCCGGCGCTGTGGCCTATGCTTTCCTGTTCAACCGGATCAGCACCGAGAAGCAGGTCGGTAAGCGGCTTGAATCGATCAAGACCGCCGAGACGGATCGTTCCGTCGTCAAGGCTTCGCGCGATCGCATGGCGGAAGCGGCCAAGCGTCGCAAGTCCGTCCAGGATTCGCTGAAGGATCTCGATCAAAAGCAAAAGTCCAATCAGAGCCTGGTCAAGAAACCACCGCTGAAGATCCAAATCCGTCAGGCCGGCATGAAGATCTCGCTTGAGCGCTTCTACGTCTACTCAGCGGTCTGCGGCGTCGTCTCGACGGCTCTGGTCTATTTCCTCGGCGCGCCGCTGCTGGTCCTGCCGGCTGCGCTGCTGGTCGGCGTCTTGGGTCTGCCACGCTGGTTCGTCTCGTTTCGCCGCGCGCGCCGCGTCAAAGCGTTCCTCAATGAATTTCCGAACGCGCTCGATATCATAGTACGTGCGGTAAAATCCGGCCTGCCGTTGAACGATGCGGTGCGCCTGATCGCCAACGAATCCCCCGAGCCGGTCAAGACCGAGTTCCGCCGCATCGTCGATTCGCAGCAAATGGGTTTATCGATCCCCGACGCGGCCATGCGCATGCCGGAAACGATGCCGTGCACCGAGGCGAGCTTCTTCGGCATCGTCATCCAGATCCAGTCTCAGGCCGGCGGCAATCTTTCCGAAGCGCTGGGCAATCTTTCGCGCGTGCTTCGCGACCGCAAGAAAATGAAAGCCAAGGTTCAGGCGTTGTCCATGGAAGCCAAGGCATCGGCGGTGATCATTGGCGCGTTGCCTTTCGTCGTCGCCTTTCTCGTCTATTTGACGAGCCCGAACTACATCATGCCCCTCTTCACAACCAGCACCGGCAATCTGATCCTCGGTTGTTCCGGCATTTGGATGTCGATGGGTATCCTGGTAATGCGCAAGATGATGAACTTCGAAGTCTAGGACTCGCGTATGACCGATCACGTCATCAGAACTCTCACCGACCCGTCCCTGCTGATCGCACTATTGGTCGGCATCGCGGTGTTTGCGACCGTCTTCACGCTGCTGCCCGCCTTTGGCGGGAACCAGCTCAAGGCGCGCATGAAATCCGTGGCGCTGGAGCGGGATGAGCTGCGCGCCAAGCAGCGCGCGCGACTGGCAGTCGAAGCCGACCGCCGCCGCAAGGGCCTGCGCGAAGAACAGTCGGTCGGCATGCGCAATATTGTCGATCGCCTGGATCTCAGGCGTGCGCTAGCGGACGAAGGTACCTTGCAGAAATTGAAAGTAGCGGGTTTTCGCGGGCAAAATCCGCTGACGCGCTTCCTTTTTTTCCGCCTCGTCCTGCCCTTCATCGGCTTTGCATTGGCGGCGATGTATCTGTTCGTGCTCGGCGGATTGCCCGAGCAGCCGTTTTTCGTGAAGCTGTTCGTGTGCATCGTGGTTGCCTATGCGGGGTTCTACGCGCCGGTGCTCTACGTCAACAACCGCGCTACCAAGCGCAAGCAGTCGATTCAGATGGCGTGGCCGGACGCGCTTGACCTGATGCTGATATGCGTGGAGTCCGGCATGTCGGTGGAAGCGGCGCTTCGCAAGGTCGCCGATGAGATCGGCGCCCAATCGGTAGCATTGGCGGAAGAATTCATCCTGACCAACGCCGAGCTTTCCTATCTGCAGGAGCGCAAACAGGCCTACGAGAATCTTGCAAGCCGAACTGGCCTGGAATCAGTCAGGTCGGTGTCCCAGGCGTTGGTTCAGGCTGAGCGCTACGGCACGCCCGTGGCGCATGCGTTGCGGGTGCTTGCCAGTGAGAGCCGCGATATGCGCATGAATGCCGCCGAGAAGAAAGCGGCCGCGCTGCCGCCGAAGCTCACCGTGCCGATGATCCTGTTCTTCCTGCCGGTACTGTTCGCCATCATTCTGGGTCCCGCCGGCATCCAGGTGAGCCAGCGCGGCATCTTTGGCGACCAGCCGAAATCCAGCAGCGAGTAGCGCCAGCGGCGTTGCCAGAAACGCTGATATGATTCGGAGCCGTGCTGCCGGTGCAGCGCGGCTCTTTGCGTTCGACGTATTGCGGAATTCGCGCCGGTTTGGCGCTCGAAGCGGTCAGTTGGTGGCAGGCTTTGCCTTGTCCTGCTCCTTGAGCTGGCTCCAGGCATTCTGCTGCGCCAGCATCTGGCGAAGGTAAGCGACGTTGGCCTGCGCCTGCTCAGGCGACAGCTCTTGCGAGGCGATCTTCTCGGCTTCCTCGAACCGTCCCTGCAGACCGACCACCAACGCCAGGTTCTGGCGGACGCGACTGTCGGCATTCGGCTGCTGGGCGGCCGAGCGCATATAGGTTTCGGCCGTACGCAAGTCGCCTTCCAGCACGTACGACATGCCGAGATTGGAAAGGATCGACGGTTCGTTCGGCCTGAGATCCAACGCCTTGCGATAGCCTTGGCGCGCCTCGTCCTTCTGGCCGAGCTGGTCGAGAATGGCAGCCTCAGCCGACACCAGTTTCCAATCAGGGTATTCAGGGGTCTGTGCGCGGCGCACGGCATCGAGAGCCGGCTCGAACTGCCCGTTGGCGGCTAGCGCCTTGCCATAGGCGGCGAGCACGTCGCGATCCTTCGGCAAGGCAATCGCCAGCTTCCGCATCACCGCAAGCGATTGGTCTGCGTCGCCGTCCATCTGCAGTGCCGCGGCATAGTTCGTCGCGATGCGCTTGTCGCTGGGGTTTTTCGAATAGGACTGGCCGAGCGCCATCGTAGCGTTGTGCAGTTCGCCCGCCGACATTGTTTCCAGCGGCTTGCCGCTTGGACGAGAAATCGAGCCAGTCGTCAATTTGCTGGTTCCGCAGCCGGCGACGCCTGCGGCAAGCACCATCATCAACGCCGTGGTGATCAGCCCATTTGCGCTGGCGTTCATCCTGCGGTTGGTCGGCATCGGCACCAGGGCTCCGTTCGTGCGCGTGACCATTTGCGTGGTCATCTTTCCTCCCGCAGAAATATTCTGTTAACCCTAACGGAGGGTTAAAAAAGCCGACTCGGAAGCCGGAGACCAGCAAATGCCTGTCGAACTCGTCGAGAAAGAATTGACCAATGCGCTGCCGGTCCATCTGGTGGCGAAGGATGCTCTGGCCGCGGTGGGCCTTGCGCCATCCTCGGTTGCGTGGGCCAAGGCCAACGGCTTTTCCGGCGAGGCCGGCAGGACGTTGATCGTGCCTGGCGACAACGGCGCGATTGCCGGAGCCCTGTTCGGCACCGGCGACGGCGAGGGCGCACTGGCCATCGGCGCACTGGCGAGAGCCTTGCCCGAAGGCAACTGGCATTTTGCGTCGGCACCGGCCAAGCCGGAGCTTACGGCACTCGCCGTGGCGCTCGGAGGCTATGTCTTCACCCGCTACGGCAAAAAGCCAGGCAAGACGCTTCGCCTCGCACTGCCGGCAGGCACCGACGCCGCCCGCATCCGCCGCCTCGCCGATGGCATTTTCCTGGCGCGCGATCTGGTCAACACGCCGACCAGTGATATGGGCCCCGGGCAGTTGGAGAAAGCCGCCCGGACCTTGGCCGCGACGCACAAGGCCGAAATATCGGTGACCAAGGGCGACGATCTTCTTACCGCCAACTTTCCGATGATCCACGCCGTTGGTCGGGCTTC
Organism: Mesorhizobium sp. WSM4836; assembly: GCF_055811815.1. Lineage (NCBI taxonomy): Bacteria > Pseudomonadati > Pseudomonadota > Alphaproteobacteria > Hyphomicrobiales > Phyllobacteriaceae > Mesorhizobium > Mesorhizobium sp. WSM4836. The sequence goes on from NZ_JBVVQF010000002.1 coordinate 331,449, forward strand.
TGCCGACGCGCCGCGGCTGATCGACATGATTTGGGGGCCGAAGAATGCCCCCAAGGTAACGCTGGTCGGCAAGGGCGTCTGCTTCGATACAGGCGGTCTCGACATCAAACCGTCCTCGGGCATGCTTTTGATGAAAAAGGACATGGGCGGCGCTGCCAATGTGTTGGGCCTCGCTTCCATGATTATGGCCGCCGGGCTGAAGGTCCGGTTGCGCGTGCTCATCCCCGCTGTCGAGAATTCGATAGCCGGCAACGCCTTCCGGCCAGGCGATGTTTTGGTGAGCCGGAAGGGCATCACCGTCGAAATCGGCAACACCGACGCAGAAGGGCGGCTGGTGCTCGCTGATGCCTTGGCCTTGGCCGATGACGAGGAACCGCAGATGCTGGTCGATTTGGCAACACTGACAGGCGCTGCCCGTGTTGCGCTCGGCGCCGACCTGCCGCCCTTCTATACAAGTGACGAGGCGCTTGCTTCCGAACTGGCCGAGGCGTCCGTCGTGGTCGAGGATCCGCTATGGCGCATGCCGTTGTGGAAGCCCTATGACGCGAAGCTTGCGTCGAAGGTGGCCGACATCAACAACGTCACGTCGGACGGTTTCGCCGGCTCGATCACCGCGGCGCTTTTCCTGAAGCGCTTCGTGGAAAAGACCGCCGGCTGGGCGCATGTCGACATCTTCGCCTGGAACCCGACCGACCGCTCGCACGGCCTTGCCGGTGGCGAAGCGCAAAGCATCCGGGCGCTGGAGCAGGTCATTTCGAACCGCTACGGCTGATTCTCGGGCATAGCCGACGAAGGTATTGACTGAAACGGAACCGAAACAATTTTCCGCCATGCTGGACGGATGTCGATTATCATGCGTCCAAGTCAGGCCTTGCGACTATGGCAACAGGTGGTGTTATCCGAGGTGCGTGACGACGCGGCCGATCTCACCATGCGCCAGACGGCGATCCTGTTCACCATCTATCTCGATCCGCCGCCGCACACGGTCCGCGGGCTCGCCGCCCGCCTCAACGTCACCAAGCCGGTGATAACCCGTGCGCTCGATACGATGGGGGCGCTGAAACTGGTCTCGCGCCACCGCGACGAGCTCGACAAGCGCAACGTGCTGGTCAGGCGCACAGTCGAAGGCGCGCTCTTTGTCGAGCGCTTTGGCGATGTTATCATTGCCAGAGCTCAAGAGTTGCCCATTTGAACGAGTTGCCGATTTGACCGCCAGGGATGCCCGCCTCCATGCCTTCCGCTCCGATCTCGCCGACGCCAGGCTGAAAGGCGAGGTTTCCGCCGACCGTTTCGTCGCCGGCCGGCCGGCTCGCATATCATCCTCCGTGGCCGATGTCCGCAAAGCTCCGCGCCCGGATGCCGGCGTTGATACCCAGATTCTGTTCGGCGAAGACATCCTCGTCTTCGAGGACGTTGAGGGCTGGGCCTGGATACAGGCCGAGCGCGACGGCTATGTCGGCTATGTCGCCGACAGCATGCTGGGCGGCCGGGACCATGCGCCAATCCATGTTGTCTCGGTGCCGCGCACCTTTCTCTATTCAGGACCCGACTTGCGCTTCCCGGTGAGCGCGCAGCTCTCGATGGGATCGTTGGTGACGGTGACGGGCTCAGCCGAAACGCGCGGCACGCACTATGCTCTGCTGCCATCCGGCGAGGCGGTCATATCTGGCCATCTCAGGCCTGTCGCCGACGTTGCCCCGGACTACGTCGCGGTCGCCGAGGCGTTTCTCGGCACGCCCTATCTGTGGGGCGGCGTCTCCGGCTTCGGCATCGATTGTTCCGGTCTCGTACAACTTGCAATGCATATGGCTGGCAGGCAAGTGCTGCGCGACACCGACATGCAGGCGGCGACCGTCGGTGAGCCGCTCGACCCCGGGCCGGATTTTGCCGGGTTGCGGCGCGGCGACCTGGTCTTCTGGAAAGGCCACGTCGCAATCATGACGGACCCGGAGACCATGATCCACGCGAACGGCCACACCATGCTGGTGTCGCGTGAAGGACTGAGGGAGGCGATCGCCCGTATAGGTTATCTCTATGGCGGCCCGACCGGGTTTCGCCGGCCGTAACGCGAATCGATCACCTTTTGTTCTGATTGTCCTTGGCGATTGCGCGTCGCCGCGCTACCTCTGGCGCGTGACAGAGCAGCCGCGCCTTGCCGAACAGAATGCCGCCGTCGTCCTGCCCGAGCCATTCGTCAAATGGTTTGCGGAAAAGGGTTGGTCGCCGCGCGTCCACCAGATCGATTTGCTGGCCAAAGCCCAGGGCGGGCAGTCGGTATTGCTGATCGCCCCGACCGGCGCCGGCAAGACGCTGGCCGGGTTCTTGGCATCGCTGATCGAACTGGCCGGCCGATCGAGGAGAAGGCCGGGGCAGGCGCATCGAGGCATCCATACACTCTACATCTCGCCGCTGAAGGCGCTGGCCGTCGACATCGAGCGCAATCTCGGCAAACCTGTCGAAGAAATCGGGCTGCCGGTCACCGTCGAGACACGCACCGGTGACACGCCCGCTCACAAGCGCCAGCGCCAGAAGCTGGCGCCGCCCGACATTCTCCTGACCACGCCCGAGCAATTGGCGCTGCTGATCGCCGCGCCCGATGCCAGGCGCTTCTTCGAGGACCTGCGCTATGTCGTGCTCGACGAATTGCATTCGCTGGTGACCTCGAAGCGCGGGCATCTCCTGTCGCTCGGGCTGGCCCGGCTGCGCTCGTTTGTGCCCGCCCTGCAGACGATAGGCCTGTCGGCGACGGTCGCCGAGCCCGACGAATTGCGGCGCTGGCTGGTCAGCCAGAATCCGCCGGGGCCGATGGCCGAACTGATCGTCGTCATCGGCGGCGCCAAGCCCGAGATCTCTATTCTCGATTCGGAGGAGCGCGTGCCCTGGGCGGGACATTCGGCCCGTTACGCAACGCCGGAGATCTACAACGAGATCAAGCGCCACAAGACAACCCTGCTGTTCGTCAACACGCGCAGCCAGGCGGAGCTGCTGTTCCAGGAGTTGTGGCGGGTCAACGAGGACACCTTGCCGATCGCGCTGCATCACGGCTCGCTCGATGTCGCCCAGCGCCGGCGCGTGGAGAAAGCGATGGGCGAGAATGCCTTGCGTGCGATCGTCGCCACCTCGACGCTCGACCTCGGCATCGACTGGGGCGACGTCGACCTGGTCGTCCATGTCGGCGCGCCGAAAGGTGCCAGCCGGCTGGCGCAGCGCATCGGCCGCGCCAACCACCGTATGGACGAGCCGTCAAAGGCGATCCTGATACCGGCCAACCGCTTCGAGGTGCTGGAATGCAGGGCGGCGCTCGACGCCAATTATCTCGGCGCCCAGGACACGCCGCCGCTGGTCGATGGCGGACTCGACGTGCTGGCGCAGCACGTGCTGGGCTGCGCCTGCGGTGCGCCTTTCCATCCCGATGACTTGTTCGAAGAGGTGCGGACGGCAGCACCCTATGCCGATCTCGATCGGCCGACATTCGAGCGCGTCGTCGATTTCGTCGCCACCGGCGGCTATGCGCTGAAGAACTACGAACGCTACGCCCGTATTCGTCTCAACAAGGACGGGCTGTGGCGGGTCTCAAATCCTCGCGTCGCCCAGCAATACCGGCTGAATGTCGGCACGATCATCGAAGTGCCAGCGCTCAACGTCCGCTTCGTCCAGGCCGGCAGCAGAGGCGCGGCTTCGCGTGGCGGCCGGGTGCTGGGCAAGATCGAGGAGGCGTTCCTCGAAACGCTGACCCACGGCGATACCTTTATGTTCGCCGGCAAGGTGCTGCGCTTCGAAGGCATCCGCGAGAATGAGTGCTTCGTCTCGAACGCGCCCGGCAGCGACCCCAAGGTGCCGTATTATGGTGGTGGCAAATTCCCGCTTTCAACGTACCTAGCCGAACAGGTCCGCGCCATGCTGGACGATCCGCAGCGCTGGAAGAAGCTGCCGGAGCAGGTCGCAGACTGGCTGCGCTTCCAGGCCGACAAGTCGGTGCTGCCGAAACGCGACGATCTGCTGATCGAGACCTTTCCGCGCGGCAACCGCTACTACCTTGTGGCCTATCCGTTCGAGGGCAGGCTGGCGCATCAGACGCTCGGCATGCTGCTGACCCGCCGGCTCGACAGGGCGGGAGCCAAGCCGCTCGGCTTCGTCGCCACCGATTATGCGCTTGCCATATGGTCGCTGGCCGATATGGGCCACATGTTCAGGGCGAAGAAACCGTCGCTGGCTCAGCTATTCGATCAGGACATGCTGGGCGACGACCTCGAAGCCTGGCTCGCCGGCAGCTGGTTATTGAAGCGCACCTTTCGCAATTGCGCGCTGATCTCGGGATTGATCGAGAAACGCCACCCGGGGCAGGAGAAGAGCGGCCGCCAGGTAACCGTGTCGACGGATCTCATATACGACGTACTGCGCAGCCACGAGCCCGACCACATCCTTTTGCAGGCCACGCGGGCCGATGCCGCGACCGGTCTGCTGGATGTCAGCAGACTTGCCGAGATGCTCTCGCGCGTCCAGGGCCGAATCATGCATAAGAACCTCGAGCAGATCTCGCCGCTCGCCGTGCCGATCATGCTGGAGATCGGCAAAATGCCGGTGCACGGCGAGGCCGATGACACGCTGCTGATGGATGCAGCCACGCTGGTCGAGGAGGCGATGGGGACGAAATGACTGTCGCGCTGGCCATGGCTGCGCCTCTGGCGGATGCGGGGTCTGTCCATATCGCCGGTGAACGCGCGATCTGCGACCGTCGCGGCGTGCTCTATTTTCCCGAATTCCGGCTTCTGGCCGTGTCCGACCTGCATCTGGAAAAAGGCTCCTCACTGGCCAGGCGCGGCACGCTGGTCCCACCTTACGACACCGGCGCGACGCTGCTCCGGCTGCAGGCGGTGATTGCCGATTATCAGCCTGCGATCGTCATCAGCCTAGGCGACAGTTTTCACGATGGCGGCGGCGCCGCGCGCATGCACGCGAGCTTTCGCGAAAGGCTGGAAGGGCTGATGGTCGGGCGCGACTGGTTCTGGGTCGCGGGCAATCATGATCCTGAAGCGCCGGCCGACCTGCCCGGCGAGACCGTGCGCGAGCTGGCCATAGGCTCGCTACTCTTCCGGCACGAGCCCTCAGCGGTGAGAGTGGAAGGCGAGATATCAGGTCACCTGCATCCTTGTGCCCGCATCGTGCAGCAAGGCCGGTCAGTGCGGCGTCGTTGCTTTGCCGGCGATGGCGGCCGCATGATCATGCCGGCCTTCGGCGCCTACACCGGTTCGCTCAATCTGCTTGACCGCGCCTATGCCGGGCTGTTCCGCCGCGAAACCCTGATGGCCTACATGCTCGGCACCGAGCGCATTTTCGCAATCTCCCACGCGATGCTCAGGCCAGGCTGAACCTATCTGCCGTAGTACAAAGTGACGGTGTGCTTGGCCTCGGCGAAGAACAGCCAGCGCTCGACCAACATGCCCGCGAGTTGGGCGATTGCGGCGAGTATCGACGAAGCCACCGCATAGCGCCACGGCAAGGCGAACGCCGCGACCAGCAGTAACGCGGGCAAAGCAAAGGCCAGCACCTGCGTAATCTGGCGGAGTTTAGCGCTGTGCTTGCGCGCAATGCGAAAGCCCATCTCCTTGAGCAGGTAGTTTTCTTCGGTGTGCGGCCATTCGATGGACCGCACCGTGCCGCCGCCCAAGCCCGTTGCCGTGTTGGTCGTGGTCGGGATCTCCAGCCGGTCGTTGTACCGCCAGGTCACCAGCTTCCAGCCCCAGCCGGCAAGCGTTGCAAGCAGCGCGCACGCCAGCACGGCCGCCGAGCCGACGCCGAATCCCTGCAGCAAGGCGTTAAGTAGCATGCAGCCGGTCATCGCCGAAAAGATCAAATAGCCGGGCAGGGTGAAGCGGCTGTGCCACTGGGCGATCGGCTTCAACGACGCATAGATCATGCCGGTGGTGGAGACGGTGGCGACCGCGCCGAGGGCAGCGAGCAGCCCGGCGACAGCCACCCAGCCGCTCGTATGGCCGAGGACCACCCAGCCAATACCGAACAGTCCCGCCGGCACGAAGGTGGCGACCGAGGCAACGCCTTCGCGCGACAGCCATGAGCTACGCCATTGCGAGAAGGCACGCCAGGCGCGTTCGGGCCGGCCGAGATGGCCGGCCGAGGACAGCAGGCCCGCCGAGATCAGGCCAAGCGCCAGTCCCATGCCGGTGAGGCCAAGCCAGAAATCGGGCGGGACAAAGCCCTGTCCGGCGAGCACGCCAAGCAGCGCGAGCAGGCCGTAACCGGCGCCCGTGGCGGTGGTGAAAAGGACGACGGAGAACGCTGGATGCATGAAGGCGCTGGTCAGTTCGAAAGCATGCGGTCGACCCAGCCGAGGAAGCCGCCTTCGGCACGCACCGTTTCAAGCGGCGGCGCCGGCACCGATGCGGCGCGGGTGGTATGGGCGCGCGGCGGCAGATATTTGTTGGTCGGTTTGTAGCCCATCTCCGGCATCAGGTCGACGCCGCCGCGCTCGGTCACCAGTTGCGAGATAGCCGATGTCGGATCGCCGAGATCGCCGAAATGCCGCGCGCTGGTCGGGCAGGCGGCGACGCAGGCCGGCACGCGATCTTCTTCCGCCAGATTGTCGTTGTAGATGCGGTCGACGCACAACGTGCATTTCTTCATCACGCCAACATCGGTGTCGAATTCGCGCGCTCCATAGGGACAGGCCCAGCTACACAGTTTGCAGCCGATGCATTTGTCCTCGTCGACCAGCACGATGCCGTCCGACGCCCGCTTGTAGGAGGCGCCGGTCGGGCAGACCGTGACGCAGGCCGGTGTGTCGCAGTGTAGGCAGGAGCGCGGGAAGTTCACCGTACGTCCGCCCATCTCGGTCATGTACTCATAACTGTGCACGCGGTTGAACCAGACGCCATCGACATTGCCGCCATAGGGGTCGATGTCGGTTAGCGGCGCCATATGGCCGCCGGTGTTCCATTCCTTGCAGGCGGTAACGCATGCCTGGCAGCCGACGCAGGTGTCGAGATCGATGACGAGGCCGAGCTTCTTGTCGGTGTGAGCGGGAAGGCAAGTCATTCGGCAGCCTCTCTCTCCCGGCGGAATTCCGCGCCGAAACTGAGTTTGTCGGGCGAGGGCTCAGAGTGCGGCGGCTGTCGGAACCGCTCGAACTGCGGTTCGGTGAAGCCAGCTTCCTCGGCCGCGCATTTGACGATGCGCACGCGCAGGTCGAACCACGCCGCCTGGCCGGTCACCGGATCGGAATTCGAATAACGTTTGCCGCTGGTATCGGCGGAGGTCAGGTCGCCGATGATGTGGTTGAGCAGGAAGCCGCGATTGGATTCGGCCGCGTCATTCTTGAGCCCCCAGCTGCCGCGCCGTTTGCCGATCGCATTCCAGGTCCACACCGTATCGGCGTTGACACCGTCGACCAGCTTGATCTGTCCCTTGACCTTGCCGTTGATGCTCTCGATCCAAACCCAATCGTCGTCGACAAGGCCGAGGCCGGCTGCTGTCCGGCAGTGCACGAACAGCCGGTTCTGGCTGGTGATCTGCCGCAACCACGCATTCTGCGAACCCCAGGAATGATACATGTGCATCGGACGCTGCGTCAGCGCGTGCAGCGGATAGGCTTGGCTATCGACCGCCGCCTCTTCGAAGGGTGCGTACCAGAACGGCAGCGGATCCATATAGGTCTCGACCCGGCTGCGCTCCGCCTCCGGCGGCAGCGCCCGGCCATGGCCGCGCGCCGCGAGGCGAAAGCGCTGCATCGGCTCGGAATAGAGTTGGAACACGATCGGCTCGGCCTTCGGGAGGAAACCCATGCTCTCGGCGAATTCGAGATACGAGCGGTTGGCCATTTTGTAGTAGCGCTGATCGGCGGCGAAATTCTGGTGCCAGAAGCCGCCATTATCGACGTAGCGGTGCAATTGGTCAGGATTGACCTCGCCCTTGCCGACCGAGCCCCCATCCTTTCCGCGCCAGCCGGCGAGCGGACCGACACCTGGCGTGCGCTCGTGATTGACGATGTAGTCGGCATAGTCGCGGTATTTGGCGGAACCATCGTCGTCGACGAAGCCGGGCAGGCTGAGCCGCGCGCCGAGTTCGATCAGCACCGTCTGGAACGGCCTGACGTCGCGGTCCGGCTCGATGACGGGATGGCGGATCGCGTCGCCCGGCCCGTCGGCGTGGCTGATCGGCCGGTCGAGCAGACTGATACAGTCATAACGCTCGAGATAGGTCGTATCCGGCAGCACCAGATCGGCAAAAGGCACGGTCTCGGAATAATAAGCGTCGGAATAGATGATGAACGGGATCTTGTACTCACCCGATTCATCCACATCGGTCAGCATCGCCATCGTCTCGACCGTGTTCATCGACGAGTTCCAGGCCATGTTCGACATGTACATGAACAGCGTGTCGATCGTGTAGGGATCGCCGGCCCATGCATTGCGGATGACCGTGTGCATGAGGCCGTGTGCTGCAAGCGGCGCATCCCAGGAGTAGGCCTTGTCGATGCGAATGGGCTTGCCGCCTTCATCGATCAGCAGGTCCTCCGGTCCGCAGACGAAGCCGAGAGGCATGCCCTCGAGCGGCGTCATCGGCTTCACATTCTTGCCGGCTGGCTTCGGACCCGGCGGTGCACACCGTGGATAAGGCGGTTTGAAGCGGAAGCCGCCCGGCACGTCCACCGTGCCGAGAAGCACCTGAAGCAGATGAATGGCCCGGCAAGAGTGAAAACCGTTCGAATGGGCCGAGATGCCGCGCATCGCATGCATCGACACCGGGCGGCCCTTGATGGTTTCGTGCCGGCGGCCAGCCCAGTCCGTCCAGGCTACCGGCAATTCGATTTGCTGTTCGAAGGCGACATGAGCGAGTTCTGCGGCAATGCGTCGGATAGTGTCGGCGGAGATGCCGCACCGGTCAGTGACGGCTTCCGGTGAATAGCTCTCGTCCAGATAGCGGTCGGCGACGAGTTGGAAGACCGGCACGCAGCGGCGGCCGTCGACGAGAAAGCTGCCGGTCAATGCCGGTTTCACATCGGCATTACTGGCATCGATAGGCATCGTCGCCACCCTGTCCCAAGCCAGTGGATTGCCGCCATCATCACGCATGAACAGCCCGTCGTCGGCAGCACCAGGCTCCTGAATGACGAGAAGATGGGCGTTGGTGTAGCGCAAGAGGTAGTCGAGATCGACGCGCCCTGCCTTCAGCAATTCGTGGATGAGGGCAAACACGAACAGGCCGTCGGTGCCGGGCCGGATGCCGATCCAGTCGTCGGCAATTGCATTATAGCCGGTGCGGCAGGGGTTGATCGAGACCACCTTGGCGCCGCGCGCCTTGAGCTTGCCGAGGCCGATCTTGATCGGATTGGAATCATGGTCCTCGGCAACCCCGAACAGCATGAAGTATTTGGTGTTGTCCCAATCAGGTTCGCCGAACTCCCAGAACGAGCCGCCAATCGTGTAGAGGCCGCCGGCTGCCATATTGACCGAGCAGAAGCCGCCGTGGGCGGCAAAGTTCGGCGTGCCGAATTGGCTCGCCCACCAGCCGGTCAACGATTGCGACTGGTCGCGCCCGGTGAAGAAGGCGAGTTTCTTCGGATCGGTTCGGCGGATATTCGAAAGCCGCTTCGTCGCGATCGACAAAGCTTCCTCCCACTCGATTTCGCGGAACTCACCCGAGCCGCGCGGACCGGTGCGCAGTAGCGGCTTCTTCAGCCGGGCCGGGCTGTAATGCTGCATGATCCCGGCGCTCCCCTTGCCGCACAGCACGCCGCGGTTGACCGGGTGGTCCTTGTTGCCGTTGATGTAGCGGACCTTGCCGTCCTTGATGTGGACGTCGATGCCGCAGCGGCAGGCGCACATGTAGCAGGTGGTCTTGGCGATGCTGTCGGAGACATCAGGCGACGTATCGACGCCGTCGCCTTCAGCGGGCGCGCGCGTATCGGCAAGCGGCCGTTGGGATGGTGCTGAGTTTGCGCCGCGTAGCGGTTCGTTGGTCATGATCCGGCGATGCTTTTGCGTTCCGCGGCCTTGGCTCTTGTCTTCGGGCCTGGGCCACGCATGTAATGCTGTTCCGGACGATAGCGTTCACCGACGAGTCGCCACCGCAGGCTGCGGGTCCAATGCGTGAACACGGATTTGAACAGCCTCACCAATTTCTACCCTCGACTGTTCTGGTGCGACTTTTTTCCAGTTTCGGGCCAAAATTTAGAACAAAGCAATCGATCTGTCTAACAACTTGCTCTTGTAATTCCAATCGGATTTGCTTCTTAATGCCGGCATGACTCTGGACCAATTGCGGATCTTCGTCGCCGTAGCCGAACGGGCGCACATGACCAAAGCGGCCGAGTTGTTAGGCATTTCTCAGTCGGCCGCGTCGGCCGCCATCCGCTCGCTCGAACAGCAGCACGGCGTCCAGTTGTTCAACCGAGTGGGCCGCAATATCGAGCTCGCCGAGACCGGACACCGATTCTTGCCCGAGGCCAAGGCGGTCCTCGAGCGGACGGCGGCCGCCCATAATGTGCTGGAGCATGTCTCGCAGACAATATCAGGCAGTCTCTCGATCGCTGCCAGCCAGACCATCGCCAGCTATTGGCTGCCGCGCCGGCTCGCCTCTTTCCACGAAGCCTATCCTGCCGTCAGGCTGAGCGTGAGCATTGGCAATACCAGGCAGGTCGAGACCAATGTGCTTGATGGCGCAGCGGATTTTGGCCTGGTCGAGGGGCGCACCGAATCCGACATTTTGCGGCGTGCCAAGGTCGATATCGATCGCATGATGCTGGTCGTGGCGCGCTCGCATCCTGAGATCGCGGAAGTTTCGCCTGGACATCCGGACCTTGGCGGGCTTCGCTGGATCATTCGCGAAGGCGGGTCGGGCACGCGCGAGGCGCTGGAGGACCTTGCCCGACGCGACGGGATTTCGTTCGCGGACCTGCAGATATTCCTGGTATTGCCGAGCAATGAGGCTATTCGCCAGGCAGTCGAGGCCGGCGCCGGCGCCACCATCATTTCGGAACTCGTCGTGGCGCGCGCGGTCGCCGAAGGTACCCTGTGTTCCGTGCCGATCGATCTGCCGAAGCGCGAATTCGCCATGATCACGCATCGCGACCGGCAGCCAAGCCTGGCCCAGATGGCGCTCAAGGCGCATCTCGGCGGCAAAGGTGGGAGAGCCGCGCCGTTTTAAGCCGATCAGCCGAACTTCCGCTGCGCGTCGAGCGCCAGCCCAAGTCCGACCGAGCCGAACACATCGCCTTCGATTACCGACGCCTGCGGCACCAGAGCCAGGATCTGCTGTCTGGCCAGCGGGATTGCGGTCGATCCGCCGGTCAGGAACACCGCCGTGATGTCGGAGGGCTTCACCTGCGCGTCGCGGACGGTCTGCTCGACGGTCGCTGCAACGCGCTCAATATCCCGAGCGATAGTGGCTTCGAGACCTTCGCGCGTGATCTCTGCCGTGAACCTCACCTCAGGCAATGCGACCTCGATATCGGCGGACGATCGGTCCGTCAGCTCGATCTTGGCCCTTTCGACGAGCGCCGCCAGCGCGTGGCCGTAACGATGCTCGACGATGTGGATGAAGCGGTCGACCAGGTCCGCGCGCTCCGCCTCGTAGCGGATCTGGCGAAGATGCGTCATCGCCCTTGCGGTGTAGACCAGGTTTATGCGCTGCCATGTCGCCAGGTCGATGAAGTAGCTCGCCGGCAGATTGCGCTTGCCATCCTTGGTCGGCGTCAGATAGCCGAGCTGCGGCATCACATGGGCGATGCTCAGCAGCCGGTCGAAATCGGTGCCGCCGATATGGATGCCGCGGCTGGCCAGGATGTCGTCCTTGCGGTCGAGCGAGCGGGCGCGCTCGGGCGAGACCCGCACGATAGAGAAATCGGACGTGCCGCCGCCCATATCTACGATCAGCGCCAGTTCCTCGCGCGTCACCTTCTGCTCGTAATCGAGTGCCGCCGCGATCGGCTCGAATTGGAATGCGATATGCTTGAAGCCCTGAGCGCGAGCGGCATTTTCGAGTTCGTGCTCGGCCTCGGCGTCGGCCCCGGCATCGTCGTCGACGAACTGTACCGGCCGTCCGAGCACGACGCTTTCGACTGTGTCGAGGGCGTTTTCTTCAAGCTTCTTTTTCAGGTGCCCGACAAACAGGCCGACAATTTCCATGAAGCCGACCGAGCGCGCCTTGATGCGCGTCTTTTCGTGAGCGAGCGAGCTGCCGAGCACGCTCTTCAGCGAGCGCATCAGGCGGCCTTCGATACTGTCCGTATAGTTGGCAATGGCGCGTCGCCCAAAATAGGTGCGGTTGTCCTCGAAATTGAAAAACACCGCACTGGGCAGCGTGACCTGGCCGTCTTCCAACGCCACCAGCCGCGGCTGCCCGTTCCTGACCACGCTTACGGTGGAATTCGAAGTGCCGAAGTCGATACCGGCAAATGCTGGTCGCATCGTGCGTTCCTGTATTTCTGATTTGGGGAGCAGCAGCTCGTGTCGGGCCGGGGGTCGCGGTCTAACCCATACCCTCGGAAAGGGAAACTACTTTTACGAGAGTTCAGTCTTTCCTGAACACCAGTCTTCCGAGCCAGCCGGTCAGCATGGCTAGCGATACGGCAAAGACACCGTAGAGGAAGGAATAGTCGTGGGCGACGCGGAAGATCGATTGCTCGAAACCGGACTTGCGGATTTCGAGCTGGGCGGAGCTTTCCTTGATGAACAGGCCGCTCTTGAACAGGAAGGCGCGGGCCTTGTGGGTGCCGACCGGAACGTTGGGAGCGAGCCTGACGGTGGCGCGGAACAGGTTCTGCGACAGGAACTGCACGCCGCCGACATTCTCGCTATAGAGCCCGGTCGCCGCCTTACGTTCGCGCAGCGCGGCGGTGAATTCCTCGATTGTCGCCGGGCTGTCCTCGGCGTCGGCCGGCTGCAAATAGAGGTTCGAGGCGCCAAGCGACAGCTGCTTGTAGCTGTTCGGATCGGTGACGTCCTGCAGCGGCCGCGTCGTCGCCACTGAGTAGGAGACAGGTACGTTTTCGAAGGTCTCCGACTCCAGATTGACCCAGACGCCGAGCACCCGGTCCTTGCGGCGCACGACGACCGGTCGGGCCGGGCCTTCCAGCACGACGATCACGTCGTAGCGCCCTTGCCGCGCGACAAGCGGATCGGCATTTTCCAGCGAGCCGAAGATGGTCAGGTCGGCACCGGAAAAACCGGCGGTAATCGAGACATTGTCGGTGGAAAGGCCGATCTGGATATTTTCGGTTAGTGGCGCCTGCGCCTTCGCCGGTGGCGCAGCCGCCAGCAGCGACAGCAACGCGGCGGCCGCGAACGTCCTCAAGCCAGCCATCAGCTCAGGCCCACGCCGGACAGCGAATAGAGATTGGGCGGCGTGACGAAAAGATCGATGGCAAGCCGGACGGCGACCGCCAGCACCAGCAGCGCCAGCAGCGCCCTGAGTTGCTCTCCCCGCAGCCTCTGACCGGCCTTGGCGCCATATTGCGCGCCGGCGACGCCGCCTGCCATCAACAGAAAGGCGAGCATGACGTCGACCGTCTGGTTAGTGGTAGCGTGGACCAGCGTGGTGTAGGCCGAGGTGAAGATGATCTGGAACAGCGAAGTGCCGATGACGACGTTGGTCGGCACTTTCAAAAGATAGATCAGGGCCGGCACCATAATGAAGCCGCCGCCGACGCCCATGATCGAGGACAGGAAGCCAATCGCCGCGCCCAGCCCAAGCACCGGAATGACGCTGACGAAGAGCTTCGAGGCCCTGAACCGCATCTTCAGTGGCAGGCGGTGGATCCAGTTGTGCTGGCCGGACTTCTTCAACACCGGTGCGGCGCCGCTGCGAGTGGCGCGCAGCGCATTGACGCTCTCCACCAGCATCAGCCCGCCGACAGTGCCTAGCAGCACGACATAGAGCAGCGAGATGAACAGATCGAGCTGGCCGAGCCGGCGCAGGAATGCAAAGACATAGATGCCGCCGGTCGAACCGACGATGCCGCCGGCCAAAAGCACGCCGCCGAGCTTGAAGTCGAGCGTGCCGCGCTTCATGTGCGACAGGGCGCCGGAGAAGGAGGAAGCGATGACCTGGTTGGCGCCGGTGGCGACCGCGATTGCCGGCGGTATGTTGTAGAAGATCAGCAGCGGCGTGATGAGAAAGCCGCCGCCCACGCCGAACATGCCCGACAGGAAACCCACCGCCGCGCCCATGGCCAGCAGCACGAAGACGTTGACGGAAATTTCCGCGATCGGGAGATAGATGCCCACCCGTCAGTCTCGATCAGTTTGCCTCCTGGCGAATGCAACCGTTGCGGGCATTTTGCGTCAGAAGGTTATCTCGTTCTTGCGCCGGCCGGGCGGTGAAGTCAAACTTCGTCGCACCGCCGAAACAAAAAACAACTCAATCAGTTAACAGGCAAATCCGTGGCAAGGGCATCGCGGAAACGACGCATCCGCCGTTATTTGCGCGCGAGCAGCGCCTTGACCAGCTTTTCGTCGACCGCGCCGGTTGCCTTCATGTCGTTGTCGGCCTGGAAGGCCATGATCGCGTTCTTGGTTTTCTGGCCCATCATGCCGTCGGGATTGCCGGCCTCGTAGCCGTTCTTGTTGAGAATGCGCTGGATGTTCTGGACAGCTTTCTTCATGTCGATGCCGGCGGTCGTCTGCGGTGTGCCGTCCTGCCACGATTCAGGAATGTCGGCCGAATTGGCGGCTGGATCGAGCGGCTTGGCCTTCCACAGTTCAGCCGCGTCCCGCGCACGCTCCAACTGCTCGGGCCTCAGCGCCTTGGCGATCTCGTCACGCTTGGCCGCCGCATCCTTGTCGCCGGTCTTGGCGACGAGCGCGAACCATTTGTAGCTCTCCTCGAGGTTCTGCTTCATGCCGACGCCCTTCGCCGCGAGGATGCCGAGATTGAACTGGCTGTCCTTTACACCCAGATCCGCCGCCGCCTGGAACCAGTGTGCTGCCGACTCATTGTCGGTCACGCCATCCGCCGCCATCGCAAACAGCACGGCAAGATTGTGCATGGCGCTGGCATTGCCCTGCGCTGCGGCAAGCTGGTACCAGGTTTTAGCTTTCTTGATGTCGCGTGCGACGCCTATGCCCTTCTCGTAGAAATTGCCGATGCGGTATTCTGCCGGTGCGAAACCGAGTTCGGCAGCTTTCTCATACCATTTAGCGGCCGCCGCCATGTCTTCCCTGACGCCGCGCGACTCGGCGTAGCGCGAGCCGACCTCGAACAGCGCCTTGGCGTCGCCGCCGGCCGCTGCATCGCGCAGGGCGGCCGGACCGGCATCGGCCGGAACGTCGATTTTGGAATCCGCTGCCGCAGCAGCATTTGCCAGCGGCACCGTGCCGGTCGTGTCCTGCGTCGCAGCGGTGGTAACAGCAGGCGCGGCAGCCATTGGCTCGGCGTCGCTGGCCGTCGCCGCTGCCCGCGGGGGCACTGCGGCCGTGGTGTCTGGCGCCTCCAGGTCAGCGGGCGCCGCGGAAGCTGAGGGCGCCATCGATGCCTCGGTTGTCGGTGTCGCCGGGCCGGTTTGCGCCGCCGTGTCGTCCTTGGTCACCGATGCAGATGGCTCTGCCTGCCTGACGGTGGGCGACGGCGCGCTCTCCTGTGCTGCCGTCTGCGCGTCCGCCTTCGGCTCGCCGGCAACGCTGGCCAATGCGGTTTCCACCGGTCGTACGGCCATGGCCGGTGCCGCGTCATTATTGGCGGCTTCGACGGGGTCGGAGAAGAAGGCTTTGCCCAGCTGCAGGCCGGCAAGCGCCAGCATGATGGCGATTGCCCCCATCAGGATCGGCTTGCGCCGCGCCTTGAGCAGGTCGCCGATCCTGAGTGCCTTGACCGGGCCTTTCATCGTTGACTGGCGCTTGAGGGCGTCCGCCTCGGCGGCCGCCGCTTGCGCAGCCCGTCTGGCTGCCGCGATGAAGTCCGATTTCGCCGCCTCGACACCACCTTGCCGGGCCGGCTGCCCGCGCTCGTCGCGCACGCGCTTCATGATGGCGCTGAGGTCGGGTGCGCCGGAGCCGGGTTCCAGTGGCCGGTTGGCGAGCTTCGGGTCGAGGGGCTCGTCAAGATCGACGCCCGGTATCTCGGCGCTCGGTATCTCGGTGCTCGGCGCCGGGCCGGCAAGCGGCGGCACCTCCGCGTCCTTCTTGCCCTTCAAGGCGCGCGCCAGCCCGCCCAACATCGATTTCCTGCCGCCGCGTTGTTCGTTCTTTTCACGTGTCGTGTCTGAACCGAGAGCCGCCAGGGCGGCTGCGGCGGCGGCCTCGGCCGGCGTACGCGGACTTGGCTCATCGCGCACGAGCGCCGCGGCGCGGCCGTCGAGATCGGCCATGCTGCCCGTCAATAGCAGCGCCTGGTCGAGGTCCATCGACGGTGCGTCCTGCACCGAGATCTTGGATGCTCGGCCGAAGCGCTTGCTCAACTCCGCGCTTGCCGGTTCGCCGGTCTCCAGTGAACCAAGCCTGTCAACGATCTTGAGCAGCGTGTCGTGGATAGCCTCGAACGTCCTCGAATTGCGCTCGTCCGAACGGCGCGTTAGCGCCTCGAGCGTCTTCAGGTCCTGTGCGAGGCCAGTAACGGCCGCCGTGTTGGCGCTTGATCCGGCCAGCGAGCGGACGGCGCTCTCGGCCGCCTCGCGCGCGGCGCCGAGGATGGTATCGCGGGTTCCGGCCAGCGACTTCTCGATTTCGTTGAGACGCGGGCTGATGTCGTCGAATTCCGGCAGCGGCGTGCCGGGCCTGGAAAGATGCGCCGTCAGGCTCGCGACCTGTGCTTCGAGGCTGCGGATCAACGCCGGGTCGATGCTGGCGACCTGTGCCGCGGACGAATCCAGCCGGCTTGAGATGTCTTCGAGCCGGCTCTCCAGGCCACGGATCGCCGCCTCGTTGGCAGGATCTGGAACGCGCGTCTCCATCCGCTTGGCCAGCGCGGTGAAGCGGGCGTCGATGGCATCCATGATGCCGGTGCTGTCGACCTGCGGCATGCGCTGGTCCAGCCTGTCGGCGACCTCGTCCAACCGGCGCTCAAGGTCGCGAAACAGCATGTTGCCTTGTTCCACGGCGTCGCCCTGGCGACGTTCCATCATGCTGGACAGCACGTCGAAGCGCTGCTCGAGCCCCTGGAAGATATAGTCGGCGTCGGGCATGGCAGGTGCGTGGTCGATCTTGTCGGCAATAAGCGCGACTTGCATGGCAAGGCGCTCCATCGCCTGTTCCGGCAGATTGGCTCGGCCGGCCAACTCATCCACGCGGCTCGACAATGTGTTGAGACGGTCGATGACCTCCCGGCCCGGACGATCCTGCGACACTTCCTCGATTTGCTGGGCTAGTGAATCGATCCGCTTCTCGATGCGTTCGAAGGGCTCGGGGTCGAATGAATTGGCTTGCGCGGCAACCGTCGAGGCGACGATCGCGCGGGAAATCTCGTCGAGCCGCTCATCGATCTGACTGAATGTGTCGCTGCCGCGATTGTCCTGCTGGCGGGCGAAATGGTCGACCGCTCCGGCAAGCGTGCGGACCTTTTCCTCGAGCGAGCGCAGCGACAGCGATTCCGGTAGATTGCTGACGGCATTGCTGATCTGCTCAAGCCGCTCCGTCAGCGCCGACAGGCCGGGTGCATCGGAGCGCTTGCGCTGATCGGCGTCGACGCGATCCTCGAAGGCGTTCCAGCGGCGGTCGAAATCGTCCCAGCGGCGTCCGACCGCCTGCACGCTCTCCTCGCGCGCCAGCGTATCGAGCGCGGCCTTGACCTGCTCAAGCTCGAGCCGCAGCATATTGACGCTTCTGTCGTCGCTTTTTTCGGCCAGTGCCTGGATGGCGCCGGAAAGCCGCTCGAATTCGACGCCGAGTTCGGCGCTGCCCTTGCCGCCGCCATCTGACTGGAAGGCTCGCTCGATATTCTTGCGCAGTACCTCGAACTCGCGCTGCAGGCCGGAGGCCATCTGCTGGCGCAGCTCTTCGCGCAGGCCGCGCAGTTCGCCGGCGATCTTGCCGGCTAGGGCCACGCCGTCCTCCTGACCGCGCACCCGGTCGATATCGCGGGCGATCGCCTGGTAATTCGGGTCGAAAGCGGCTGCTGGACCTTTCGGCCGCTGCGCCTGGCGTGGGTCCTCATACCGGCGCTGCTGGCCATAGGGCTGGGCGCTGGGATAGCGCGGTTCTGCCGCTGGTCGGCGCGGATCGGGGTGGCTTGCCGTCTCCTCGCGCGTCCGCCCCAGCCGCTGCTCCAGAGTTTCCAGGGAGCGGTTGAGCTCTTCAAGCGTCGTGTGCGGCCGGCGTTGCCTGCCGGCGTTGAGTGTATCGAGGTAGGACCGCTTGCTATTCATCAATGCGCCCGTTTCAGAATTGCTGGCTTTCACCAGGTTCCCAAAGTCCTGCCGGGACGAAGGCGACTGCTTGGCTTATTGCAGTGGAAGACGAGCTTCCCGGGTCTCATCCGCGCTCCGAAAAACCGTGAAAAATTCAGTACAGGATAGACACGGGTAACCGACATGCGCACATTTCGCCCCAACGTGGTAAACAACGCGTTAACCAAGCTTAAGAAGTTGCAACTTTGTCGACTGCCTGCCGACGGCGCCGGGTGTTTTTTTGGACGCACAAAGACGCTGTAGAATTTTGATCAGCCGCATGATCGCTCCCGAGATCGGCAACGACTTTTTAGGTTTTCCGCCGGCGCTGCGGCATAAAGTTCCAAGCCCAGAACCCTCTTGCGTGGTGAGGCGGCTATCGATATAGAATTGACGTAAACGTAAATGAGCGGATACGCCGTTTGCGATTTGTTTGTTGAAACCACGAGTGGAAGCACGCCCCCGCTTTCACTCAGGCGACGCAAGGTCCGCGACCGCGACGCCACCAGACGGGGAAAGCCAGTGACCATGAAACTTATTTCGCCCGGCCAAGCCGCGGCCAACACCAACGATATGTCGAGCGAAGCCGGTGAAGAGCTTGTCCGCATCGGCGAAATGGCCAAGAAATACGGAGTGACGCTGCGTACGCTGCGTTTCTATGAGGACAAGGGTCTACTCAACCCGAAGCGCGACGGCTCGACCCGACTCTATACGCGCCGCGACAGGGCGCGGCTAAAGCTGATCCTGCTTGGCCGCAAGGTCGGGTTCTCGCTGCGCGATGTCAAGCAGATGATGGACCTCTATGATCCAAATGGTTCCAACACCAAGCAATTGCGGCTGGCGCTCGACAAGTCGGAGAAGCAGCTTGCCCGTCTGCAGAAGCAGCGGGCGCTGATCGACGATGCCATCAGCGAACTGAATGCCTCGATGTCGACGGTCCGGCAAATGCTGATCGAGCGCTCGACGCCGCAGGCCAGCGTGGCGAGCTAAACTAACTTGTCGATTTCCGACGAATGAGAACCGCGTGGCTTTCGCTGCGCGGTTCTTCGTCGTTTGCCATCCTTTGTGGTTGCCGTCTTGGCGCGGGACAAAATTTGCCGCACCGCAGAATTGACGTTTACGCAAACGTCAATATTTGTTATCTCGACCGTAACGTTGGTCCATCTGCCATCCTCATATGCTGAGGCTGATTTCGGGGCCAAGACCGAATGGTGGAGGAAACGCATGCCGATCTACAGAGCGCCGGTCCGGGACACCCTGTTCGTGCTGAACGACGTGCTGAGATATCAGCGCTATTACAATCTTCCCGGATTTTCCGACGCGACGCCGGATGTGCTCGAGGCCATTCTTGCCGAGGGCGCGAAGTTCGCCGAAAACGTGATGCAGCCGCTGAACCGTGTCGGCGACGTGGAAGGCTGCATGCGCCATGACGACGGTTCGGTAACGACGCCGAAAGGCTTCAGGGAAGCCTTCGATCAGTATCGCGAAGGCGGCTGGATGGGGCTCGCCGCACCTGTCGAGTTTGGCGGGCAAGGCTTGCCCTACGCGGTGCACACCGCGGTTGCCGAATATATGGTGTCAGCCAATATGTCGCTGATGATGTATGCCGGCCTGACGCAAGGCGCGATCGCTGCGATCATCACCCATGGCACCAAAGGGCAGAAGGCAACATGGTTGCCGAAGCTGGTCGAGGGCGCCTGGACCGGCACTATGAATCTGACCGAGCCGCACTGCGGAACCGATCTCGGCCTGCTGCGCACCAAGGCCGTCCCAAATGGCGACGGCACCTACAGGATCTCCGGCCAGAAGATCTTCATCTCGGCTGGCGAGCATGACATGTCGGACAACATCGTCCACCTCGTGCTGGCCCGTATCGAGGGCGCGCCGGATGGCGTGAAGGGCATCTCGCTGTTCATCGTGCCGAAGCTCAAGCTCGATGCCTCAGGCAATCCGGGCGAGAAGAACACCGTCTCCTGTGGCTCGATCGAGGAGAAGATGGGTATCCATGGCAATTCGACCTGCGTCATGAATTACGACGACGCTGAAGGCACGCTGCTCGGCGAGGCCAATGGCGGGCTGAAAGCAATGTTCACCATGATGAATGAGGCGCGGCTTGGCGTCGGCCTGCAGGGGCTCTCGCTATCGGAGGTCGCCTATCAGAATGCGGTTTCCTACGCCAAGGATCGTCTGCAGGGCCGCTCGCTGTCAGGACCGAAGGCGCCGGACAGGAAGGCCGATCCGATCATCGTCCATCCGGACATCCGCCGCAGCCTGATGACCATGAAGGCTTTCAACGAGGCCGGCCGGGCCCTGGCGCTGTGGACGGCGATCAAGTCCGACATCGCTCACCGCTCCGGTGACGACAAGGATCGCCAGGCGGCCGACGACTACACCGGCCTGATGACGCCGGTGGTGAAGGGCGTGCTCACCGACAAGGGTTTCGATCATGCGGTAATGGCGCAGCAGGTGTTCGGCGGCCACGGCTATATAGAAGAGCACGGCATGAGCCAGTTCGTCCGCGATGCCCGCATCGCCATGATCTACGAGGGCGCCAACGGCATCCAGGCGCTCGATCTCGTCGGCCGCAAGCTGGCCTTGAACGGCGGCCGCGCGGTCCAGGCCTTCTTCAGGGAAGTCGGCGAGTTCTGCGAGGAGAACCGCACCGACGAGAAGATGGCGCTCTTCACCAAGGCGCTTAAAAAGGGCCTCAACGATCTGCAGGCGGCGACCATGTGGCTGGTGCAGAACGGCATGGCCAAGCCCGACAATGCCGCTGCCGCCTCGACCGAATACATGCATCTCTTCGGCCTGGTGGCGCTGGGCTATATGTGGGCCCGGATGGCCAAGGTGGCCGCGGCGAAATTGGCCGACGGCGGCGACGGCGCTTCGTCTTTCTACGACAACAAGCTGGTGACGGCGCGCTTCTTCATAGAGCGGATCATGCCGGAGACGTCGGCGCATCTTGCCCGCATTTCCAGCGGTGCCGACACATTGATGGCACTGCCGGCCGAAGCGTTCTAGGTTCGGCGTTCCCCTCTCCTTGAGGGGAGGGCGGCCCGAAGGGAGGGGTCGCCACGGCAGCGCGCCAGCCTCAATTCTGACGGCGTGCTTGGAAGGAGGATCAGAGAAAACATGACCAACCCCGCCGAAGTCCTTGGCCTTCCCAAGCCCGCCTGGGCGGCGGACGAGGTTGGAATGCTTTACGACATGGCGCACCGCTTCATGTCGGAAGAGATCGCGCCGCGTTATGACGAGTTCGAGAAGAACGAGATGGTCGACCGCGAAAGCTGGCTGAAGGCGGGTGCTGCCGGCCTGCTCTGCGCCTCGATGCCGGAGGAATATGGCGGCTCGGGCGGCAGCTTCGCGCATGAGAGCGCCATCATCGAGGCGATCGGCCATGTCGGCGTCGACGGTTTCGGTATTGGCCTGCACAATTCGATCGTTGCCCCCTATATCCTCCACTACGGCTCGCAGGAGCAGAAGAAGAAGTGGCTGCCGAGGCTGGCGACCGGCGAGCTGATCGGCGCCATCGCCATGACCGAGCCGGGTGCGGGCTCCGACCTTCAAGGCGTCAAGACGCGCGCCGAAAAGGACGGCAACGGGTACAAGCTCAACGGCTCGAAGACGTTTATCACCAACGGCCAGCTCGCCAATTTCATCATCGTCGTTACCAAGACCGATCCTGAGAAGGGCGCCAAGGGCATCTCGCTGATCGTCGTCGAGACCGACGAGGTGGAGGGTTTCGAGCGCGGCCGTAACCTCGAAAAGATCGGCCTCAAGGCCAACGACACGTCGGAACTGTTCTTCGACGACGTACGTGTGCCGACCTCCAACCTGCTCGGCAACGACGAAGGCCAGGGCTTCGTCCAGTTGATGCAACAATTGCCGCAGGAGCGGCTGCAGATCGGCACCACTGCCATTGCCATGGTCGAGCGCGCTCTGGCGCTTACCATCGACTACGTCAAGGAGCGCAAGGCCTTCGGCAAGGCCATCATCGAATTCCAGAACACCCAGTTCAAGCTTGCCGAATTAAAGACCGAGGCGACCATCGGCCGCGTCTTCTATAATGACTGCGTTGCCCGCCACATTAACGGCGGCCTCGATCCGGTGACGGCGTCGATGGCCAAATACTGGCTGTCAGATCTGCAGGGAAAAGTCGTCGACGAATGCCTTCAATTGCATGGCGGCTATGGCTACATGAATGAATATCCGATTGCGCGCATGTTTCGCGACGCCCGCGTCCAGCGCATCTACGGCGGCACCAACGAGATCATGAAATTGCTGATCGGGCGCTCGCTCTGAGCGAGTTTCAGCAAACCCAAGGAGCAGGAAATGGCCGAAGCTTATGTCTATGATGCCGTACGCACGCCGCGCGGCAGGGGCAAGAAGGATGGCTCGCTGCACGAAGTGCCGGCGGTGCGGCTCGGCGCCAAGGTGCTCGAGGCCATCCGCGACCGCAACGGACTGGACACCGCCGCTGTTGACGACATCATCTTCGGTTGTGTCGATCCGGTTGGCGAGGCGGGTGCGGTTATTCCACGTGCCGCCGCTTTCGAAGCTGGCTACGACACCAAGGCACCTGGCATGCAGATATCGCGCTTCTGCGCCTCGGGCCTCGACGCCATCAATTTCGGCGCCGCCAAGATCGCCCAGGGCGCCGACGACATCGTCATTGCCGGTGGCGTCGAATCGATGTCGCGCGTCGGCATGGGCGCCTCCGGCGGCGCCTGGTTTATGGACCCGTCGGTCGGCCTGCCCGGCTGGTTCGTGCCGCAAGGGATATCTGCCGACCTGATCGCCACAAAATACGGCTTTTCGCGCGACGACGTCGACGCCTACGCGGTCGAGAGCCAGAAGCGTGCCGCCAAGGCGTGGGGCGAGGGCCGCTTCAAGAATTCGGTGATCTCGGTCAAGGACCAGAACGGCCTGACGATTCTCGATCACGACGAGCACATGCGGCCTTCGACCGACATGCAGTCGCTGGCCGCGCTCAATCCGTCCTTTGTCATGCCGGGCGAAATGGGCGGTTTCGATGCCGTCGCCGTGCAGAAGCATCCCGAGGTGGAAGAAGTCAACCACGTCCACCATGCCGGCAATTCCTCCGGCATCGTCGATGGCGCGGCGGCCGTGCTGCTCGGCTCGAAAAAGGCGGGAAAGACGCTCGAACTCAAGCCGCGCGCGCGCATCCGCGCCTTTGCCAATATCGGCTCCGAACCGGTGCTGATGCTGACCGGCCCGGTCGACGTCACCGAGAAGCTGTTGAAGCGGGCGAAGATGAAGCTGTCGGACATCGAGTTGTTCGAGCTCAACGAGGCCTTCGCTTCGGTGGTGCTGCGCTACATGCAGGCTTTCGACATTCCGCATGACCGGATCAACGTCAATGGTGGTGCCATCGCCATGGGCCATCCGCTCGGCGCCACCGGTGCAATGATATTCGGTACGGTGCTGGACGAATTGGAACGCCGCGACCTCAATACCGCGCTGGTGACGCTTTGCATCGGCGCTGGCATGGGCACCGCAACGATCATCGAACGCGTCTGACGGAGAGAGATGATGAGCTACACCAATTTCACGTTCGACATCGACGCCGACGGCATTGCGCTGGTCACCTGGGACATGCCGGACCGTTCGATGAACGTCTTCACCGAGGAGGTGATGCGCGAACTGAACGCCGTCGTCGACAAAGTGGCGAGCGATGCAGCGATAAAGGGCGCGGTGATCACCTCCGGCAAGGATACGTTCTCGGGCGGCGCCGACATCACCATGCTGCAGAAGATGCTGGCGGCCTTCGCCGCCGACAAGGCCAAGGACCCGGAGAAGGCGACCAAGGCGCTGTTCGAAAATGCGGGCGCCATGAACAGCCTGTTCCGTAAGCTGGAAACCTCGGGAAAGCCATGGGTTTCGGCGATCAACGGCACCTGCATGGGTGGCGCGTTCGAATTGTCGCTCGCCTGCCATGGCCGTGTCGCGGCCGATTCCGACAAGGTGAGGATGGCGCTTCCCGAAGTGAAGATCGGCATTTTTCCAGGCGCCGGCGGCACCCAGCGCGTGCCGCGGCTGACCGACCAGCAGCAGGCGCTGCAAATGCTGACCTCCGGCCAGACGCTGTCGCCGCAAAAGGCCAAGTCGATGGGCTTGATCCATGAGATTGCCGAGGCGGACAAGCTGGTCGAAACCGCCAAGGCGATGATCAGGAACGGCTTGAAACCGGTGGCGCCATGGGATGAAAAGGGCTTTAAGCTGCCGGGCGCTCCGATCTATTCGGTGGCCGGGGCCAATCTGTGGCCGCCGGCAATTGCCATTCTGCGCCGCGAGACCTATGGCAATTATCCCGCCGCTGCCGCCATTTTGAAATGCGTCTACGAGGGCCTGCTGGTGCCGTTCGACACCGCCTTGCGGATCGAGCAACGCTACTTCACCGAGATCATGCAGACCAGGGAAGCGGCGGCGATGATCCGCTCATTGTTCGTGTCGCTGCAAGAACTGAACAAGGGCGCGCGCCGCCCGGCCGGTGTGCCGGAAACGACGTTCGAGAAGATCGGCGTGCTCGGTGCCGGTTTCATGGGCGCCGGTATCGCCTATGTGACGGCCAAGGCCGGCATTCCGGTGGTGCTGCTCGACCGCGACATGGAATCCGCGGCCAAGGGCAAGGCGCATTCCGACAGCCTGGTCTCGGATCAGATCAGGAAAGGCCGCGCCAAGCCGGAGGAAAAGGACAAACTCTTGTCGCTGATCACGCCGACGGCCGACTACGCCGATCTTGCCGGTTGCGACCTTGTCGTCGAGGCGGTGTTCGAGGATTCGGCCGTCAAGAAGGCAGCCACCGAACAGGCGGAAGCCGTGCTGAAGCCGTCGGCGATCTTCGCGTCCAACACCTCGACCATCCCGGTCACGGCGCTGGCCAAGAATTCGGCGCGGGCGAAGAATTTCATCGGCATCCATTTCTTCTCGCCGGTCGACAAGATGATGCTGGTCGAGATCATCCTCGGCAAGAAGACCGGCGACAAGGCGCTGGCTACCGCAATCGACTTCGTCCGCGCCATCAAGAAGACGCCGATCGTCGTCAACGACACGCGCGGCTTCTACGTCAACCGCTGCGTGCTGCGCTACATGTCGGAAGCCTACAAGATGCTGATCGACGGTGTTCCGGCGCCGATGATCGAGAATGCGGCGAAAGCCGCCGGCATGCCGGTCGGTCCCTTGGCGTTGACCGACGAAACGGCGATCGACCTTGCCCAGAAGATCATGAAGCAGACCATCAGGGATCTTGGCGACAAGGCGGTCGATCCCAAGCAGATGGCGCTGATCAACACCCTGGTCGACACGCATGGCCGCTTCGGCCGCAAGAACGGCAGGGGCTTTTACGACTATCCACAAAAGCCGGCCAAAAAGAAGCTGTGGCCGGGCCTCAGGGATCTCTACCCGCAGCTTGCGCCGGAAAAGGTCGACTATGAGGAGCTGAAGCAGCGGCTGTTGGTCACCATCGCGCTGGAAGCGGCGCGGGTAATGGAGGAGGGCATCGTCACCGATCCGCGCGAGGCCGACGTCGGTTCGATCCTTGCCTTCGGCTTCGCGCCTTTCACCGGCGGCGTGCTGTCCTATATCGACGGCATCGGCGCCAGGAAGTTCGTCAAGATCGCCAAGGGCTTGCAGAAGAAATACGGCCCCGAGTTCAAGGCGCCGAAGCTGTTGCTCGACATGGCCGAGAAGGACGAGACCTTCTACCAGCGCTTCGACCCCTACGCGAAGGGCGAGGTGAAAAAGGCGGCCTGACCCCGTCTGGCTTGGTGGCGACGCCACGAGCGGGTTGACGGCCAGCGCTGTCAACCCGGGAGAAAAGCGATGAACCTCGCCATCCGCACCCTGAAGTCAGCCATTGTCGGTCTGCTCGTGCTCGCCGCCGTCATCTTCGTGCCGGCGGGAACGCTGGCCTATTGGCAGGGCTGGGCCTTCCTCATTGTCTTCACGCTTTCGACCAACATCATCGGCATCTACCTCGCGCTCAGGAACCCGGCGCTGCTGGAACGGCGCATCAAGGCCGGCCCTGGCGCGGAAACCCGGCCGGCGCAGAAAGTCATCATCACGCTCGCCTTCGCCGGCGCGATCGCGCTGGTGATCGTCTCGGTGCTCGATTATCGCTTCGGCTGGTCGCATGTCCCGGCCTGGATCTCGGTGTTCGGCAATTTTCTCGTGGCACTCGGCCTGATGATCGATCTTCTTGTCTTCCGTGAGAACAGCTACGGCGCTTCCACGATCGAGAAGATGGAAGGCCAGACCGTCATCGCCACCGGTCCCTACGCGCTGGTGCGGCATCCCATGTATGTCGGCGTGCTGATCCTTGTCATCGGCGTGCCGCTGGCACTGGGGTCTTGGTGGGGGCTGCTCTTTATGCTGCTCAACGTGCCGATCCTGGCGCTGCGCATCCTGGACGAAGAAAAGATGCTGAGAGCGGAGCTCGACGGCTATACGGACTATGCCCGAACGGTGCGCTACCGGCTTGTGCCCGGCCTGTGGTGATGGCCCTCCGCATTGTCCTGCCGGCGGTTGCATGGCTTGAACGAGGCGGGCGATGGACACGTGCCCTTGCCCCGACAGCCGGTGGACAAACTGGCGATCGAAGACTAGAACGGGGAAGGTATTTTTTCCTGTTATAGAGCGCCGGACCGAAAAGTGTCAGCGGTTTTCGGAAACATCCGGTGCTCAAACCAAGAGGCAGAGCAAAGTGCTCTCGCATGATCGGGTATGGGCCGCCATCGACGCTCTGGCCGAGCGCTATTCGCTCTCGGCCTCGGGACTGGCGAAGCGTGCTGGCCTTGATTCGACCGCCTTCAACAAGTCGAAGCGGCTGTCCTCGGATGGACGCCCGCGCTGGCCCTCGACCGAATCGCTGGCCAAGATCATCGAGGCGACCGGCGCCTCACTCGACGAATTCACCGGGCTGGTCGAAGGCCGGGGCAAGCCCAGCCCCGGATTCCTGCCGGCGCAGAAGTCTTCGGTGCCGCTGCTCGGCTTCGCTCAGGCCGGCGCCGGCGGCTTTTTCGACGATGCCGGCTTTCCGGCCGGGCAGGGATGGGACCTGATCGAGCTTCCGGCACGGGCAACCGAAACCTCCTATGCCTTGAAGGTCCAGGGCGATTCCATGCTGCCGCTCTACCGCAATGGCGATGTCCTGATCGTCGAGCCGGGGGCTACGATACGAAAGGGCGATCGCGTCGTCGTCAAGACCAATGCCGGCGAGGTGATGGCCAAGGTGCTCGACCGCCAGACACCCAAGGCGATCGCGCTGGTCTCCCTCAATCCCGATCACCCGGACCGCGACATCCTCATGCGCGATGTCGAATGGGTGGCGCGGATTGTCTGGGCAAGCCAGTAGG
This sequence comes from Mesorhizobium sp. WSM4836, assembly GCF_055811815.1. Lineage (NCBI taxonomy): Bacteria > Pseudomonadati > Pseudomonadota > Alphaproteobacteria > Hyphomicrobiales > Phyllobacteriaceae > Mesorhizobium > Mesorhizobium sp. WSM4836. Next base: position 359,157 of record NZ_JBVVQF010000002.1, read on the forward strand.
CCGGCGCTGGTGCGTCTGCCTCACCTTGCCTTGGCTGTTTTGGCGATCCCCGCGATGGCCATGGCAATTGTCGCCGGCGGCCGCGCCGTCCAAAGCGAAAGCGGCGGTTCCGGGGAGCAAATCCAGGTCAGTGCTGAACCGCAGCCCGCCGCGCCGGCTACGTCGGCCATCCCCAAACCAGAGCCGGCCAAGCTGGCAGCGCATTCGAGGGCAATCGATCCGGAAATCGTGGTGCCGCCGCAGCTCGGTTCCGACGAGCTCGAGCGGATCGAGCCGAGAGCCCCGTTGAGCGATCTGGCGTTGGCCGGACCGCCCAAGCCGCCAAAAACGAAAATGCCCGACGACTGGAAAGGCACGAAACTGTTCCAGCCCGTCGCGTCGGCCGCCGGGCTCATCGAGGGAAAGGGCTATTCGATTGCAGTTTCCGGTATCGACATCGTCAAGCAGGAGGAGACTTGCACCGACGGCGGCAAGTCCTGGAATTGTGGTATCCGCGCGCGAACGGCCTTCCGCGCCTTTCTGCGCGGTCGTGCGGTGGTCTGTGCCGTGCCGCCCGAAGGCGGCCGTGATCTGATCGCCGCCGAGTGCCGGATCGGCAACCAGGATATCGGCCAATGGCTGGTCGAGAACGGCTGGGCGCGCGCCGCCAAGGGCGGCGCTTACGTAGAAGCCGGCGAGAAGGCGCGTGCAGCAAAGAAAGGCGTCTTCGGGCCGGCGCCGAGCGTTTCAGGCCTGCCGCCGCTCCCGGCTGCGTCGCGATCCGCGCCTGTAGCGCCGAGCTCGATCCTGAAGGAGCAGGACGGCGTCCTCATGCCGCCAGCTGACCAGCCAGCGCCCGCTCAATGAGCTCACGCGTTTCGGCAATGCCGTAGAGCGCGGCGAAGGAGCCGAAGCGCGGCCCGCGCTCCTGACCTATCAGCACCTGATAGATCATCTGGAAGAAGGCGACGGAGACGCCGGGTCCGCCCTCCGGGCTTTGCTTGGAATGATCCTGGTAGCGCTCGATCTTGCGCGCAACATTGAGGGCAGCGTTCTGGATCGCCTCGCTGTCGGCATCAGCCGGCAGCGCGGCGAGCGCTTCCGAAAGCTTGGTCAGCGCCTCCCGCTCGACCGCGTCGGCAGCACGGTACACTTTGGCCGGCTTCACGAAATCGTCGAAATAGCGGATGGCATATTCGGCCAGCCGGTCGAGCTCGGGATGGGTCGTCGGCGTCACACCCGGCGCGTGGCGCGAAATGAAACCCCACAGCACGCTCCTGTTTTGGGCATTCGAGGCGCTGACCAGGTTGAGCAGCAGCGAGAACGGCACCGGCAGGTCGACTGCCGGGGGATTGCCGTCATGCATGTGCCAGACCGGATTGCCCAGCCGCTCCTTCCAGTCCTGCCTCTGATAGGCAGAGAGGAACGTGTAATATTCGTCTACCGCCTTCGGGATGACGTCGAAATAAAGCTTCTTCGCGGTTCGCGGGCGCTGGAACATATAAAGGCTAAGGCTCTCGGTCGGCGCGTAAGTCAGCCACTCGTCGATGGTCAGCCCATTGCCCTTCGACTTCGAGATCTTCTGGCCGTGCTCGTCGAGGAACAACTCATAATTGAAGCCCTCCGGTGCCGGAGCATCGAGCGCGCGGCAAATCTGCCCGGCGAGCTTGACGGAATCGATCAGATCCTTGCCGGACATCTCGTAATCGACGCCGAGTGCTGCCCAGCGCATCGCCCAATCTGGCTTCCATTGCAGCTTGGCGTGACCGCCGGTCACCGGCGTCTCGAAGCGCTCGCCGGTGACCGGGTCGCGCCACACGATGGTGCCGGCGTCGAGCTTGCGCTCGTCGATCGCGACTTGCATGACGATGCCGGTCTTGGGATGGATCGGCAGGAAGGGCGAATAGCTCAGCGCCCGCTCCTCGCGCAGCGACGGCAGCATAATTGCCATCACCTTATCAAAGCGCTCGAGCATCTTGAGCAGCGTCGCGTCGAAGCGGCCGGAAGTATAATAGTCGGTCGAGGAAGCGAATTCGTAATCGAAGCCGAAACGGTCGAGGAATGCGCGCAGCCGTGCGTTATTGGCAGCGCCGAACGACGGATACTCATTGGAGAAAGGGTCCGGTATCCTGGTCAGCGGCTTGCCGAGATAGGCGCGCAGCATGTCCTTGTTAGGCACATTGTCCGGCACCTTGCGCAATCCGTCCATGTCGTCGGAGAAGCACAGCAGCCGCGTCTTGACCTTGTCTTCGGTCAGCACGCGAAAGGCGTGGCGCACCATGGATGTGCGCGCCACCTCGCCGAACGTGCCGATATGCGGCAGCCCTGACGGGCCGTAGCCGGTCTCAAACAGCACTGTTTCCGGGTAGCCGCTGCTGGCGTAGCGAGCGACGATCTTTTTCGCTTCCTCGAACGGCCACGCCTTGCTTTCAGAGGCGGCGGTGAGGACTTCCGGGCTGAGATCGATCGGCTGTTGTTCGGCCATGATGCTATTCCTGCAACTTTGCCGGCATCCAATGCCGGCAGCCGCATGCTCTAGACCATGATCCCGAAAAGTGGAACCCGGTTTCCGGGCAGGACGGTGATCAGGCAAGAAGATTAAGAGCCCGTCCCAACTGGTCGGGATGGATCAAGTTCCAGGCGCGACCGAGTGCTGCCAACGATGGCCGCTGTTTTTCCTTGCGGCGCCGGTCCCTCGTTCCTAACTTCGGGACCATCTCAAGGAGTTGTAAATGCCATTGTCGCCACACGAAGCCATGATCTACCTGATGGTCATCACCTCGGCGTCAGACCGCGACATGACCGACGTCGAACTGGCACGGATCGGCGACGTCGTTCGATCCTGGCCGGTGTTTGAGGATTTCAACCAGGAGCGGCTGGTCGAGGTCGCCCAGGCCTGCCAGAAAATGCTGCATGAAAAGGACGGGCTGGAGGGCGTCCTGGCGCGTGTCGCCGAGGCGCTGCCCGAACGCCTGCGTGACACCGCGTATGCGGCCGCCTTCGAGGTCGCAGCCGTCGATCTCGAAATGCGCCTGGAGGAGGTGCGCGTGTTGCAGCTCGTCCGCCGGGAACTCGACCTCGATGCGCTGACGGTCGCCGCCATTGCCCGAGCCGCCAAGGCCCGCCTTCGCACGCTAACCTGAAGCCGGCAGCCAAGCTCAGAAAAAGCTGACCGGAAAATAGCGCAGATAGAACTCGGCGAACATGCCTTTCACCGAAATCTCCTGCAGCGCGTAGTCGAATGCGGCGGCCAGTGCCGGATCGTCGGCCCTAGTGGCGATTGCCATGCCTGAGCCGAGATATTCGGGCGCCAGATAGGGGCCGCCGGCAAAACGGCAGCAGCCCGCCGCATCGGAACCGCCGAGCCAGAACGCGAAACGCATGCCGTCGCCGAAAACGGCATCGATCTTGCCGGCTTTCAGCTTGCCATAAAGCTCCTCCGGCTTCGCGAAGGGGACGATTTGGACGTTGCCGAAATAATCGCGCAGCATCCGATCATGCGCGGAACCGGCTATCACGCCGACACGCTTGCCGCGCAGCCTGTCGAACATTGGTTCGGTCAGCGCCTGTGTCTTCAGCATGATGAAGCGTGCCGGAAATTGCAGGTATGAGCGTGAAAATGCGTGTTTCGACCGCGACTCCGGCGTCACGGCGATGCCGGCGATGATCGCTTCGCCTTCGCCTTTGCCGAGTGCACCGTCGAGCTCGGCCCAGGGCAGCGCCTGGATCTGGCATTTCTCGGCAATGCCGAGCTCCGCGCAGATGGCGCGCGCCAGGTCGACATGGAAGCCCGACAGCCGGCCTGCCCCATCGAGGAAATTGAACGGCGGGAAATCCGTGGTGGTCAGGAATCTCAGCCGCGGCAGCATCGAAAGGTCCGGCTTCGGCAGCCGCTCCTTGGCGTCCCAAAACATCGGCACCTGCGGCTCCGCGGCGAGCGCAGCAGCGGCAAGCGATTGCGCTCCGATCAATATGGAGATGAATGAAATGGATATGCGCCGAAACGCCACGCGACGACTCCGTCCGGTCTTGCCCCGACTTAGTACGAAATAACACAGGTTTTTGTACGAAAATAACCCAGGCACAACGGTTTTTGGTTTCATCATGACGATTTAGGGATATTGTTTAGTGAGTTTGCAAATGACTGTGTGATGCCGGCTGAAGAGGAGCAGTAGGACGCATAGGGGAGGCAGCTTTGCAGTCCGGGGTTGACGGCGTGGTGCGGGTTGATCACTGCCATTGGCCTCAAGAGTGGAAGGCAACATGGGGTAGATGTTGCGATGGGTCATTTCGATCGTACATTGGAGTTGATAGATCAGTTGCAGCACGCCGGCACAGCCGCCGCCGTCTGCGAAAAGCTGCTGGGGGTAACAAGCGGGTTCGGGCTGACGGCGCTGATGGCCGGGACGGTTCCGCAACCTGGCACGCCGAGAAACCAGCAAAAGGACCACGTGCTGCTTTGCGACTGGCCGGCTGAATGGCTTGAGCGCTACGTTGCGCGCAACTATGTCGACCACGACCCTGTCGTCAGTCACATGAAGCAGCTTCAAGCGCCATTCCAGTGGCGGGAAGCGTCTCAGGGCATCCGTATTGGCAAGAGCGGCGGCGACGTCATGGGTGACGCTGGCGAATTCAAGCTGCGCGATGGGTTGGCCTTCCCGCTAATCACGCTCGATGGCCAGATCGTCATGGTGTCGCTAGGCGGCGAGGCTGTCGAATTGTCGGGCGCCGAATTCGGGCTGGTGTCGCTGGTCTCGACTTATGCGATTGGCCGCGCCATGCAGCTCCACACCATGGCGGGCAAAACCATCGACCATGTCGAATTGACTCCGCGTGAGCGCGAGTGCCTGCAATGGGCCGCCGTTGGCAAGTCCGAATGGGAGATTTCACAAATTCTCGGCATTTCGGAACACACGTCGGAGAAACACCTTCTTAACGCCAAAAGCAAACTCGGTGCCGTCAACCGGGTCCAGGCCGTCGCGGAGGCGATAAGGCGCGGCTATATTAACTAGGTCGGCCGCGCCGGCCTAGAAATTCTTGCCTACGCGATCGCGTAATTTTTTCGGGAAAGCACGGCCGTATCTTCTTATTGAAACCAGGAGACGGCAAATGCTTTTTTCCCTCACGACCCAGGAATTGATGGAACGGCCCGACCTCTGGGAGGCAGTTCATCGTTTGCGTTACAGAGTTTTCGTCGAAGAGATGGGATGGACCGATCTGCAGCGCCCTGATGGCCTCGAGATCGATCAATTCGACCACGACGAGGCAGTGCACCAGATCGTCATCCGCAATGGCGAGCTCGCCGGTTACCAGCGGATGTTGCCGACGACCCGGGCACATCTTCTAACCGATGTGCTGGCGGACCTTTATGAGGGGACGCCACCGTCGGGCCCGAATGTCTATGAACTGACCCGCTATGCGGTTGCGCCGGGGTTCCGCGACGGCCGGCGCGGCGTGTCGACGGTGGGCACGGAGCTGATCGCTGGCTTCGTCGAGTGGGGTCTGAAGCGCAACGTCAACCAGGTGATTATCGAATTCGAGCCGATGTGGGTGCTTCGCGCGCTGCAGCTGCATTTCCTGGCAACGCCGCTCGGTTACCAGCGTACCTATGGCAACCAGCAAGTGGTTGCCACACTGCTCACCTTCAACGAGCACACGCTAGACGTGGTGCGTTCGCGCCGCAACCATTTTGCGCCGGTGCTGGCCAGAGGGTACCCGGACATGCTCGGACAGAGACGCGCCTCGTGAGATTGGAGAGAGGCCATGAACGTTCACTCAAAAGCAGAATTCCGCAATCACACGCTGATCGTCACGGTATCGTCGGGTGACGGCCGCCCGGTGCTGGACAGGCGGGCCTATGAAAGCCTGGCCAGGACATTCCATGAAGCCGCTGTCGACGACGACGTCCGCGTCGTGGTCCTGCGCGGCCTGGCCGGATGCTTCTGCCTCGGTGCCGACTTCTCCGAATTTCTCGACGCCACCAAACATCGGCGACTGATCGACGCCGTCACCGATATGTTCCGCACGCTGGCGACGTTCCCGAAACCGGTCCTTGCCTGTGTCGAGGGCGACGCCGTCGGCGTCGGCTGCACCATCCTGTTCCACTGCGACATGGTGATCGCGTCGAGCAAGAGTACGTTTCGGGTGCCGTTCGTCGATTTCGGCCTGGTGCCGGACGCGGCCACCAGCATTCTGGCGCCGCAGAAGCTCGGCTATGCCGGGGCGTTCCGCTTCTTCTGCCTGGGCGACACGCTCGCCGCAGAAGATGCCAGGGCACTGGGCCTTGTCGGCGAGATCGTGACGGACGGGAGCGTCGAGGAAGCTACGTTGGCAAGAGCCAGGCAACTCGCCAAGAAGCCTGTCTCGGCGCTGCAGCAGACGCGCGACCTGCTTAGGGGCGACACCGGCGCGCTCTGCGACCGCATCGACCAGGAGATCTCGCTTTTCCAGCAGGCGCTGCAGGACGACACCACGCTGAAGCGACTGCAGCGGATTGCCCGGCTGGCGGCATGAGAGCCGCGTATCGGCGAGGTGAGCTTATTTTTCGAGGAAAGTCGGCCCTTCGCCGATGATCTTCTTGTCCTCCTTGCCGATGACGTCGAGGTCGCGGCCGTCATAGGGAAGCGAAAGGAGAATGCGCTGCATGACGGCCAGCCGCGCGCGCCGTTTGTCGTTCGCCCGCACAATGATCCAGGGCGCGAACTCCTTGTGCGTGCGTTCGACCATCAGGTCGCGCGCCTTGGTGTAGTCGTCCCATTTGGTGATGCCGGCGATGTCGATCGGCGAAAACTTCCAGCTCTTCAGCGGGCTCCAGCGACGGTCGTGGAACCGCTCGAGCTGCGTTTCCCGGCCGATGTTCAGCCAGAATTTGAAGAAATGGATGCCCTCGTTGCGGATCATCCGTTCGAAATGCGGAACCTCGTCCAGAAATTGCTCGTGCTGTTCGGGCGTGCAGAATCCCATCACCGGTTCAACGCCGGCGCGGTTGTACCAGGAGCGATCGAAGGTGACGAATTCGCCCGACGTCGGGAAGTGGTCGACGTAGCGCTGGAAGTACCATTGCCCAAGCTCGGTGGGTGTTGGCTTGGTCAGCGCCACGTTGCGCGCCGTGCGAGGGTTCAGATACTGGCGCAAAACGAAGATCGTGCCGCCCTTGCCGGCAGCGTCGCGCCCCTCGAACAGCGACATTACCCGCTTGCCTGTCGACTGCAGCCACGCCTGCGCCTTGACCAGCTCGATCTGCAGCTTCTCTAACCTCTCGTTATACTCCTCGCCCTTCATCTTCTTGTCGTAAGGATAGCCGCCGGCGGTGAGTTTGCGGTCCTCGACCCAGTCGGGAAGCGTCGGGGCTTCAATGTCGAACTTCCTCTCCTTGCCGTCGATGATGATCTTCAGCGGTCCCGATAAGGGTGCGGCGGGGCTTTCCTTGGCGTTTTTCATCGCGACGAACCTTTCCAGCTTCCGAACTCATGCTATTGGGAGCCTTACTGCATCGGGCCCGAAAATCGGAATCGATTTTCGGAAAGAACGATGCAGCAGACAAACGGTAGAGCGTCCTTTGTGCGTCCAATTGGACGCACTGCGCTCTAGCGCCGGTCCAACAGGAAGTTCTTGAAGTCGCCGCAGACGGAGCGCAAATGGCCGACATCGGCACAGAGCGGAAAGGCAGGACGCAAGCCGCCGCCATGCGGCTGTGGAACAGCCGCTGGCTGCTGGCGGCCGGCCTCGTTGCGGTGCTGATGGTCTATGGTTTTGCCGGCATGTCCGGCTACGTGGTGCTGCTGGCTGGCGCCATGCTGGTTGCCGCTGCGGTGCTGCCGGCCGGCGTCGCGCGCCAATCGACCGAAAATGCCGCGGCCATCGAGTCGAGCGGGCTGCAACGGCTTTCCGGCGAATATCTCGCGGCGGCGGTTGCCGATCCGCTGATCATTTTCGATCGCTCCGCCGCCATGGTCCATGCCAACGCCGCCGCCTTTGCCGCCTTTGGCGGGATTGCCCCCGGCATGTCGCTGTCGCTGAAATTCCGCGCGCCGGAAATGCAGGCGTTGCTGGATAGTATCTTGGCGGGCAACCTCGCTTCGGACAGCGTCGACTACATAGAAAAGCTGCCGGTCGAACGAGCCTATCGGGTGAGCGCGTCTTCTGTCGGCCATGCCACGGATCTCTACGTGCTGGTGTTCAAGGACCAGAGTGAGGCGCGCCGGATCGACAGAATGCGCGCCGATTTCATTGCCAATGCCAGCCACGAGCTGCGCACGCCTCTCGCCTCGATTGCCGGCTTCATCGAGACGCTGCGCGGGCCGGCCCGCAACGACCCCGCGGCGCGCGAGCAGTTCCTGCAGATCATGCAGAACCAGACCAGCCGCATGGCGCGCCTCATCGACGACCTTCTGTCGCTGTCGCGCCTGGAGATGAAGCCCTATTTCAAGCCGGGAACCGAGGTCGACCTGCGCCAGGCCATCGACAGCGTCATCGATTCGCTTGGGCCGCTCGCCAAGGAAAACGGCGTCGTCATCGAGCGTGATTTCGCGGAAGGGCCGCTCGACGTGCCCGGCGATCGGGACGAGCTTTTCCAGGTCTTCGAAAATCTGCTGGAAAACGCCTGCAAATACGGTCAGTCGGGCGGACGCGTCGTAGTGTCGATCACGCGCAGCGACAGCGATCCCGAACCGGGCATCGACGTCACCATCAGGGATTTCGGCCCCGGCATCCCCGAAGAGCACATCCCGCGCATCACCGAGCGCTTCTACCGCGTCGACGTCGAGAACAGCCGGACCCAAAAGGGCACCGGCCTTGGCCTGTCCATCGTGAAGCATATCCTGACGCGCCACAACGCCAGGCTCTTCATCAGGTCGGAGGTCGGCAAGGGCGCGGCGTTCACGGTCCATTTGCCGGCTCGCTGACGCGGTACCATCTCTAGCACATAATGGGCCGTTTCTTTTTTCTGTCATCCGGCTAGCGTATCAGCGGGGATTCGAGGGAGCGACTCAACCAGAAGACTCTGGGAAGGCATTCGTCCATGCAGTCCGTCCACATCGTCAGCGCCTATGACGAGGAGCTGAAATATCTGTCGAAGCGCATCGCGGCGATGGGCGGGCATGCCGAGCGCATGGTCGAGCAGGCAGTCGCGGCGCTGGTCAATGCGGATCCGGGGCTTGCCCAGAAAGTCATTCGAGACGACCTGGTTCTGGATGAGGGGCAACGCGAGATCGACGACAAGGCGATCATCATCATCGCCAAGCGCCAGCCGATGGCGACGGATCTGCGCGAGATCGTGGGCGCGATCCGCATTTCGGCGGACCTCGAACGGGTAGGCGATCTCGGCAAGAACGTCGCGAAGCGCGTGGTTGCCGTCGCCGACGGGCGCCAGCCGAACAGCCTGTTCCGCGGCCTCGAGGCTTTGGCCCATCTGGCATTGACGCAGCTCAAGGAAGTACTCGACGTCTACGCATCGCGGTCGGTGGAAAAAATCGGTTTCGTACGCGACCGCGACGACCAGATCGACGCCATGTACACCTCGCTGTTTCGCGAGTTGCTGACCTACATGATGGAAGACCCACGCAACATCACGCCCTGCACACATCTCCTGTTTTGCGCCAAGAACATCGAGCGCATCGGCGACCACGCCACCAACATCGCCGAGACGATCTACTATATCGTCACCGGCGATCAGATGCCGGCCGATCGTCCGAAGGGCGACAAGACGGACAAGATTATTCTTCCCGCAACGCAACCAGCGAAGTGAGTTCTCTCCCCGCCGATGCGAATTTCGGATTCGCCACCTGAGAGACAATTGCGCTAAGCTTTCGACGCGCCGACTTCTCAGTTCCGCGACGAAGGCCCGGCCTTCAGGAGGCTGCGATGGAATATGTTCGCGAGTTTGCTCCCGCGCCGCCGATGTCGGGCATAATCGCTTGCGGCGTCTATACGGCTGGGCGGCGCATCGCCGACATACCGATCGAGGAAGCCGGCGAATGGGCCGGGAAGCCGGGCCATGTCGTCTGGATCGGACTGCTGGAGCCCGACCGCAATTTGTTGCTGCGCGTCCAGGCGCAATTCCATCTGCATGAACTGGCAATCGAGGACGCCGAGCATCCGCACCAACGGCCGAAGATCGAGCAATATGGTGATGCCCTGTTCATCGTTGCCCGCACGGCGCAGCTAATCGACAGCCGTGTCACCTTCGGCGAGACGCATCTGTTTGTCGGCGCCGGCTACATCGTCAGCGTCAGGCATGGCCCGTCGACCTCCTACGCCGCCGTTCGCCAGCACTGGGAAAGCTGCCCGCATTCCCTCGCCAAGGGCGAGGATTTCGTCCTCTACGCCATTCTCGATTTCATCGTCGACAACTACATGCCGGTGCTCGAGCAGATCGAAAACGAGGTCGAGGCGATCGAGGACAAGGTTCTGCTGAAACCGATGACCGGCTCCGATATCGAACGGCTTTATATGCTGCGCCGCGATCTCTTGCGCCTGCGTAACGCGGCCCTGCCGCTGGTGGAGGTCTGCCGACGGCTCACCAGCGCCGATCTGCCGCAAATCCACACAGCCATGCACCCGCTGTTTCGCGACGTCACCGACCACATCCGCACTGTCCAGGAAAAGATCGACAGCCTGCGTGAGGTTCTCGCCTTCGCCTTCGAGGCGAGCCTTCTGGTCGGTCAAAGCCAGGAGACGGCGATCTCCAAAAAGCTTGCCTCATGGGCCGCCATCTTGGCGGTGCCGACGGCATTTGCCGGCATTTACGGCATGAATTTCAGCGACATGCCGGAACTGAGGATGGAATATGGCTACCCGGCCGTCCTGGCGACAATTGCGCTGATCTGCACTTTTCTTTACTGGCGGTTTCGCAAGAATGGATGGCTGTGAAGAGAGGGGAGTAGGGGAGTAAGGGAGTAGGGCAGTATGTAGTAAATTGCCAAGGACCGCACTCGCAAAAGCCCTAATCCTTACCTACTGCCCTACTCCCCCCTACTATCTGCTCCGCCGCCGCTCCGATGCCGGCTGAAACGCCACGCGGGCGTGGTACTTGCAGTAGGGCCCGGTTTCGGCGGCGTCGTTGCCGCAGAAATGGAAATCTTCCGAAAGCGGATCGCCATTCGGCCATTTGCAGGTGCGCTCGTTCAGCTCGACGAGTTGCAGATGCCGCGAGATCGGCACGACGACGTTCTCGACCGGGCGAATATAGTGGCGCGCCACCGGTTCGGCATCGAACTGTGCCTTGAGCGCGGTCGCACCGATCGACATCGACGTGGTGGCATGACGCGTGGCGCTTGCTGCCCGCGACACCGATTTCTGGATCGTCGATCCCTGTACCGTCTTCTTCTGGCGTGCCGGTGAGGCGGTCGTGCGTCCGCGACCGGACAGTTTCAGCCGGTGCACTTTGCCGATGACCGCATTGCGGCTGACCCCGCCAAGCTGTGCGGCGATCTGGCTGGCGCTGAGACCCTCCGACCACAGTTTTCTGAGAAGTTCGACTCGCTCGTCAGTCCAGTTCATGAGACCGCGCTCCTGCTGAAACGTGCGGCAATCGGAATCCATTCCCGACCCGGCTTCTGCCGGGCAGACACCACATATATCGGGTGATTAGGTCCGCCGCACGAAATCTAGTTATTTCTCTACTACAATTACCTTATGCGCTGACTCGGTGACAAGAGTCCCAAGGCCAGCACGAATCGGTTTTTTCGGTTTTCCCCAACTTGCCCGGTCGCTTATGAGCCGGCGTTATGCTGAAGGGCTTGCCGCACGTCCTTGCGCGACCTTTTCGTTGACTTCACGGCCGAAAAAAACGATAAGCCACAAGGGCCGCCGCTTTGGCGGCTTTTTGATTTTTCCGGTTCCGGAGACGCATATAATGAGCGGTTCGGCGCTTTTCGAGACCTTTGTTCGCGCACCCCTGGCTTTCGACCACGGTGAAGGCACCTGGCTGGTCACCGACAAGGGCGAGCGATATCTCGACTTCGCCGGCGGCATCGCCGTGAATTCGTTGGGCTACAGCCATCCGAATCTGGTCGCGGCCCTCACCGAGCAGGCCGCCAAGCTCTGGCACGTCTCCAATCTGTACGAGATTCCGGGACAGAGCCGGCTCGGCGAGCGGCTGGCCGACGCCAGCTTCGCCGACAAGGTGTTCTTCACCAATTCAGGCGCCGAGGCGCTCGAATGCGCCATCAAGACGGCGCGGCGCTACCACTTCGTCAAGGGCCATCCCGAGCGCTACCGCACAATCACCTTCGAAGGCGCCTTCCACGGCCGCACCCTGGCGACCATCGCCGCCGGCGGCCAATACAAATACCTGGAAGGTTTCGGCCCCAAGGTCGAAGGCTTCGACCAGGTCGGCTTCGACGATATGGATGCCGCCGAACGGGCGATTACGCCCGAAACCGCGGCGATCCTGATCGAGCCAGTGCAAGGCGAAGGCGGCATCAGGCAAGTGCCGACGCAGTCGCTGAAGCGGCTCAGGCAGCTCTGCGATCAGCACGGGCTGCTCCTGATTTTCGACGAGGTCCAATGCGGCGTCGGCCGCACCGGAAAGCTGTTCGCGCATGAGTGGGCGGGTATCACACCCGACCTCATGGCGGTGGCCAAGGGCATCGGCGGCGGCTTCCCGATGGGTGCCTGCCTCGCCACCGACGAGGCAGCGGTCGGCATGACCGCCGGCGTGCACGGCACCACCTTCGGTGGCAATCCGCTGGCGATGGCGGTCGGCAACGCCGTGCTCGACGTGGTGCTGGAAGACGGCTTCCTCGAGGACGTCCGGCGCAAGGCCCTGCTGTTGAAGCAGGGGCTCGCCGGCGTCGCCGACGAATTTCCGGACGTTATCGAAAGCATCAGGGGCACCGGCCTGATGCTTGGGCTTAAATGCGCGATGCCCAACACCAAAGTCACGGTGGCACTGCGTGACCAGCATCTCTTGACGGTTCCGGCCGGCGACAACGTTATCCGCCTGCTGCCGCCTCTCACCGTCACCGATGCCGAGATCCACCAAGCGCTCGAGCGCATTCGTGCCGGCGCCAAGAGCCTGGCGGATGCCATCGTCGCTGCCGCTGCGAAGTAATCCTGGAATTCCTGATGTCCCTTCGCCATTTCACCGATCTTTCCGCCGTTTCCGAAGGCGATCTGCGCTTCATGCTCGACGACGCAGCTGTGCGGAAGGCAAGGCTCAAGGCCGGCGAACGCAGCAAGCCGCTCGAAGGCAAGGTGCTGGCGATGATCTTCGACAAGCCGTCGACGCGCACGCGCGTGTCGTTCGACGTCGGCATGCGGCAGTTGGGTGGCGAGACGATCATGCTGACTGGCACCGAGATGCAACTTGGCCGTTCCGAGACCATAGCAGACACGGCCAAGGTGCTGTCGCGCTATGTCGATGCCATCATGATCCGAACCACTTCGCATGACCGGCTGCTGGAACTGACGGAAAACGCTACGGTCCCTGTCATCAACGGGCTGACCGACGAGACCCATCCCTGCCAGCTGATGGCCGATATCATGACCTTCGAAGAGCACCGCGGTCCGGTGGCCGGCAAGACGATCGCCTGGACCGGCGACGGCAACAACGTGCTGCATTCGCTGCTGGAGGCTTCTGCGCGGTTCCGCTTCAAGCTGAATGTCGCCGTGCCCGAGGGCAGCGAACCGGCTCAGAAGCATGTCGACTGGTCGAAAGCCAATGGCGGCAAGCTGAAATTCACCCGTTCGCCCGAGGAGGCCGTTCACGAGGCCGACTGTATCGTCACCGATTGCTGGGTGTCGATGGGCCAGGAGCACCGTGCCCGCGGCCACAATGTCTTTTTGCCCTATCAGGTCAATGCGGCACTGATGGCGAAAGCCAAACCGGACGCGCTGTTCATGCACTGTCTGCCGGCGCATCGCGGTGAGGAGGTTACCGACGAGGTGATCGACGGACCGCATTCGGTGGTGTTCGATGAGGCCGAGAACCGGCTCCATGCCCAGAAGGCGGTCTTGGCCTGGTGCCTGGGCGCTTGATACGGGCCGCGGTGATCCGGGCCGGCCTGATCCGCGCCGCCTTGATCCGGAAGTGTGTGGTGCCTATCTCAGGCGCATCACGCAAATCGAGCGCGTCTCGTCGCATGCGCCCCGGAGGGCGGCATCGCCGCGCCCCGGAGCTTTGTCATGTTGGAAACTCATCAATTGGCTGAACATAAACCCAAGCTCGGCGAATTCGGCTACGCCGGCGACGACCACGTCGTGCCGTTCGAGGTCGGCCCGCTCGACGTGCGCGGCCGCACCGTCCAGCTCGGGCCGATGCTCGACGCTATTCTCAGCCGCCACGACTATCCCGAGCCGGTCGCCCGGCTCCTGGCCGAAGCCTGTGTGCTGACGGTATTGCTCGGAACTTCGCTGAAGTTCGAGGGCAAGTTCATTTTGCAGACCCGCACCGACGGGCCGGTCGACATGCTGGTCGCCGATTTCTCCACGCCGCACGCGCTTCGCGCTTATGCCCGCTTCGATGCCGACCGGCTGCAGGCTTTGACTTCTGCAGGCGAGACGTCACCGCAGACGCTGCTCGGCAGCGGCGTCCTGGCGCTGACCATCGATCAGGGCGCTCACACGCAACGCTACCAGGGCATCGTCCAGCTCGACGGCGTCACGCTGGAAGATGCCGCACGCACCTATTTCCGCCAGTCGGAGCAGATTCCGACCGACCTCCGGCTTTCGGTTGCCAAGCTTCTGACGCCCGGCGTCGGCGGTGCCCGCGAGCAATGGCGGGCCGGTGGCCTGCTGGCACAATTCCTGCCGCAGTCGGCGGAGCGCATGCGCGTACCCGACCTTCCTGGTGGCGATGGCGATCCGCGTGAGGAAATCCACGACCCGACCGACAATTCCTGGCAGGAGCTGCTGGCGCTGCTTGGTACCATTGAACCGACCGAGCTGATCGATCCGACGATCGGCGCCGAACGGCTGCTTTACCGGCTTTTCCACGAGCATGGCGTCCGCGTTTTCGGCGGCGTGCCGGTCGCCGACCAGTGCTCATGCTCGAGGGAGAAGATCCGCGGCATCCTCGAAGGCTTTTCCGCCCAGGAGATCAGGGACAGCACCGAGGACGGCAGCATTCACGTCGCCTGCGAATTCTGCTCGAAGCAATATGACTTCGACCCGGCGGAGTTTGCAGCGGCCGGATGACGGCCGTCAATTGACGGTGCGCCGCATTCCCGGCAAGTCGAGCGAGAAGGCGGGGATGGCGACGTCGAACGTCTCGCCCCGTTTGGTGCGCACTGTGTAGTGCCCGACCATGATGCCGGACGGGGTCGAGAGCGGGCATCCGGACGTATACTGATAACTGTCACCGGGGTTGAGTCCGGGTTGCTCGCCGACGACCCCGGGGCCGCGCACTTCCTCGACCTTGCCGGTGCCGTCGGTGATGTGCCAGTAGCGCGACAGAAGCTGCACGAACTCATCCGACTGATTATCGATGGTTACCTGGTAGCCCCAGACATAGCGGTTTTGCGGCGGGTCGGAGTGATCCTCCAGATAGAACGGCCTGACCTGCACTTCGATGTTGCGGGTGACGGCGCTGTACACAAACTGCTCCAAAGCAATGTAGATGGAACTTTCGACGCTCAGCGCAGTTTGATCAACGATGCGCGTCATCTCCTTGCCCGATTCAAGCGCAGGTGCCGAAAAACAATGTCATTTAAGTGACACATGACAATGATGGTGTGCAGGCTTGTGCCGGGCGACTCAGCGTTCTGTCGAATTGTTGAAAACGGCCGTCATGCGGCCGGCATTTCTGGAGTGACCAGATCTCGATGGAACCGACATTCGCAGCCGCCCTCCTTTCCATAGCCCTCCTTCTTTCAAATCTCGCCAGCATCCTGTTAGCTTCGCTGAAGCTGAAGCGACCAGGCAGGATCGAACCGCCCGCGGCCAACGCGCCGCCGGTATCGATCATCATTCCGGCGCGCGGCGTCGAGCCGTTTGCCGAAGAGACGCTGGAGCGCGCCTTCTCACTCGACTGGCCGCGCTACGAACTCATCTTCTGCGTCGCCCATGCCGACGACCCGGTGGTCAAGCCGATCACCGCCGCAATGGTGCGCTTTCCAGCTATTCGCGCCCGCCTTCTGGTCGGTGACGACCGCATCAGCGGCAATCCAAAACTCAACAATTGCGTGAAGGGTTGGGAGGCGGCGCATTATCGCTGGGTCATCCTTGCCGATTCCAACGTGCTTATGCCGAGAGATTATGTCCAGCACCTGATAGCCGCGTGGCGGCACGACACCGGCCTCGTCTGCTCGACGCCGATCGGCTCGCGGCCGGACGGCTTCTGGGGGGAGGTCGAATGCGCCTTTCTCAACACGCTGCAGGCTCGCTGGCAGTATGCTGGAGAGGCGCTCGGCCTCGGCTTCGCCCAAGGCAAGAGCATGTTGTGGAACAAGCCGGTGCTCGATGCCAATGGCGGCATCTGCGCGCTTGCTGCCGAGATCGCCGAGGACGCCGCCGCGACCAAGCTGGTCAACGGGCTCGGACTGCGGGTCAATCTTGTCGCCTCGCCCTTCGAACAGCCGCTCGGCCGGCGCACGCTCGGCGACATCTGGTCGCGGCAGGCGCGCTGGGCGCGGCTGCGCCGCGTCACCTTTGCACTGTTCTTTGCCCCCGAGATTCTAATCGGCGCGGCGCCACCACTGGTGCTTGCGCTGATCGCCGCGGCTGACGCAGGCGTCAGCCTGCCAGCAACCGCCATCGTCGTGCTGGCGGCGGCTTACCTGCCGGAATGCGCCCTGGCTTCGGCCAAGGGATGGCACCTGTCGCTGCGCACAATCCCGGCGATGATGGTTCGCGACTGCATGCTGCCCGCGATATGGGCGCGCGGATGGCTGAGTGGCGCCGTCCACTGGCGCGGCAACGTGATGACTATCCAGACCAAGGCCATCGCGGAGCTGGAAGAGACCCCGTCCGGCGCCTGATCGGCGCGTCCCGCTCGCCTCTGTTCGGCCAGCCCTTATCCGGCAGCTCTCAGCGCTTGCTCGATATCGTCGAGCAGATCGTCGGCATCCTCCAGGCCGACGGAAAGCCTGAGCGTTCCCGGTCCGATGCCGAGCTCGGCACGCGCTTCATCGGTCAAGTTCTTGTGCGTCGTCGTCGCTGGATGAGTGATCAGGCTCTTGGCATCACCGAGATTGTTGGAAATCAGCACGATGTCGAGTGCGTTCTGGAAAGCAAAGGCCGCCTGCTTGCTGCCCTTCACATCCAGGCAGATCAGCGTCGAGCCGCCCGACATCTGCTTCTTGACCACGGCCGCTTGCGGGTGGTCGGCGCGGCCCGGATAGATGACGCGGGCGATTTGCGGGCGCTCGGCGAGGAAATCCGCGATGCGGCCGGCGCTTTCCGTCTGCTGGCGTACGCGCAGCGGCAGCGTCTCCAGGCCCTTCAGCAGGGTCCAGGCATTGAAGGGCGAGAGGCTGGGGCCGGTGTGGCGGAAATAGTCATGCAGATTCTCGTCGATCCATTTTTTGTCCGACAAGATAACGCCTCCAAGGCAGCGCCCTTGGCCGTCAATATGTTTCGTGGCCGAATAGACGACGATGTGGGCGCCGAGCTGCAAGGGTTTCTGCTGCAAGGGCGTGGCGAACACATTATCGACGATCAGCCTGGCGCCGATCGAATTGGCAAGTGCCGCGACGGCGGCGATGTCGACCACCTCCAGCGTCGGATTGGTAGGGCTTTCCAGGAAGAACAGTTTGGTGTTGGGCCTGACCGCTTTTTCCCAACTGGCGATGTCGGTGCCGTCGACCAGCGTTGCCTCGATGCCGTATTTCGGCGCTAGCGTCTCGACCACCCAGCGGCAGGAGCCGAACAGTGCACGCGCCGCCACGATATGGTCGCCCGCCTTGGCACTGCACAGCAGTGCTGCCGTCACCGCCGCCATGCCGGATGCCGTGGCGCGAGCGTCCTCGGCGCCTTCCAGCGCGCACATGCGTTTTTCAAACATGTCGACCGTCGGATTGGCATAGCGCGAATAGATGAAGCCCGGCTCCTCGCCCTTGAAGCGGGCTTCCGCCGCTTGCGCCGTCTCGTAGACATAGCCCTGAGTGAGATACATCGCCTCGGAGGTCTCGCCGAAGCCGGAACGCAGCGTCCCGGCATGCACGAGTGCGGTCTGAGGCTTCCAGTCGCGCTTCTTGGTCATGATTCTATCCAAACACCAAAATTGGTCCAAACAACAAAAAACCGGCCGCGAAAGTCGCAACCGGTCCATATGGCCTTGCGGCCCGACGGTCCTTTAGCGACTTGTTTAACGTGGCTGCAAGCCGACCGGCCAAATCACCACGGGATAACGAGCTTTAGACCCGCGCCACGCTTGCGTCAATTGCCGGCATGATTAAGAGGGTGTACCAGGCAGGTGCCAAAGGCGTCCACGGTCGGACCTGCGACAGAACAAGACCTCGCCCGGCGTTCGAACGGAGCCAGACCCTTGCGGCAGACAGGCATTCTTCCCGATCAGCATATTTCCGCGCTGTTCCAGACGGGCGCGCTGAAATCGCCGCGCGCGCTCGATACCGATCAGATCCAGCCGGCCAGCCTTGACCTCAGGCTCGGCGACAAGGCCTGGCGGGTGCGAGCTTCCTTCTTGCCCGGCCCAGACCACAGGGTTGTCGACAAGCTCGACCGGCTGAAGCTGCACGAGATCAACCTCGCCGAAGGTGCCGTGCTGGAAACCGGCTGCGTCTACATCGTGCCGCTGCTCGAAAGCCTGGCGCTGCCCGCGCATATTTCCGCCTCGGCCAACCCGAAAAGCTCGACCGGACGGCTCGATATCTTCACTCGGGTAATGACCGACCGTGGCCACGAGTTCGACAAGATCGCCGCCGGCTATGAAGGCCCGCTCTATCTGGAGGTCAGCCCGCGCACTTTCCCGATTGTCGTGCGGACCGGCTCGCGGCTGTCGCAGATCAGGTTCCGCACCGGCAATGCGCTCTTGTCGGAAAGCGAGCTGCACGACTTGCACCGCGCCGTAATGTTGGTCGCCACCGAACCGCCCAACATCTCAGGCGGCGGCATCGCGCTGTCGATCGACCTCGACGGCGACAAGGACGGGTTGGTCGGCTATCGCGGCAAGCACCACACCGGCCTTGTCGACGTCGACAAGCGCGCCGCGCAGGATGTCGTCGATTTCTGGGAGCCGCTCTACAAGAGCGGGGCCGGCGAGTTGGTGCTCGATCCGGACGAATTCTATATCCTGGTGTCGCGCGAGGCGGTGCATGTGCCGCCGCTCTACGCCGCCGAAATGACGCCCTTCGATCCGTTGGTCGGCGAGTTCCGCGTCCATTATGCCGGTTTCTTCGACCCGGGTTTCGGTCATTCGGCGTCGGGCGGCACCGGCAGCCGGGCAGTGCTCGAGGTACGCAGCCACGAAGTGCCGTTCATCCTCGACCACGGCCAGATCGTCGGACGGTTGGTCTACGAGCACATGCTGAAACGGCCGCAGGCGCTCTACGGCACAGATCTAGGCTCGAACTATCAGGCGCAGGGCCTGAAACTGTCCAAGCATTTCCGCGCCGCGCGCTGACGCTGGAACTGCCAATCTTCCCCCTCGTGGGGGAGATGCCCGGCAGGGAAGAGGGGGGCGCGAAGGATCGCGGCCTTCGTGTTGACGCAGGTGAAAACTTCCGAAGGCCGAGCTTTGATGAGTTGAGACGCTGGCGCGGCAGCGCCCCCCTCTGGCCTGCCGGCCATCTTCCCCACGAGGGGGAGATCGCGCTTGTCATCGACACCTCAAAGTGCCTTCACGGCGACCTTCACCGGCTGCTCGATTTTGAGCGGGTTGCGCAGCGGCAGGCCGAAATCCTTCGCCTCGATTTCGAACACGTCGCCGGCCTCGGTTCTGATGCCGTCGGCGAAGGACAGCGTCGCCGTGCCGAACATGTGTACATGCACGTCGCCCGGCTGGCGGAAGGCCGAGTATTTGAAGTGGTGATGCTCGAGATTGCCAATGGTGTGCGACATGTTCGCCTCGCCCGACAGGAAAGGCTTTTCCCAAAGCAGCTTGCCGTCGCGAAGGATGCGTGAAGCGCCGCGGATATCGGACGGCAGATCGCCGATCAGGATCTCCGGCCCGAACGAAGCGTTGCGCAGTTTGGAATGGGCAAGGAATAGGTAATTCACGCGCTCGGTGACGTGGTCGGAAAACTCGTTAGACAGCGTGAAGCCGACGCGGAACGGGGCGCCGTCGTCGCCGATCACATAGATACCGGCGATTTCGGGCTCCTCGCCGGCGTCCTGAGCGAAGGCCGGCGACATAAGCGCCGCCCCTGGTGCTACTGCCATGGTGCCGTTGCCCTTGTAGAACCATTCCGGCTGTACGCCGGTCTGCCCTTTCGCCGGCTTGCCGCCCTCAAGCCCCATGCGGAACATCTTCATGGAATCGGTCAGTTGTTCCTCGCCGTCCGTGCTGAGCTTCTTGTGCATGGAATCGCGGGTCGCGGCGGAGCCGAGATGGGTCAGCCCGGTGCCGGTGAGATGGAGATGCGCCGGATCGGGATGGTTGATCGGCGACAGCAGCCGGCCCTTCTTGTAGGCTGCGTCGAGATCGACGGTTTCGCCGAAGCCTTTGCGCTCGATCAGGGCGACAAGCCCGCTGCCGGTGCGCGCGGCCTCCATCGCCAGCGAATAGACGCTGCGGGCGCCGTTAATGACGCGGGTCTTGCCGCCGTTGCGGGCAACGACGCGGATCGTCTCGGCGTCGTCGAGGATCTGTGAGATCAGCATGGTAACCCTCTCTGAATTGCGGGCTGGCCTGCCTTTCTTGGCAAACCCTACCCTGCGCGGCCCGGACTCTGTCCGCGCCGCGGTTGAAACTCTTCGTCCGGATTGCGCTCGCGGATCAGGTCCCTCGGGGACTTCTTTGCGCCGCCCGGCAGCGCCGCGATGTGACCCGTATGCCTCCTGGTTGCCTCTCAAGCCTTGTTCTTGTTGTAGACGTCAAAGACGACGGCGCCGAGCAGCACCAGGCCTTTCACCACCTGCTGCCAGTCGACATTGACGCCCATGATCGACATGCCGTTGTTCATGACGCCCATGATGAAGCCGCCGACCACCGCGCCGATGACCTGGCCGACGCCGCCCATAGCCGACGCGCCACCGATGAACACCGCGGCGATGACGTCGAGCTCGCTGCCGAGGCCCGCCGCCGGCACAGCCTGCCCCAGCCGCGCCGCGATAATCAGGCCGCCGAGTGCCGACAGCACGCCCATATTGATGAACACCATCAACGTCAGCCGTTCGGTCTTGATGCCCGAGAGCTGGGCTGCCTTGGCATTGCCGCCCATCGCGTAGATGCGGCGGCCGATCGTCATGCGTTTGGTAACGAACACGAACAACGCGATCAGCACGCCCATCACCATGAGAACGATGGGAAGGCCCCTATAGGTGGCGAATTGGTAGACGAGAAACAGCGCCAGCGCGCTGATCACCAGGGTCTTGACGACGAACAGCGAGAACGGCTCGGCTTCGTAGCCATGCTTCTCGCGGGTGCGCCGTGCCCTGAGCCCGAAATAGGCATAGGCGAGCACGGCGACGAGGCCGATCACGACCGTCGTCAGGTGCAGCGTCAGGCCGCTGCCGACAATGGTTTTGCCGGCGGCGTTGACGGTTGGCGGTATCAGGGTCAATGGGCCGATCAGGTCCGGAATGAAGCCGGAACTGAGCGCTTTGAAGCCGACGGGAAGCGGCCCTACGGAAGACCCGCCGCCCAGCAGCGCCTGGCAGATGCCGCGGAAGATCAGCATGCCCGCCAGCGTGACGATAAAGCTCGGTATTCGGTGATAGGCAATCCAGTAGCCTTGTGCCGCGCCGATTGCGCCACCCACGATCAGGCAGATGATCGACACGACCAGCGGATTGCTCAATGGGCCAAGCGGCCAGATGACCATCATCATCGCCGCCAGCGCGCCGATGAAGCCGGCGACGGAGCCGACGCTGAGATCGATATGGCCCGAAACGATCACCAGAAGCATGCCCAGCGCCATCACGATAATGAAGCTGTTCTGCTGAACCAGATTGCTGAGGTTCACCGGCTTGAACAGCGTTCCGGACGTGGTGAACTGAAAGAACACCATGATTGCGATCAACGCCAGCACCAACCCGTATTCGCGCAGGTTGGTGACCAGCGCCGAGACGGCAATGCGAGGTGCCTGTTGTAGGTCCTGGGCAACGCCACTCTGCGGCCCGGGAGCGCTTTCGGTGCTCATGATGCTTTTCCTTCTCCGCGGACGATGGCGCGCATTATCTTTTCCTGGCTGGCGTCGCTTGCCGCCATTTCGCCGACGATGCGTCCTTCGTTCATGACGTAGATGCGGTCGGTGATGCCGAGCAGTTCGGGCATTTCCGACGAGATGACGATGATTGCCTTACCCTCGGAGGCGAGACGCGCGATGATCGTGTAGATTTCATACTTGGCGCCGACATCGATACCGCGTGTCGGCTCGTCTAGGATCAGCACTTCCGGATTGGCGAACAGCCATTTCGACAGCACCACCTTCTGCTGATTGCCGCCAGAAAGGTTACCGGTCATCTGGTAGACGCTCGAGGCGCGGATATTGGTCCTGCCGCGATAGTCATTGGCGACCGAAAGCTCGCGCAAATCGTCGATCACGCCATGGCGCGACACACCAGGAAGATTGGCGAGCGTGATGTTGTGCTTGATATGGTCGATCAGGTTGAGACCGTAGGTCTTGCGGTCCTCCGTGACATAGGCGATGCCGTGTTCCACCGCCTTGCTCACCGAAGAGACATCGATCGGCTTGCCGTTAAGGAACACCTCGCCGGTGATTCGGCGGCCATAAGACCGGCCGAACAGGCTCATGGCAAACTCGGTCCGGCCGGC
This sequence comes from Mesorhizobium sp. WSM4836, assembly GCF_055811815.1. Taxonomy (NCBI): domain Bacteria; kingdom Pseudomonadati; phylum Pseudomonadota; class Alphaproteobacteria; order Hyphomicrobiales; family Phyllobacteriaceae; genus Mesorhizobium; species Mesorhizobium sp. WSM4836. Next base: position 381,973 of record NZ_JBVVQF010000002.1, read on the forward strand.
GCCCATGAGCCCGGCAATGCCGACCACTTCGCCCTTGCGGGCGTTGAGGTTGATGCCCTTGATGACCTGCCGCTCGGCATGGATGGGGTGGTAGACCGACCAGTTTTTCACTTCGAGAACGGTCTCGCCGATCTTCGGCTCGCGCGGCGGATAGCGGTCGTCGAGCGAACGGCCGACCATCGAGGTGATGATGCGGTCCTCCGAGATGTCCTTCTTGGCCAGCGTCTCGATGGTCCGGCCGTCACGGATGATGGTGACCTTGTCGGCGACCCGGTTCACCTCGTTGAGCTTGTGCGAGATCAGGATCGAAGTGATGCCCTGCCGCTTGAATTCGAGCAGCAGATCGAGCAGCGCCTGGCTGTCTTTTTCGGACAGGCTCGCCGTCGGCTCGTCCAGAATGAGCAATTTCACTTCCTTGCTGAGCGCCTTGGCGATCTCGACCAGCTGCTGCTTGCCGACGCCGATATTGGTGATCAGGGTGTTGGGGTCTTCCTTGAGGCCGACCTTCTTGAGCAGGGCGCTGGTGCGCGCCTCATTGGCATTCCAGTCGATGACGCCGTATCTGGCGTGCTCGTTGCCGAGAAAGATGTTTTCGGCGATCGACAGCATCGGCACCAGCGCAAGCTCCTGGTGGATGATGACGATGCCCTTGCGCTCGCTGTCGTGGATACCTTTGAAATGGCACTCATCGCCGCGATAGATGATCTGGCCGTCATAGGTGCCGGACGGATATACGCCCGACAGCACCTTCATCAGCGTCGACTTGCCGGCGCCGTTCTCGCCGACCACGGCATGGATCTCGCCTTCCTCGACCATGAGCTTGACGTTCGACAGCGCCTTGACGCCGGGAAACATCTTGGTGATGTCGCGCATCTCCAAAATCGTCGATGCCATTGAGAATACCACTCCTGCAAGGTCCGCCAACAATACCGGGCTGGCTCGCCAACGAAAAGGGGCCCTGCCTGCGCAGGACCCCAGGCTTTGTGACCGCGATTACTTCAGTTCTTCGGCCTTGATGTAGCCGGAGTCGACCACCAGGGCCTGGTAGTTCGATTTGTCGACGTCATGCGGCGTTAACAGGATCGAGGGAACGACCTTGACGTCGTTGTTGTAGGTCTTGGTGTCGAGGCCTTCCGGCTTGCCGCCAGAGAGCACCTTGTCGACGAGTTCGACCGTCGCCTTGGCGAGTTCGCGGGTATCCTTGAACACGGTCGAATACTGTTCGCCGGCGATGATCGCCTTGACCGAAGCGGTCTCGGCGTCCTGTCCGGTGACGATCGGCCATGGCTGATCGGCTGTGCCGTAGCCTACGGCGCGCAGCGAAGCGATGATGCCGCGCGACAGGCCGTCATAGGGCGAGAGCACGCCATCGACGCGACTGCCGTCCGAGTAGTTGGCGGAGAGCAGATTGTCCATGCGGGCCTGGGCGGTTGCCGCCAGCCAGCGCAGCGTGCCGACCTTGTCCATGCCCATCTGGCCGGATTTCACGACGAGGGTCTTGTCGTCGATCAGCGGCTGAAGAACCGACATGGCGCCGTTGTAGAAGAAGAACGCATTGTTGTCGTCCGGCGAACCGCCGAACAGCTCGACGTTGAACGGGCCCTTCTTCTCGGGATAACCGAGGCCCTTGAGCAGCGATTTGGCCTGGATGACGCCGACGCCGAAATTGTCGAAGGTGGTGTAGTAGTCGACATTTGGCGTCTTCTTGATCAGGCGGTCGTAAGCGACGACCACGACGCCGGCGTCATTCGCCTTCTGCAGCGCATCGCCCATCGTGGTGCCGTCGATCGAAGCGATGATCAGCGCCTTCGGGCCCTTGGTGATTTCGTTTTCCAATTGGCTGAGCTGGTTTGGAATGTCGTCCTGCGCGTATTGCAAGTCGACAGTGTAGCCCAGAGCCTCGAGCTGGGACTTGACGGCGTCGCCGTCATTGATCCAGCGCTGCGAGGTCTTGGTGGGCATCAGCACGCCGACCAAGCCTTCGCCTGCCTGTGCCGGGATGGCCATGGCAGCGATGCCAAGAGCCGCGACGGCGGCCAGTGTCTTGATAATCTTCACATTAACTCTCCCTGTTTGATGGACGCGTACCCTTGGGTTTCGTGGGCCGCGCAATCGTGCAGGAGCGCCAAGCGCGCCGCTGCCGTCATCGATCTCCGGTATCCTCCCAATCGGCCCTGAGACGCTGGCTCTAAATCGACACGAGTTTTCCTCGTCACCGACCGCCAAGTTTCAGGACGCGCGAAGGGTGTGTCGCTTTGCCATAACTGTCAAATGCGATCTTTGATGGTTGCTATATCGAGACTGATATGGCTTAGGCTAGTGCGATGCTGCCGGATTCAGCCGGGGCGCCGGGCGTAGGAGTAGGGAAAAATCATGGCGGCGCTGCGAAATCCTGACGGAATATCAGGCAGTTACGATGAAATCCCGGGTGATGGCGGAACTCTGCTGCGCAGCGGCTTGAGCCTGCGTCATATGCGCATGATCGCAGCCCTCGACGATCACGGCCGGGTGAGTGCCGCGGCCCAGGTCATGAACATCTCGCAGCCGGCGGCTTCGCGCATGATCGCCGAGATGGAGGCGGTGCTCGATGTCAAGCTCTGCGAAAGGCTGCCGCGCGGCATCACGCTGACGCCCTATGGCAAGGCGCTGGCACGGCGCGCGCGATCGATCCTGCTCGAGATGCGCGAGGTCGACCGTGAGATATTCGAGCTCAAGGCGGGCAAGGGCGGCTCGGTGTTCCTGGGCGCGGTGACGGCACCGGCGATCGAGCTGGCGGTGCCGGCGATCCGCGAGATCCGGCGCCTCTACCCGCGCATCGAAATCACCATGCAGGTCGAGACCTCGAACGTGCTGGCGCGCGAGCTCATCGCCTCGCGTCACGATTTCATCATCGCCCGCATCCCCGACGACCTCAATCCGCGGCTGTTCGAAGCCCGCGTCATCGGCGTCGAAAAGGCCTGCCTGATCGTGCGCCGGGGCCATCAGCTGACCAAGGGCAAGGCGGTGCGGCTGGAAGACACCGCCGCCTATGACTGGGTTTTCCAGTCGGGCGGCTCGCCGCTGCGCCAGGCGATGGAGAGCAACTTCCTGAACCGAAACATCGCGCTGCCGGACCGCATTCTCAACACCAGCTCGCTGCTATTGACTCTGGTCATGGTCGCGCAATCCGACGCCATCGCGCCGGTGTCGATCCAGGTTGCGAAGTTCATCCAGAATCCAGAAGGGCTCAACGGCGCCATTGACGTCGTCCAGACTGAATTCGACATCGAGGTCAGGCCCTACAGCCTGATCACGGTAAAGAACCGCGCGCTGTCGCCGGCAGCCAAGATGCTGCACGATTTTATTCTGCGAGAGGTAGGTTGAGGCTGGAGCGGGTAGCGGACGCATCCCGTGGCCGGCCAGACGACCAGACAGGCCCGCCAGCAGCGACGCCGATGCACGTCGGCCACTACTGCGTGATGCTCAAAAAAGCCCGCCAGCAGAAGCCAACGGGCCAAGGGTAGACTTTCCGGTTGGGGTCATTCGAGGCCCCGCCGACCCCTAATGTGAGATATTCCACGAACTGGCACATCGGCCGAACAGATGAAAGATGGCTAGCCGGGCTGTAAATCTGCTGGTTTTCAGCTTGGCCAAAACAAGTGCAATGGACCGGGGCAAAAGCTGGAGCGGGTAGCGGGAATCGAACCCGCGCGTTCAGCTTGGGAAGCTGACAGGCTACCATTACATCATACCCGCGCTGGTTCCTCCGATATCATGGCCCGGCGCCGATGCGCAATCCGGTTTGAGGGCTCGGCTTGATGCCGGGCGGTCAACTGCGTATTTCTCGGCATGTGCCCGAATCGCGGCACCCGACTGTGGAGACAGGCCTTGTCCGCACTGAACCGCTTTCTCGGCGATACGCCGCTCCGGGTGATCCTGAAGCTGCTCGTGATGTCGTTCCTCGTCGGCCTGGTCATGAACGCCTTCGGCTGGTCGCCGATGGACGTGCTTTACGGCATCCGCAAGTTCTTCATCGATCTCTGGAACCTGGGCTTCCACGCCATCGACCGCTTCCTTGGTTACATCCTGCTCGGTGCTGCGATCGTCGTGCCGGCCTTCATCCTGCTCAGGATCGCCAATCTCAGGAAGTAGAGCATGATCCCAAAAAGTCGGTTTTTGGAAAAGATCATGCTCAAACAAGCAGCCTTTCAGGCGTAGCCCGCCGCCACCTCGAACAGGATGGCGTGGCGTGCGGCAAGTGCTGCAACATCCGTCGAATAGCCGCCGCCGATAACGCCGCACACCGGTACGCCAAGCGTGCGGAAATGGCGGATCACCATATCGTCGCGGGCGCGCAGACCTTCATCCGTGAGCGACAACCTGCCGAGCCGGTCCTCGGCATGGACATCGACCCCGGCATTGTAGAAGACGAGGTCCCAGCGTCTTCGCGCCGACAACTCCGGCAGAATGGCGTCCAGCCGCTCCAGATAGGTTGCATCGCCGGTTCCGTCGGGCAGGGCGACGTCGAGATCGGAGGCGATCTTGCGCGCGGGGTAGTTGCGGTCGCCATGCATCGAGAAGGTAAGCACGCGCGGCTCGTCGCCCAGAATATCCGCCGTGCCGTCGCCCTGATGCACGTCGAGATCGACAACCAGGATGTTTTTGACAGCAGCTTCGGCGAGCAGCACCAGCGCGGCAACGGCTACGTCATTGAAGGTGCAGAAGCCCGCACCTTGCGCGCGCCGTGCATGATGGCTGCCGCCGGCGGTGTTGCATGCGATGCCGTTCAGCAAAGCCAGCAGCGCTGCCAGCACGGTGCCGGCCGTGGCGAGCTGCGCCCTCAGCGAAACCCGCTGTCCAATAGGGAAACCGATCTCGCGCTCGATCTTCACCGGCACGTCGGAGGCGAGCACCCGGTCGACATAGTCTGCGGCGTGGGCAAGCTTCAGCCACGATGGCCGCGCCGCCTCCGGCATGTTGAGCGCTTCGGGCCGAGCCAGGCCGCGTGCCCGCAAGGCTTCCATCAGCAACGGGTATTTACTCATCGGGAAGCGGTGATTGACGGCGAAGCCGGCGTCGTAGTCGGGATGATGAACGATCTGCAAGGGCATGGGGCGGCCAGTGCGCCAGAGGCGGGTTTCGGTTGACCATAATGGGGTGGATGGTTGCGCGAGATCCGCAAACTGGGGCACATCGGCTAGCCGATCAAGCCGCAACAGGAAGCAACACGCGTTTGGAGCAGGCGTTAACCACCGAAGCCCACGCCACCGAAGCAAGGGCCTTCGTCGTCACCAACCGCTCGGTGCTCGCCATCGCGGTGCCGATGACGCTTGCCTATCTGACGACGCCATTGCTCGGAATTGTCGATACGGCGGTGGTTGGACAGTTCGGCGACGCCGCCCTTCTCGGCGGCCTGGCGGCCGGCGCCCTGATCTTCGACGTCGTTTTCACGACCTTCAACTTCCTGCGCTCCGGCACCACCGGCCTCGTTGCCCAGGCCTTCGGGCGCGGCGACGCGCTGGAGGAGCAGGCGGTGTTCTGGCGCGCCGTGCTGATCGCGGTCGTCGCCGGCATCGTGTTTGCCGCACTTGCGCCCCTGGTTTCGGCTGCCGGGCAATGGTTCATCGGCGCCGGGCCGCGCGTTGGCGCGGCGATGGACGTCTATATCCGCATCAGGATGCTCGCTGCACCGTTCTCGCTGATCAATTACGCCATCCTTGGCTACGTGCTGGGGCGCGGCGAGGGCGGGCTCGGGCTGATGCTGCAATTGATGCTGAACGGCATCAACATCGCCCTCTGCTTCCTGCTTGGCCTGGAGCTCGGCTGGGGCGTTGCCGGCGTTGCCTGGGCGACGCTCACCGGCGAATTCGTCGCCATGCTGCTTGGTCTCGCCATTGTCGGCCGGCGCTTTTGGGCGGCGCCCAGGTTGCCGCGCCACCGCGTTCTCGATCTGCCGGCATTCCTGCACATGATGTCGCTCAATCGCGATATCATGATCCGCTCCTTTTCGCTGCTCGCCGCCTTCGCGCTGTTCACCCGCCAAGGCGCACAATTCGGCACTCTGACGCTGGCCGCCAACGCCGTGCTGATGAACCTCTTCCTGGTTGCCGGCTATTTCCTCGATGGTTTCGCCACCGCCGCTGAACAGCTCGCCGGGCGCGCCATCGGCGCCCGTGCCGCCACGGCGTTTGACCAGGCGGTGCGGCTGACGCTGCTTTGGGGGCTCGGGCTGGCTGGCGCGGCGACGCTCTTCTTGTTGCTGGAGGGCACCGGTCTGGTCGCCCTGATCACGACCTCGACAGACGTCCGCGCCATTGCCGATATCTACCTGCCGTGGGCGGCGTTCACCGCGCTCAGCGGCGCGCTGGCTTTCGAGATGGACGGGGTTTTCATCGGCGCGACGTGGTCGCGCGACATGCGTAATATGATGCTGGTGTCATTCCTGGCGTTCAGCGCCGCGCTGCTGATCCTGGCGCCGGCGTTCGGCAATCACGGCCTGTGGGCGGCGTTGCACGTGTTCCTGCTGGTGCGCGGCTTCAGCCTGCTCGCCATATTGCGGCTGCGCGTGCGCACGGCCTTTAATTGATCGCTAAAGCGGTTTCGCCGCCCAGCGATCGAGGCGGCTGTCGCGAAGCTCGCGCAGCGACTTCAGCCCTTGACTGTCCATGAAACAGGCCATGCCGGAAAGAATGCGCCCCGGCAGCGCAGGCCCGGCGTAGATCATGCCGGTATAGAGCTGGACGAGATCGGCGCCGGCACGGATCTTTTCCAGCGCCGTTTCGGTGGAACCGACGCCGCCGACGCCGATGATAGCGGGACCCGGGCCAAGCAGTTTTCGCATCCTTGCCAGCACGATCGTAGAGCGCTCGAACAAGGGTTTCCCCGAAAGCCCGCCAGTCTCGCCGGCAAGGCCGGTGCTGCTCAGGCCGGCTCGCGCGATCGTGGTGTTGGAGACGATGACGCCGTCTATTTGCTTGTCGGTGATCTCGGCGGCGATGTCCTCCAGCTCGGCCTCGACCAGGTCCGGCGCGATCTTGAGGAAGACGGGCGGTTTTGCCGGTGCCGCCGCACGCGCGGCCATGACCCGCGACAGGAGCTCGCCAAGCTGTTCGCGCGCCTGCATGTTGCGCAGGCCCGGCGTGTTCGGCGAGGAGATGTTGATCGCCAGATAGCTGGCATATAGCGCGAACCGGATCACGCCGCGCTCATAATCACTGACGCGGTCGGCGCTGTCCTTGTTGGCGCCGATGTTGATCCCAACGATGCCGGCGCGGCCCTTGCGGGCGGCAAGACGCTTCTCCGCGGCGGCGCGGCCTTCATTATTGAAGCCTAGCCGGTTGATCACTGCCTCGTCCGAAGGCAGCCGGAAGATGCGCGGCTTCGGATTGCCCGTCTGCGGCAGCGGCGTGATCGTGCCGACCTCGGCGAAGCCGAAGCCGAGGCCGAGCAGCGCGTCCGGCACTTCGGCATTCTTGTCGTAACCGGCGGCCATGCCGAGCGGGTTCGGGAAATCGAGCCCGCAAAGGCTGACTCTCAGCCTCTCGTCTCTTGGCGGACGCCCGGCGACCGGCAGGCCGCATCTCAGCACGGCAATCGACAGCCCATGCGCGGTTTCCGGATCTAGCGTGAACAGCAGTTTCTGGCCGATCCGGTCGAGCGCGCTCATTCGGCCTCCAGCGCCGGGAATTCATGCCGGCCGTCGGCGCCGAGCGGCAATACCTGCACCGAAACGACCGCATCGAGGCCGAGCGCGCCGTAGAGATGCGGGAACAAGGCGCCGCCGCGCGAGACCTCATATTTCAGAGCGTCGCCGAGGCGCGCGCCATCGACGGCGACCAGCAGGAACCCGCTTTGGCCGGCGAAATGTTTGGCCGCTGTTTCCCGAACCTGCCCAGCGGTCGAGAAATGGATGAAGCCGTCGGCGACGTCGATCGGCGCGCCGGTGAAGCGGCCTTGTCTTTCAGCCTCGCGCCACAGCGCCTCGGGAACTATCTTGTAGATGATCTCGGACATGGTTGCGCTATAGTCCGAACCGACCACGCGGGGAAGGGCAGGCCCGTGTTCTTCCCCATTTCAGGTTCTTCCCCATTTCCGGCGCGAACTGTGATAGATTGCGCCAACTGGCTCATGGAGGAAAACATGCGTCTGAAACACGTCTTGATCCCTGCAGCACTGGTCTCGCTCGTCTCAGCTTCGGCGTTTTCCGAGGAGGCCGATCGCTACCGGCTGGAAAAATCGGCCAATGGCTATGTCCGTATGGATACCCAGACCGGCGCCATGTCGCTCTGCGAGGAGCGCTCCGGTCAGCTCGTCTGCAAGACGGCGGCCGACGAACGTGCCGCCTTCCAGGATGAGGTCGATCGCCTGCAAAATTCGGTGAAGGCGCTCGACGAGCGCGTCGCCAAGCTCGAAAATTCGCTTGCCGCGCGTTTCGAATCGACTTTGCCCAGCGAGGAGGATTTCAACAAGACGATGGGCTACATGGAGCGCTTTCTGCGCAGCTTCATGGATATCGTCAAGGACATGGACAAGGACGAAGACGGCGCCAAGCCCAATTCGCAAAAGACCTAGGCAATTCGCAAAAGACCTGGGGCGGGAATAGCAAGCCGGCCACGCCGAACAGCAGGCGTAGCGTTATGATCGTTCAGATCCTGCAAGGCGGAAAATCGCCAACGGGATTCGGGGAGGGATATCACCGTTGGGCTACACATTCGTCATTGCCGACGATCATCCGCTTTTTCGCGGTGCATTGAGGGAGGCACTCGCGGGCATCGGCGATGTTGCCGCCATTCACGAGGCCGGCGATTTCGAAAGCGCCAAGGCGCTAGTCCTGGCCAATGAGGATGTCGATCTGGTGCTGCTCGATCTCTCGATGCCGGGGGCAAGCGGCCTTTCCGGCCTGATCTCGCTCCGCGGCATCCATCCGGCGGTGCCGATGATGGTGGTCTCGGCGCATGATGATCCGGTGACGATCCGGCGCGCGCTCGATCTCGGCGCCTCCGGCTTCATCTCCAAATCGGCCAGCATGGAGGAGATCCGCAGTGCGGTGCAGTCGGTGCTCGCAGGTGATATCGCCGCACCCGCCGGGGTCGATCTCGGCGTCGAGCGCGATCCCGAGATTTCCGACCTGATCAAGCGCCTGCAGGCGCTGACCCCGCAGCAAACGCGCGTGCTCGGCATGCTGGCGGAAGGGCTGCTCAACAAGCAGATCGCCTATGAACTCGGGGTCTCCGAAGCGACGATCAAAGCGCATGTCTCGGCCATCCTGCAGAAGCTCGGCGTCGACAGCCGCACCCAGGCGGTCATCCTTTTGTCCAAGATAGGCAGCGACCCGGTTCAGGCGGCCGGCTAGACCATGATCCCGAAAAGTGGAAACCGGTTTTCGGACAAGATCATGGTCAAAAAAGTACTTCCCTATTCGGCCGCCGGCGCCAGCGGCCTGACCCTGGCCATCATCGAGCGCAGCATCGCCGGTTTCAGCGGCTTGCTGATCACCGGCACGTCGAGCCTGCCGGCGGCGGCGCGAACCTCGCTTGAGCGGTCGGCGGTCACCAGCACTGCCGGCAGGTCCTCGCCATGGATCGCACGCAACTGGGCGATCAATTCGAGGCCGGTCTTGTCGTCGAGATGATAGTCGGCAAGCACGATGTCCGGCCGATGCATGCCGGACCTCTCGAGATCCTCCGCGCCGGAAAGCGTGTCGACGCTGCAGCCCCAGCCCTCGAGCAGCAGCCGCATTCCGTCGAGGATGCGGGCGTCGTTGTCGATGCAGAGCACATGCAGCCCGGCAAGCGAGGTCGTAGCGCGGGCAGGCGGCTTCGCCTCGGCCTCGCGCCGCGGTGCCTGCACGGCCGCTACCGGCAGCAACACGGAAAAGCGCGTGCCGCTGCCGGGATTGGAGAAGATCCGGATTTCGAGGCGCAGGACGCGGGCGATGCGGTCGACGATGGAGAGCCCCAGGCCGAGGCCTTCCGCCTCGCGCATGCCCTCGTCGAGCCGGGTGAATTCGCGAAACACGGTGTTGAGCTTGTCGCCGGCAATGCCGATGCCGGTGTCGATCACCTGTATTTCGGCCAGTTCGCCGCGCCGCCGCACGCCGACCAGGATGCTGCCATGGCGCGTATACTTGATGGCGTTTGAGACCAGGTTCTGGATTAGCCGGCGCAGCAGATTGCGGTCCGTCATGACGCTGAGCGACGACGGCATGATCGTGAGCTCGAGTTTCTTTTCGGCGGCAAGCGGCCGAAAGTCGTTGCCGATCTGGCGCAGCAGCCCGTCGAGGCCGAAGCTCGTATCGTCCGGTTTCATCGCGCCGGCATCGAGGCGCGAAATGTCGAGGACCGCGCCGAGGATGGTTTCGACCGATTCCAGCGACGATTCGATGTTCATCGCCGCCTTGCCGGTAGGTCCCTTGCCGGTCTTCTCGATCAGCGACGAGCAATAGAGGCGGGCGGCGTTCAGCGGCTGCAGGATGTCGTGGCCGGCGGCAGCGAGGAAGCGCGTCTTGCCGAGATTGGCCTCTTCGGCCAGCATCTGCGCCTGCGCCAGCTCCTCGTTGACGCGGGTGAGCTCGGCGGTGCGGCTCTTCACCCGCTGTTCCAGCGATTCATTCGCGCGCTTCAGCGCCAGATCCTGTTCGACGCGTCCGGAAATGTCGGCATAGGTGGCGACGATGCCGCCGTCCGGCATCGGGTTGGAGCGCAATTCGAGGATGCGTCCGCTGGTCTTCAGCTCCATCTGCCATGGGCTGACGAAGCTGGTCAGGCGGTTCAGCATGGTGACACGTTGGTCTGCCGGTATATCACCGCGCTCGGCAAGGTGGCGCAGGATACGATCGAGCGAGACGCCGACCTGGCCCATCTCGTCGGGCAGGTCGAACAGCGCCCGGTACTGGCGGTTCCAGCAGATCAACCGGAAATCGCGGTCGAAGACGGTGATGCCCTGTTCCATCTGGTCGAGCGCAATCTGCAGCAGGTCGCGATTGTGCTGCAATGCCTCGGTGGCATCATCGAGCAGGCGGAAGGCGTCCTTGGATTCGCGGTCGTTGCGGCGCAGCAGCAGCGACAGGATCAGCCGCGCCGAGGATGAGCCGACGGCACTGGCCAGAAGCTGCTCGGAGAAGCGGATGACATCCATGCTGGCCTGTTCGTTGCCGTGCAGTGAAGTCCCGCTGCTCTTCTCGAACGACTGGAAGGACCGCTCGGTGCGTTCGACACCGAGATAGCGCGCAATCGTGTCCTTGAGGTCGTTGACGGTGATGGTGGTGCGGAAGCGGCGCAGGCTGGGCAGCGGCCCCGCCTCGCGCGGCACGAAGATCGATGCCTGGATGCGTTCCAGCGGCACCGAGGCGCGCGACAGCGAGCCGAACACAAAAAACAGCGTGTTGATCGACAGACTCCACAGCACGCCATGGTTTAGCGGCTCGGCAACGGTGCCGAACAGGGCTTGCGGCCGCAAGGCATCGAAGCCGAACAGGCCGTGGACGAGGATGCCGGTGTCGGGCGCGACGAGCGAGGGAAGCAGCAGCGTGTAACTCCAGACGACGATGCCGGCAATCATGCCAAGCGCGGCACCCCGGCCGTTGGCGCCGCGCCAGACCAGGCCGCCGATCATTGCCGGCGCGAACTGCGCGATCGCCGCGAACGACATCAGGCCGATCGAGGACAGCCGCGCGCTGTTGGTGCTCTCGCGGTAGTAGAGGAAGGCGATGAACAGCATGATGAAGATCGCCGCCCGGCGCACATTGAGGATGAGCGTCGACCAGTCCTCGCTTTCTGAGGTCGTGGTCCGCAGCAATCGCCTCACGAACAGCGGGATGATCAGGTCGTTGGAGATCATGATCGACAGCGCGACACTTTCGACGATCACCATTGCGGTCGCCGCCGACAGGCCGCCGATGAAGGCCGCCATGGCCAGCACGTCGTGACCGCTGAACAGCGGCAGCGACAGCACGTAAAGGTCGCTGCTGGTCCTGGTGCCGACCAGTTCCAGGCCGGCCAGCGCGATCGGCAGCACGAACAGGTTGATCGCCACCAGATAGAGCGGAAACACCCATGTCGCGGTGCGCAGCTCGGCCTCGCTGCGGTTCTCGACGATGGTGACATAGAACTGGCGCGGCAGCATGAGAATGGCAAAGCCGCTCAGGCATGTCAGCACCAGCCAGGTGGCGAGCGAGGTGTTGTAGCCCATCGCCTGGCGCACCTGCGTGTTTTCGGCGAGCCGCTCGAACATGTCGCCTGGCCCGCCGAAGATCAGGAACGTGACCATCAGGCCGATCGCCAGGAAGGCGGCGAGCTTGACCACGGTTTCGACCGCCACGGCCAGCACCAGCCCGTCCTGGTGCTCGGTGGCATCGGCATGGCGCGTGCCGAACAGCACCGCAAACAGCGCCAGCAGCATGGCCACTACCAGCGAGATGTCGCTGACGAACGGATCGAACGACGGAGGCGAGCCGGTATAGTGCTCGACCATCAGGCTGACCGAGCCGGAGATCGCCTTCAATTGCAGCGCGATATACGGCACGGCGCCGATGGTCGCGATCAGCGTAGCTATCGCCGCGACAGCGAAGCTCTTGCCGTAACGGGCACCGAGAAAGTCGGCGATCGAGGTGATCTTCTCGGTCTTGGCCAGCCTGACAATGCGCTGCAGAAGCGGAAAGCCGAACACGAACACCAGCACCGGTCCGATATAGATGCCGAGGAACTCGAGGCCGCGCTCTGAGGACAGCCCGACCGAGCCGAAGAAGGTCCAGGAGGTGCAGTAGATGGCGAGGCTGAGCGCATAGATGAAGGGCCGGGCGCGGCCGGGCCCGGATGAAGTCGAGCGCCGGTCGCCCAGGCTGGCGATAGCAAACAGCAACGTCACATAGGCGATCGCGATGATGACGATGAACCAGCCCTGCACGCCTCGAACTTCCTCCCTGCGCCGGCTTTTTCATCCGGCCTGGCAGACGCAATCACAGCTTGGCGATCGAGTCCATCGCGGCTTTCGGCGTATTATATCGGCTGCGTCGGCCGTGACCGGCTGAAACCGGCTTTTGCTCCTGTTGCAACCGCAGGTTTTTGCTATTCTGCCTGCCGGTCGATGCCGGAGGAGCGGACGGCAGAACGGCCGGTCAGGACAAGGAGGAGTCGAATGCTGAAAGAGTTTCAGGAATTCATTTCCAGGGGCAATGTGATGGACCTGGCCGTTGCCGTCATCATCGGCGCTGCCTTCGGCAAGATCGTTACCTCGCTGGTCGACGACATCATCATGCCGATTATTGGCGCGATCTTCGGAGGACTGGACTTCAACAACTACTTCATACCGCTGTCTTCTGCGGTGAATGCAACCTCGCTGGCTGATGCAAAGAAACAGGGCGCTGTCTTCGCCTATGGCAGCTTCATCACCGTGGCGCTGAACTTCCTTATCCTCGCCTTCATCATCTTCCTGATGATCAAGGCGGTGAACAATCTGCGCCAGCGGCTCGAGCGTGAAAAACCGGCCGCCCCGGCCGCTCCGCCGCCAGCCGACGTCGCGCTGCTCACCGAAATTCGCGATCTCCTCGCCAGAAAGTAGCGGCTGCGAGAAACTTTCTGGACCAAAACCCCGGTCGCCTGCGGCCGGGGTTTTCTGTTTTCGTCCGCCCTGAAACACGCTAGCAGTCGAGCAAACGAAAACGGACCCATCCATGACCCTGATCGATACTTTGCGCGCCGAAGCGCGGGCGGCGCCTGAAAGCGGCATTGTCGCCGTCATGAACCGTGGCCGCGGCCGCGACGGCATGATCCCGCTCTGGGCCGGCGAGGGGGACCTGCCGACGCCTGCCTTCATCACCGATGCCGCCGCCAAGGCACTCGCCGGCGGCGAGACCTTCTACACCTGGCAGCGAGGCATTCCCGAACTCAGGCAGGCGCTGGCCCGCTACTACACCAGGCATTTCGGCAAGACTTTCGCCGACGAGGAATTCATCGTCACCGGCTCCGGCATGCACGCCATCCAGATGGCCATCGATGCGGTGGCCGGCAAGGGCGACGAACTCGTCTACCTGTCGCCGGCATGGCCGAACTTCGCCGCCGCCGCCGGCGTCGCGGGTGCCATTCCGGTCGCGGTCACGCTCGACCAGTCGGGCAATGGCTGGTCCTGCGATGTCGACAAGATCGCGGCGGCGATCACGCCAAGGACCAAGGCGCTGTTCGTCAACACGCCGTCGAACCCGACCGGCTGGACCGCCGACAAGGAAACGCTGCAGGCGATTCTCGATCTCGCCCGCGAAAGGGGATTGTGGATCATCGCCGACGAGATCTATTCACTGTTTCATTACGGCCATGGCCGCGCCCCCTCCTTCATCGACATCATGGCTGATGAGGACCGCATCCTGTTCGTCAATTCCTTTTCCAAGAACTGGGCGATGACCGGCTGGCGCATCGGCTGGATCAAAATCCATCCCGCCTTGCAGCAGGTGTTCGAGAACCTGGTTCAGTATTCGACTTCCGGCGTTGCGCAGTTCATGCAGCGCGGCGCCGTCGTTGCCCTCGATGAGGGCGACGCCTTCATCGTCGAGCAGGTGGAGCGGGCGAGGGCGGCGCGCGACCTGGTCTGCGGCATTCTCGCCGAAACCGGCAGGGCCCAGTTCACCGTGCCGCAGGGCGCATTCTATCTGTTCTTCGCGGTCGACGGCATCACCGATTCCCGCGCTGCCGCCTTCGACATGGTCGACCGCGCCAATGTCGGCCTGGCTCCCGGCACCGCCTTTGGCCCCGGCGGCGAAGCCTTCCTCAGGCTGTGCTTCCACCGCCGCCTCGACCAGCTCGAGGAAGCCGCGCACCGGCTGGCGAAATGGATGAAAACTGTGTGAGCTGCCTCGAAGCCCGAGTTGAAACTCGCTCCGACGAATCAGCTGGCGTGGGTTTCGAGAACCGGAGCGCAGCGGACATTTGGGTCCGTGAGCACCGGAAGCGCAGAAAGCGCGTCAGATGGCCGCCGGAGCGAGTTTCAACTCGGGCTTCACCCGCCCGACTTCGGCACCAACAGCGGGATGACGCGGTCGCTCTTGGCGACCGAAGGCCGGCCGGCCGAACCGTAGGGAATCCCCAGCGCATCCCATGTCTCGACCAGCGCGTCCTGCAGGGACGCGATCAGCGCGTCCGAATGGAACGGCGTCGGCGTGATGCGCAGCCGCTCGGTGCCGCGCGGCACGGTCGGGTAGTTGATCGGCTGGATGTAGATGCCGTGCACACCGAGCAGGCGGTCGCTGGCCATCTTGCAGAGCTCGGGATCGCCGACCAGAAGCGGCACGATGTGGGTAGGCGATTCCATCACCGGCAGGCCGGCCGCGGCCAGCACTTGCTTGGTCCGTGTCGCCTGGCGCAGCTGCGCATCGCGCTCGGCCTGCGAACGCTTGAGATGGCGGATCGAGGTGGTTGCCGCGGCAGCGATCGCCGGCGGCAACGCCGTGGTGAAGATGAAGCCCGGCGCATAGGAGCGCACCGCGTCGATCACCGCGGTGTTGCCGGCGATGTAGCCGCCAAGCGTGCCGAACGCCTTGGCCAGCGTGCCCTCGATGATGTCGATGCGGTCGGCCAGCCCTTCGCGTTCGGTGATGCCGCCGCCGCGCGGCCCGTACATGCCGACGGCGTGGACCTCGTCGATGTAGGTCATGGCGTTGTAACGCTCGGCGAGATCGACGATCTGCTTGATCGGCGCGATGTCGCCGTCCATCGAATAGACGCTCTCGAAGACGATCAGTTTGGCGCGCTCGCGGCCGGCCGCCTGTAGCAGGCCTTCCAGATGCGCGACGTCGTTGTGGCGGAAGATCTTCTTCTCGGCGCCCGAGCGCCGCACGCCCTCGATCATCGAAGCGTGGTTGAGCTCGTCCGAGATGATCAGGCAATTGGGAAGCAGCTTTGCAATGGTCGAGATCGACGCCTCGTTGGAAACGAAGCCGGAGGTGAAAACCAGTGCCGCTTCCTTGTCGTGCAGGTCGGCGAGCTCCAGTTCGAGCTCGACCAGCGGGTTGCTGGTGCCGGAAATGTTGCGGGTGCCGCCGGCCCCCGACCCCATCTTGGCTGCCGCCTTCTGGAACGCGGCAATGACGTCTGGATGCTGGCCCATGCCGAGATAGTCGTTGGAGCACCAGACGGTGATTTCGTCCGCGCGGCCATTGGCGCGCCAGATGGCGCGCGGGAATTTCCCGACGATACGCTCAAGGTCGGCGAAGACGCGGTAGCGACGCTCTGCATGGAGCTGGTCGATCGCTTCCTCGAAAAACCGCTGATAGTTCATGTCGCCTTCCCAGTTTTGCGCGGGATCATAGTCATTGGCCCATTCGTCGTCCACCTGGCCTTTTTGGTCAAAATGCCACGCCCCGAGCCTGTTCCTAACGACCACGGAACGTGGCCTATTCCCTTGATGTGGATCAATCTTGTTTCAGGACAATGCCACGCGCCGATGACACCGGTTACCGCAGGTTCCAATGGCTTGGCGGCAGGTTTTCCAGTAAGGCGACGATTGAGACAGTTCCGACAAATCATGAATAGCGAGGATGCGGATGACGGTTTTGGTGACAGGCGGTGCCGGCTATATCGGTAGCCATATGGTCTGGGAATTGCTGGACACGGGCGACAGCGTCGTCGTCCTCGACCGGCTTTCCACCGGCTTTGAATGGGCGGTGGCTCCGGAAGCAAAGCTCGTCGTCGGCGACGTCGCCGACAGGGAACTGGTCGCCTCGATCATCCGCGACAATAAGGTCGACGCGATCATCCATTTCGCCGGCTCGATCGTGGTCCCCGAATCGGTCGCCGACCCGCTTGCCTATTACGAGAACAACACCTGTAAGACGCGCACCTTGATCGAGACCGCGGTGCACGAAGGCGTGCCCAATTTCATCTTTTCCTCGACCGCCGCCGTCTATGGCGGCGCCGGCCTGGAGCCGGTGCGCGAGGATGCCCGGCTTGCCCCGGAATCGCCTTACGGCCTGTCCAAGCTGATGAGCGAATGGATGCTGCGCGATGCGGGCATTGCCCATGGGCTGCGCTATACGGCGCTGCGCTATTTCAACGTCGCCGGCGCCGACCCGAAGGGCCGCACCGGCCAGTCGACGCCCGGTGCCACGCATTTGATCAAGGTCGCCTGCGAGACGGCGCTCGGCAAGCGCCCCTTCATGCAGGTGTTCGGCACCGACTATCCTACGCCGGACGGCACCTGCATGCGCGACTATATTCACGTCAGCGACCTGGCGGCGGCGCATCGGCTGGCGCTGCAGCGGCTGCGTGCCGGCGGATCGAGCCTGGTCGCCAATTGTGGTTACAGCCACGGCTATTCGGTGCTTGAGGTCATCGACAGCGTCCGCCGCGTCTTTGGCCATGATTTCGACGTGCGGATGGGCGATCGCCGCGCCGGTGACGCCGCGGCGGTCGTCGCCAATTCGGAGCTGGCGCGCGGCGAACTCGGCTGGACCCCGCGGCGCGACAACCTCGACCAGATCGTCGCCGATGCGCTTGCCTGGGAGCGCATCCTGACCAGCAAGAATTCGGCTCTGGGGTGAAGTTGGCTCTCCGCAAAGGTTGGTTCAGCGCGCTGGGGGCGGCATGAAAATATCGGTGCTTGGAGCCGGCGTTGTCGGTACGGCGGCGGCCTATTGTCTGGCCAGCGACGGCCATGAGGTGACGGTGATCGAGCGCCATCCGGCGGCAGCACGCGGCACCAGCCGGTCGAATGCCGGCCTGGTGTCGCCCGGCGATGCCACCGCCTGGGCCTCGCCCGCCGCGCTTAAAACGTTCCTGCGCGGCCTCTACAACCACGATCTCGGCATCAAGGTGCGGCTGCGCTTCGATCCGTATTTTTTCGCCTGGAGCCTTCGCTTCCTGCGCCAGTGCACGCATAAGCGCATGCGCGCCAACACCGACGTCAAATTGCGTCTGGCGCTCTATTCGCGCGACTGCATCAACGCCATCTCCGCCGAAACCGGCATCCATTATGACGAGCGCAAGAAAGGCATTCTGTATTTCTTCCGCTCGCAGCAGAGCTTTGACACCGGCACCGACAATTACCGCTATCTCGGCGAACACGGCCTGCCGATCGAGATCGTCGGCCGCGACCGGCTGGTCGAGCTCGAGCCCGGCCTCGCCGGCGCCAAGGACAAGATTGCCGGCGGCATCTATTCGCCGATCGACCAGACCGGCGACTCCAGCCAATTCACACAGCGCCTCGCTGCCTATGCCGCCGAAAAACTCGGCGTCCAGTTCCTCTACGGCACCACTGTCGAAGGCCTCGAGATCGACGGCGGCCGGGTGCGCTCGGTGATGACCTCGGCCGGCCCGGTGGCCGGCGATGCGGTGGTCATCTCGATGGGGCCGGAGAGCGGGCTCCTCGGCCGCCGCTACGGCATCGACCTGCCCGTCTATCCCGTGAAGGGCTATACCGTGACTGTTCCGCTGGAAGATGAAAGCAAGGGGCCGATCATGGGCGGCGCCGACGAGGACCGGCTGATCGGCTATTCCAGGCTCGGAAATCGGCTGCGGATGTCCTCGACGGCGGAGTTCACCGGTTTCGACCGCACGTTCAAGCCACGCGATTTCAACTCGATCCTGAACACCGGCAAGGACCTGTTCCCCGGCGCCTTCGACGAGAGCAAGGCCGAGCTCTGGGCTGGACTTCGCCCGATGATGCCGAACTCCGTGCCGGTCATCGGCCGGGCGCGGTACGACAATCTCTATCTCGACACCGGCCACGGCCATCTCGGCTGGACCATGGCCTGCGGTTCGGGAAAGTTCCTCGCCGACCTCGTTGCCGGCCGCAAGCCGGAGATCGATCCGCAAGGATTGGTCTACGCGGGCTAGGCATCTCCGGATATCAGGGCGCCATGAACTCGGCGGTCAGGCTTGTTCGTCGACCGCCGAACGCCAGGAGCGCACGTAACTTGTCCAGAGTGAATCGGCCGACGGTTCGGTCCTTTCGCCTCTGCCTTGCGGCGTCCCCTGCGCCGACGCCAGCAGCGCGGCGCCGATGCTGGTGCCTGTCGCGGCCTCGGAGGCAATGACGGCGCGCGCCGTCGCCGCAGCCAGCATGCGGGTGAACAGCCGGTTGCGGGCGAACGGTCCTTCGACGATGGTGTGACCGTCGGCGCCGATCAGGTCGAGGCAGGTCGCGGTCATCAGCGCCAGGTAGAACGAGATGGCGACAAAGCGCTGGCCGGCGGTCATACCGTGCGCGTTAAGCCATGATGCGGTATTATGCGGAAATGGCCCCGACCCCTGTTGCGTGGAAGGCTGCAGCATTGTCTTGCGCGCCAGCACCGCTGCGACATCGCCTTCGGTCCAGTCTTCCGATTGGCCCTCGGTCAGCACGGAAAATTCGCGGCCGCCCATGAAGCGCGCCGAAGGCACGGCATCGCCGAGTGCGTTGACATTGACCAGCGTGTCGCGGGCCGGATCGAGCGTGACCTTGCCGCCACCAACCGCCATCGAAACCACCCAGGTGCCGGTCGAGACGACGGAGAAGGGCGGCTTGTCGGACAGGAGATGCGGCAGCAGCGAGGCGTTGGAATCGTGCAGGCCGCAATACACCGGCGTTTGCGGGTCGGGGCCGGTTTGCCGCGCGAGAGCGGGCAGGATCGGCCCCAGGCGGTCCTTGGCGTGCCGCACTGGCGCCATCAGCCGGCGCCATTGCAGTCGGTCGACCAGCGACGAAAAGTCCGCTTTCCATGGGTTCCACAGATCGGTGTGGCAGCCGAGCGAAGTCAGCTCGCTGGCGGCGACGCCGGTCAGGCGGAAGGCCCAGTATTGCGGATACATCAGCATCGCGGCGGTTCTGGCGAAATCCGCCGGAAAGCGCTTCTGCTGCCAGAACAGCTGCGCGCCGAGATTGAGGCCGGCCGGCAGGCGCGGCGTGCCGGTCTCGGAGAACGCCGGGCGGATCGTGTCATAGTCCCCGGCAAGGGCATCCGGCCCGTCGAACTCGTAGTCGAGCACCGGCAGCGCCAGTTCGCCTGATGCGTCGACCAGCACGCCCGTTGCGCCATGGGTGGTGATCGATATCGCATCGATGCGCTGCTCGCGATCGATCTCGGCCAGGCTGCCGAGGATAAACGCCCATAACCGCTCGACGTCATGGTGAGGGTATGGGCTTTGCCGAACCGGCTCGTTCACCATCCTGCGCAGCGCGACTTCGCTTGCTGCGGCAAGATCGACCAGCGCCACCTTGGCATTGGTCTTGCCGATGTCGATGACGGCGACGTGGCGGGTCATTGCATATGGAACATTGTTTCCAGCGGCACCGCCACCGGCTCGTTGTTCGGCCTGGTCTCCATGATGTCGGCCATCTCGGCCCACCAACGCTGCATCACCGGATGCTTCGGCAATTCGTCCATACCGTGGTCATCGCGTCGCCACAGCACGCCGAACAAGGTGTTGGTCTCCTCGTCGAGATGGATCGAGTAATCGGAGATACCGGCCTGTTTTAGCAACGCGACGAGTGACGGCCAGATGTCGTCGTGGCGCCTCTTGTATTCGGCCTTCATGCCGGGATTGAGCTTCATCTTGAACGCGTATTTCTCCGGCATCAGGCAAAGCGCTCCCGCCGCACGCGCCGCCACAGGATGGGCAGCGCAATGACGATGATCAGCAGCAGGCCGATAAAGATCGACATGACGATCCCCGGCACGTTGAGCAGGCCAAGGCCGAAGGTCACCAGCCCCATGATGAAGGCGGCCAGCACCACGCCCAGAATGCTGCCGGCGCCGCCGAGAATGCTGACGCCGCCGAGCACCACCATGGTGATGACTTCGAGCTCGTAGCCCTGCGCGATCGACGGCCGGGTCGAGCCGAGCCGCGATGTGATCAGCACCGAGGCGATGCCCGCCATCAGGCCGGTCAGGCAAAACAGGATGAATTTGATGCGGCCGACGCGCACGCCGGAAAACTGCGCCGCGACCGGGTTGTTGCCGATGGCAAAGACCCGGCGGCCGAAGCTCGTCCGGTGCAGAAGGAACCAGTAGGCGACTGCCGCAACCAGGAAAAGCGTCAGTTCGAACGACACCACCCACCAGACATAGCCTTGGCCGAAGAAGGCAAAACTCGCGGGATAGCCCTTATAGGCCCGGTCGCCGAGGATGATGAAGGCAATGCCGCGAAACAGGCTCATCGTGCCGATGGTGACGACGATAGACGGCAGGCCCAGCCTTGTGACGAGCAGCCCATTGAAGGCGCCGCAGCCCAGCCCGACGACGATGCCGATTGCCATCAGTTCAGGCGTGCCGGCGCCGGCCTGCACCGCCATGCCCATCATCGTTGACGCCAGCGCGATGATCGCCGCCACCGACAGGTCGATTTCGCCGGAGATGATCAGCAGCGCCATGGCGAGTGCGATCAGCGCCTTTTCGGTGAAGTTGAAAGTCAGGTCCGACAGCGACCATGCGTCGAGGAAGTAGGGCGAAGCAAAGCTGTTGACGGCAAAGATGGCTACCGCCACAACGACCAGCAGGGCCTCCCATGAGAAAATCGCCGCGGTGAAAGGCTTGTCGAGCCGATCGGGAATGTGGCGTGGGGCAGGGGTGTCGGTCATGCCGCTTCCGCCTTCCTGAGGATGATGCGGCCTTGCCGGCGCTCGCCGCGCGCGTTGAGCACCACGGCCAGGATGATGGCGCTGCCTGAAATCGCCATCTGCCAGAAGGGCGAGATGTTGATGACCGGCAGCGCGTTGGAGATGATGCCAAGAAACAGCGCACCGAGCACCGCGCCGCCGACCGAGCCGATGCCGCCGGCGATCGAAATGCCGCCGATGACGCAGGCGGCGATGATGTTGAGCTCATAGCCATTGGCGACCTCGACAGAGGCGATGACATAGCGCGAGATCCAGAGATAGCCGCAGAGGCCGCCGATCATCCCCGAAATACAGAAGACGATGAATTTCGTCTGGCCGACATCGATGCCGGCATAGACCGATGCCGTCGGGTTGACGCCGATGGCGTAGATCGAGCGGCCGAGCGCGGTGCGCGTCATCACGAGGAAGAACAGGGCGATGATCAAAAGGGCGATCCACGACAGCAGCGGAATGCCGAGGAAAGCGGCGCGCTGCAGGCCGATGAAATCAGCGCTCATCTGGTCGGCATTGACCCAGGCGCCGCCTGAAATGACGAAGGTCGCGCCGCGGTAGATGGTGAGCGTGCCGAGCGTAACCACGATCGAGGGAATGTTCAGCCGCCATACCAGCAGGCCGTTGATGGCGCCGAGCACCAGCCCGACCAGAAGTGCGATGACGATCAGCAGCGGGATCGGGATCGCCGGATGCGCGGCGTTCAGCATCGCCACCACCATGCCGGTAAAGCAGAGATTGGAAGCCATCGACAGGTCGATCGAGCGGGTCAGGATGACGACCATCTGGCCGAGCGCCAGGATCATCAGGATCGACGTGTCGTTGAACACCTGGCGCAGATTGGCCGGATCGGCAAAACCTGGAAACCGCGTTGAGATCAGCCCGATCAGCACGACTATTGCCGCCAGCAGCCAGACCTCGCGATATCGGAGAAAAGCCTTCATGCCGCGATCCCCGCTGCCGTCGTGACCAGTGTTTCGGCGTCGAGCCCTTTATTGTCGTAGACTGCGGCAATGCGGCCCTCGCGCATGACGACGACGCGGTCGGACATGCCGAGGATTTCCGGCAATTCGGACGACACCATGATCACCGACAGGCCCTGCGCGACGAGCTCGGCCATGAAGCCGTGCACGGCTGCCTTCGAACCGATGTCGATGCCTTTGGTCGGCTCGTCCAAGATGATCACCTTGGGCGCGGTCGCCAGCCATTTGGCGATGACGATCTTCTGCTGGTTGCCGCCCGACAGCGTGCCGACGTCCTGGCTGAGCGAGGAGGCACGCAAATCAAGCCGCTCGGTGTAGGAACGAGCCAGCGCGAACTCCTCCGTCAGCCGCAACAGGCCGGACTTGGACGTGCGTTTGAGCGAGGGCAGCGAGACATTCTGGAAGATCGGCAGCCCGATCACCACGCCTTGCTTGCCGCGCTCCTCCGGCACGTAGACGATGCCGGCATCGATCGAATCCGCCGCCGATTTCGGCGCGATCTGTTTGCCTTCCAGCGTGATCGTGCCGCCGCTGGTGCGGGTGATGCCTGATATCGCCTGCATCACCTCGCTGCGCCCGGCGCCGACAAGGCCGTAGAATCCGAGGATTTCGCCCCGGTGCAGCTCGAAGCCGATGTCGTCGAACTCGGTCGGATGCGACAGGCCGGAGACAGTGAGCACCGGCGGGCCGATCTCGGCCTTGCGCTGCGGAAAGATGTGATCGACCGAGCGGCCGACCATCATGCGCACGATCTGGCTCTGGCCGGCGTCCTTGATCAGGCCTTCGCCGACCATCTCGCCGTCGCGGAACACGGTATAGCGGTCGGCGATTCGGTAGATCTCATCGAATTTGTGGCTGATGAACAGGACCGCCTTACCGTCGCTCTTGAGGAATTCGATCAGCAGGAAAAGCTCCTCGATCTCCTTCATCGAAAGCGCTGCCGTCGGTTCGTCCATGATGACGATCCGTGCGTCGATCGACATGGCGCGGGCAACGGCGACGAGATGCTTGTTGGCGATGCCGAGATCCTTCAGCCTGGCGTCGGCGTCGATATGGCCGGCGCCCATCGTGTCGAGCACCTCGCGGGCTTGTCTGCGCATGGTGCGCCAGTCGATGGTTTTGAAACGCGTGCGCGGCGCATGGCCGAGGAAGATGTTTTCGGCCACCGTCAGGTCGTCGAACAGCACGGTTTCCTGGTGGATGGCGGTGATGCCATGCCCGAACGCGGCATGGGCGCTGGGCAGTGTGACCGGCTGGCCGTCGATGCTGATCGTCCCAGCATCCGGCTGGTAGATGCCGGTCATGATTTTGACCAGCGTCGACTTGCCGGCGCCGTTTTCGCCGATCAGCGCGGTCACCTGCCCGGGATAGAGCGACAGGCCGACATCGTGCAGCGCCCGCACGCCGGGAAAACTTTTCGAGATGCCGGACAGCGTCAGGCGCGGTCCGGAAGACAAAGGCGCTTCCTTCGCCACTTCGTGTTGGGCTGTCGTGTCCATAATCGTATCAAGCCCTGAAACAAGGTTCGTTTGAAAGCGCGGCGGAGCGTGAGCCCCGCCGCACCAGTTCGAAGCTCCAGGATCAATAGATCTTGGAGAACTTTTCGATGTTCGACTTGTCGAACTGGAAGGGCGGAGCCATCGCAGCCGAGTTGGTGTCGTCGAGCGTGACCTTGCCGACGCGGCCGATCGACAGCGTAGCACCGGGCTTCGCCTCTTCCTTCTTCACCGCCAGGTCGTGGGCGAGGTAGACGGCGGAATAGCCGAGATCGATCGGGTTCCACAGCGCAACCGCTTGGCTGGCGCCATTGTCGATGAACTTCTTGAACTCCGACGGCAGCGCCAGGCCGGTGACGTTGACCTTGCCGATCAGGCCTTCGTCGGTCACCACCTGCGCGGCGGCAACGACGCCGACCGTGGTCGGTGCGATGATCGCCTTGAGATTCGGATAGGACTTCAAAAGACCCTTGGCCTCGTCCGTGCTCTTGGCCGAGTCGTCGTCGCCATAGACGGTGGCGACGAGCTTGATCTTAGGGAACTTCTCCGGCAGCACCTTCTTGGCCGCGTCGATCCAGGCATTCTGGTTGGTCGCGGTCGAAGAAGCCGAAAGGATGGCGACATCGCCGCCTTCCGGCAGGTAGTCGGCGGCAAGCTTGATGATGGTCTCGCCGATCAGGTTGGTGTCGGAGGGGTTGAGGTGGAGCTGGCGGCCTTCCGGCGCGACGCCAGAATCCCACGAAATGACGGTGATGCCGCGCTGCATCGCCTTCTTCAGCACCGGCACCAGCGCGTCGGCGTCGTTCGCCGAAATGGCGATGGCATTGACCTTCTGGGCGATCAGCGAATTGACCACTTCGATCTGCGCCTCGGCGGTCGCCTTGGTCGGGCCGGTGTAGATGATGTCTACATCGCCGAGTTCCTTGGCCGCCTCTTCGGCGCCTTTGTTGGCGGCGTCGAAGAAGCCGTTGCCGAGCGACTTCACCACCAGCGCGATCTTGACGTTGTCGGCGTAGGCGGCATTCACGAACATGGCGGCGGAGAACGCCGCCGTAACCATCAATTTCTTCAGAAAGCTCATCGAATATCCTCCCTTGAGCGTTGCATTCCATCGCCGCTGCGGGCGTGAGTGTTCTCAGGCCTGCAGCGAAGATTCTTCCTTATTGCCCAGCGTTGTGCGGGCGACGATCAGCGTTACGCCGGCGGTCTCCAGCATCTTGGCTTCGCGGTCCTCGATGCCGTCGTCGGTGATCACCGTGGCGATGCGCGAAAGGCCGCACAGGATCAGGCTCGAGCGTTTGCGGAACTTCGAGGAATCGACCAGCACCACCAGCTCGTCGGCCTGGTCGATCAGCTTCTGTTCGGCCTGGATCAGCAGCGGGTCGCCTTCCATAAGACCCAGCGGCCCCAGCCCTTGCGCGCCCATGAACATGCGGCGCGCGTAGAAATTGCGCGTCACGTCGTTGTCGAATGGGGACAGGATGATGTTCTGCTCGCGGTAGATGGTGCCGCCCGACAGCATCACCGTGTTCTTGGAGTGCCTGAGCAGGTGCTCGGCGATCGGGAAGGAATTGGTGAAGATCGGCATGCGGCGACCGGTCAGGAAATGCACCATCTGGAAGGTGGTGGTGCCGCCATTGATGATGATCGGTTCGCCGTCCTTGCACAGTTCCACGGCTTCCCGCGCGATTGCCCGCTTCTGCGAAGCGTTGATGGTCTCGTTGACGGAAAAGGGCCGGCCGGCAAGGCCGATGAACTGGGGCGGCGACAGCGCCTCGGCGCCGCCGCGCACCCGGCGCAGGCGCTTTTGCACATGCAATGCAGCGATGTCGCGCCGGATCGTCGCCTCCGACGACTCCGTCAGGTCGACCATCTCCTGCACCGTCACCACAGGCTTTTCCTGGACGGCGGACAGAATGATCCTGTGGCGCTCTTTCTCGTGCATGGTTCCTCCCTGCCTGAGCATCTAGGCACCCTAAACGCGCAGTGTCAATCATTTCCGATCACAAAATTTCATTGTGCAGTGCAATATGATTGATGTTGATCGTTTGTGATTGACAAGACAGCCGCTTGCGTAGAAATTCGCACAAAAGGGACTCGCGCCGTTTGCGTGTCCCACAGGGAGGATACCTATGCTCGACAAGCGCTCCGGCACGCGCCTCGCCAATCTTTGGGATCAGGCAAAAGCGCAAGCAATGAGCGAGCCCGAACGTCTGGTCTATCGCTCGAACATCCTCGGCTCCGACAAGCGCGTCACCAATTATGGCGGCGGCAATACCTCCTCCAAGGTCTGGCAAAAGGATCCGCTCACCGGCGAGAGCTTGGAAGTGCTGTGGGTCAAGGGCTCGGGCGGCGACAGCGCCTCTATCAAGCTCGACGGCTTCGCTACGCTCTACATGGATAAATTGCGCGCGCTGAAAGGCCTCTATCGCGGCCTCGAACATGAGGACGAGATGGTCGGCTATCTGCCTCACTGCACTTTCAATCTCAACCCGCGCGCGGCCTCGATCGACACGCCGCTGCATGCCTTCGTGCCGAAGCCTTATGTCGATCATATGCACCCCGACGCCATCATCGCCATTGCCGCCGCCAAGGATTCGCAGGCGCTGACCAAGGAGATCTTCGGTGACACGATCGGCTGGCTGCCATGGAAGCGCCCGGGCTTCGAGCTCGGCCTGTGGCTGGAGAAATTCTGCCTCGAGAACCCCGACGCCAAGGGTGTCGTGCTGGCCAGCCATGGCTTGTTCAGCTGGGGCGACACGCCGAAGGAATGCTACGAGACGACGATTTCGGTGATCAACCAGGCGATCGACTGGTTCGAGCGCAAGAGCCAGGGCAAGCCGATCTTCGGCGGCGAAGTCGTCAAATCGCTCGATGCGCCGGCGCGTCGCGCGGTGGCCGCAAAACTGATGCCGAGGATCCGTGGCCTGATCTCGGAGAACAGCCATAAGCTCGGCCATTTCGATGATTCTCCTGCTGTGCTCGAATTCGTCAACTCCAGGGATTTGCGGCCGCTCGCGGCACTCGGCACCTCCTGCCCGGACCACTTCCTGCGCACCAAGATCCGGCCGCTGGTCATCGAGTTCGACCCCCAAAATCCCGACGTCGATGCCGTCATTGCCCGTCTTGCCGACGACGTGGCGGAGTATCGCGTCGGCTATCAGGCTTACTACGACCGCTGCAAGCACGCGGATTCGCCGCCGGTGCGCGATCCCAATGCCGTGGTCTATCTGATGCCCGGCGTCGGCATGTTCACCTTCGCCGGCGACAAGGCGACGGCGCGCATTTCGGGCGAATTCTACGTCAACGCCATCAACGTCATGCGCGGCGCCTCGACGGTCTCGACCTATGTCGGCCTGCCCGACCAGGAAGCCTTCGACATCGAATACTGGCTGCTCGAAGAGGCAAAGCTGCAGCGCCTGCCGAAACCAAAGGCTCTTGCAGGCCAGATCGCGCTGGTCACCGGCGGCGCCGGCGGCATCGGCCGGGCCACCGCCAACCGGCTGCTGCGCGAAGGCGCCTGCGTCGTGCTGGCCGACATCGACGAAGCAGCCCTTGCCAGCGCTAATGACGAACTGGCGAAAGCCTATGGCAAGGATTTCGTCCGCCCCGTCGTCATCAACGTCACGTCTGAGGATCAGGTGGTCTCCGGCTTTGCCGAGACGGCGGTCGAATTCGGCGGCATCGATATTCTGGTCTCCAATGCCGGCCTGGCAACGTCGGCGCCGATCGAGGAAACCACGCTGGCGCTGTGGAACAAGAACATGGATATCCTGTCGACCGGCTATTTCCTCGTTTCGCGGGAAGCGTTCCGGCTGTTCCGGGCGCAAAAGATTGGCGGCAACGTCGTCTTCGTCGCCTCCAAGAACGGGCTTGCCGCATCGCCCAACGCCGCCGCCTATTGCACGGCCAAGGCCGCCGAGATCCATCTGGCACGCTGCCTGGCGCTGGAAGGCGCGGAAGCGCAGATCAGGGTCAATGTCGTCAATCCCGATGCCGTGCTGCGCGGCTCGAAGATCTGGAGCGGCGAGTGGAAGGAACAGCGCGCCGCCGCCTACAAGATGTCGACCGACGATCTCGAGGAGCACTACCGCTCGCGTTCGATGCTGAAGCGCTCGGTGTTCCCCGAAGACATCGCCGAGGCGATCTATTTCTTCGCCTCCGACATGTCGGCAAAATCGACCGGCAACATCATCAACGTCGACGCCGGCAACGCCCAGAGTTTTACGAGGTAGCGTCTCGGCACTGACAGTTGTTCTATTTGGTCGAGATCGTGTTGCGAGGCCCCACAAACCCCGCGCCGTCATCCTCGGGCTTGTCCCGAGGATCTGGGCTCCAAAGGGAATGTGACGCGATCAGGATCCAGAGGTCTGTGGATCCTCGGGACAAGCCCGAGGATGACGCGCTTGGTGGGCGGATGAGGGTAGCGTCGACCGGGTGATTTTAGGAGGAAACAGCAGTGTCCGAAACCATCATCTCCGCCGACCTCGTCGACCAGCACAATGCCGCGCGCAATGCCGACCTCGAACGCGACTACCAGTCTCTCGGCGAGCGCCTCGACCGCCGCGGCATCGCCATCGACGCCATTCGGGACAAGGTCGAGAAATTCGCCGTCGCCATTCCGTCCTGGGGCGTCGGCACAGGCGGCACCCGCTTTGCCCGCTTTCCGGGTCCCGGCGAGCCACGCGACATTTTCGACAAGATCGAGGACTGCGCCGTCATCCGGCAGCTGACGCAGGCGACGCCGACCGTCTCGCTGCATGTTCCCTGGGACAAGGCCGATCCGAACCGGCTGAGGCAGGCGGCATCCCGGTTCGGCCTCGGCTTCGACGCCATCAACTCCAACACCTTCTCCGACGCTAGGGACCAAAAACTTTCCTATAAATTCGGCTCGCTGTCGCACGCCGACGCAGCAACACGCCGGCAGGCGGTTGAGCACAACCTCGAATGCATCGAGATCGGCAAGAGGCTGGGCTCGAAAGCGCTGACGGTGTGGATCGGCGACGGCTCGAATTTTCCCGGCCAGGTCAATTTCGCAAAGGCATTCGAGCGCTATCTCCACGCGATGAAGGAGATCTATGCCGGGCTGCCGGACGACTGGAAGCTGTTCACCGAGCACAAGATGTACGAGCCGGCCTTCTATTCGACCGTCGTGCAGGATTGGGGCACCAACTACATCATCGCCAAAGAGCTTGGCGACAAGGCGTTCTGCCTGGTCGACCTCGGCCATCACGCCCCCAACGTCAATATCGAGATGATCGTGTCGCGGCTGATCCAGTTCAAGAAGCTCGGCGGCTTCCATTTCAACGATTCGAAATATGGCGACGACGACCTCGACGCCGGCTCGATCGATCCCTACCGCCTTTTCCTGGTCTTCAACGAGTTGGTCGATGCCGAGCTTTCAGGCGCCGAAGGTTTCCATCCGGCCCACATGCTCGACCAGAGCCACAACGTCACCGATCCGATCGAAAGCCTGATGCTGTCGGCGATCGAGGTACAGCGCGCTTATGCGCAGGCGCTGCTGGTCGACCGCAAGGCGCTCGAAGGTTTCCAGGAAACCAACGACGCGCTGATGGCGACACAGACGCTGAAGACAGCCTATCGCACCGATGTCGAGCCGATCCTTGCCATGGCACGGCTGAATACCGGCGGCGCCATCGATCCGGTCGTCGCCTACCGCGCCGCCCGCTACCGGGCGAAGGTTGCAGCGGAACGGCCGGCGGTGGCGAGCGTCGGCGGCGGGATTGTTTGATGTTGGGCGAAAATGCAAAACCCGCCTCGGCGGGCGGGTCGTTGGAGCCAATTAGCACCATACCCAGATTAGTAGCATAGCTGCCGGCACAAA